>DASVRR010000160.1:0-20032 GCA_036388515.1 Chthoniobacteraceae bacterium | reverse complement strand
CTGCAGTCAGCTCGCCGGTGAGGAGAGACGCCGTGAAGCCGAGGAGCGCGATCTTCTTCCCGAAACCACGGAAGAGCCACGGGCAGGAAACCATGCTGGGACCAGAGTGGGCAAAGAATTCGACGATCATGGCTGAGGACGTTTTCTGGGTTGAAGCTTGCTCTGGACACCGCGAGGCGGAGCCGGTGTTTTTTGGTTCAAGAGGCGCCGCAGCTCCGCGATTTCCTCTTCTGTGAGATCCGCCGTTTCACAGAAGTGCGCGAGCATTGGTGCGGTGGCGCCCGCAAACACCCGCCGGAGGAAGGAATCGCTCTCGGCTCGGACGCAGCGTTCGCGAGGGATGAGGGCGCGATAGCGAAACGCGCGGCCATCCCGCTCCACCTCGAGGACTCCCTTGGATACGAGCCGCGCCAGAAAGGTATTCACCGTCTTGAGTTTCCAGCGGACGGTCTTCGGCAGCTGCTCCGCGATCTCCGCCGCGGTGAGCCGCTCTTGCGCCCAGACCACGGAGGCGACGGACCATTCACTTTGGGAGATGTGCGGGAGCGGCGCTGGCATTTGTTCCTACGGATGTAGGAGCCGTATGTCCTACGCGTGTAGGATTTGTCAAAACCTTTTCTCGATATTTTTCCGAAAATCCCATTCTGCGACGGTTTTCAGCGTTGGCGCTCCGCCCTTCTCTGACCTACAGATCAGCCATGCATGCCCCCGCTGCCCTGCGTGAAACGGTCGCCGATGTCGTCGCCCGCACTCCGGTCTATGACATCCACACGCATCTGTATGACCCGGCGTTCGGCGAGTTGCTGCTCTGGGGGATCGATGAACTGCTCGTCTATCACTACCTGATCGCCGAAGGCTTTCGGCAGTTTGAGCTGCCTTACGATCGCTTTTGGTCGATGACCAAAACCGAGCAGGCGGACGCGATCTGGCAGGCGCTGTTTATCGAGCGTTCGCCCATATCCGAAGCGTGCCGCGGAGTGTTGACGGTCCTGAATGCGCTCGGCATCGACGTGAAAAAGCGGGATCTCCCGGCGCTTCGGCAGCACTTCGCCAAATGGAAGGTCGAAGATTTCACCACGCGCTGCGTGGAGCTTTCCAATGTGCGCCAGGTCTGCATGACCAACTCGCCGTTCGACGATCTCGAGCGGCCGGTTTGGGAGCGCGGTTTTCCGCGCGATCCGAGGTTTGTCGCGGCTTTGCGAATCGATCCGCTGCTCATGGACTGGCCGAACACCGCGGGCAAACTGCGCGGCTGGGGTTACGAAGTGAGCGCGGATTTCTCGGGACAAACCTTCAGCGAAGTGCGGCGCTTCCTGGCAGATTGGACGCGCAAAATCGATGCGCAGTATTGCATGGTTTCGCTGACGCCGGACTTCGCTTTTCCGGCGGATACGGCGGAAGCGCAGCTGATCGAGCACGCGATCATGCCGCATGGCCGGGAACACGGGCAGGCTTTCGCGCTGATGATCGGAGTCAAGCGGCTCGTCAATCCGCAGCTCCGGCTCGCGGGAGATTCGGTAGGCAAGTCGGACATTGGCGCCGTGGAAAATCTTTGCGCGCAGTTTCCGGAGAACAAATTCCTCTGCACGATGCTCTCGCGGGAAAACCAGCACGAGCTCTGCGTCACGGCGCGGAAGTTTCGCAACCTGCATGTCTTCGGCTGTTGGTGGTTTCTGAACAACCCGTCGATCATCGAGGAGATCACCCGGATGCGGCTCGAGCTGCTCGGGCTCGGGATGACGCCGCAGCACAGTGATTGCCGGGTGCTCGATCAGCTCGTTTACAAATGGAGCCACTCCCGCGAGATCCTGACCAAGGTGCTCACGGAGAAATACGAAGACCTCGCCGCCACAGGGTGGGAACCGACTCGGACGGAGATCGAACGGGATGTGCGCGAACTCTTCGGCGGCGCGCTGGAGCGGTTCATCGGCCGGTGAGGGCGAGTGACAAACGGCCGGCGGGACGCTAGACAGCGAGCCGTGTTTCAGCCTGATTTTCCCGGCGTTGCTGTGATCGATCATCCGCTCCTGCGGGTGAAAATGACGCAGCTGCGCGACGTTCAAACCGGCTCCACGGACTTCCGCGCGCGGGTGAAGGAACTGGCCACCTTGATGGTCTTTGAGGCCACGCGCGATCTAGCGACGCGCGTCATCCGCGTGCGCACGCCGCTCGCCGAGGCGGATGGCGCCGCGCTCGTGCGCCCGCTCGTCGTCGCACCAATTTTGCGGGCGGGTCTCGGATTGGTGGAAGGCATGCTCGACCTTCTTCCGGACGTGAGCGTCGCGCATGTCGGCCTCTTCCGGAATGAGGAGACGCGCCGGCCGGAGAGCTACTATTTCAAGGCGCCTCCGCATCTCGCGGAAGCCGATGTAATCCTCGTGGATCCGATGCTCGCCACCGGCTGGAGTGCCACGGCAGCCGTCACGCAGCTCAAGGAAGCCGGCGCCATCTCGGTGCGATTCGTTTGTCTGGTCGCCTGCCAGGCCGGCGTGACCCAATTGCGCCTCGCTCATCCCGACGTGCGGATCTTCGCCGCGGCGCTCGATCCGGAGCTGAACGCCCGCGCCTACATCGTCCCCGGCCTCGGCGACGCTGGGGACCGCTATTTCGGCACCGCTTGAATTGCTGCTTCTGCTGAAGGAACTGCACGCGCAGCTCGGTAGTGCTCGGCCAGACCCTTGGCGACGGCGTCGGCATATTCGCGGAAGAGACTCTTCCGCATGCGCCCGGCAAAGAAGCGCTCGCCTTCGTAATCGCCCGCCTGGATGCGGGCCCAGACCTCTTCGTTGTTCATCACGTATGGCTCCAGGAAGACGACCGGCGCGTGATACAGCCGGTTGGCGAGAAGGTTCCGCGTCCAGACATACGGGCCGGTGCCGGTTCGGCGCGCGTTTGCCGTCGTGTATTCGTAAGGCGGCAATTGCGTCGCCAAGGCCAGGGCGCTTGCCACGCGTTCAGAAGCGATGAGTTCTTCGCGATAGGATCGGTTCAGCAGCTTCCGGAGAAGGTCGTGGCGTTGATCGTCAAAGCGCAGCTCGCCGGCATCGTAGGAGCCATTCACCAGCACATGCAGGTGATTGCGCGGGACAAAAAGCGGGTTCTTCGCATTGCCGCCCCAAGCCTCGGCATTGAAGTGCAGGCAAAGCACGAGATCAGGTCGGAGTTGTTCGTTCACGACTTTAGCCCGATGGCGGATTTCGCTGATCCGGTAGAAGAGCAATTCCGTCTGCCACTGCACGGTCTGGCCGCGTTCCGGATCTTCGATCTGAGCGGGATCGTAGGTTTCGCGAGGATTAACGACGCCTTGCAATGCGAGTTCCGCGAGCGCCGCGGAGCGCAGGCTTTCCGGGCGTTCTGGAGTCGTCGGGCCCAGCCGATCGCGCACCAGCGTCACCTCGGCGCCGAGTGCGCGCAGCTGCGGCGCGAGCAAAGTCGCGACGCGCAGCGTCATCTCGCCTTCCGCGACCGGCTTCGATTCGCCGATTTGAAACCAACGCTCTTCGACCTTGGCCCATTCGCCGCCGAGATGTCCGGGATCAATCGCGATCTTCACGCCCTCGAGCGGCCGATCCGCAGGCGCGGGGCCGAGTTGCATCGGCGTGCGCCAGTAGCGCGGCGGGACTTTCACGGAGCTGTTCTCCGGAGCAAAACGCAGCCGCCATTCACCCGCGGGATTCAGCGTGCTGCGGATGATTGCGGCGTCTTCCTTCACCTCGATCACGCCGCGCGAAGCTCCGCCGGGCGCATAGACGGTTTCCAGCAGATGAGTGAATTCGCTCCGCGTGATGGTCCCCTGAAATGGCTCCAGCTCGCGCCAATCCGGACGCGGGGCGAGCGGACTCAGCCGCTGTGCGAATGCTGGAGCTGCACTGAAAGCAAGCGCGAGCAGGACAGTCGACAAGGCGGGAAGCTTCACGCGGGGAGAATGACAGAGGTGGCGGAAGTCGGAAGTCGGAAGGTCGAAGGTCGAAGGTCGAAGGTCGAAGGTCGAAGGTCGAAGGTCGAAGGTCGAAGGTCGAAGGTCGAAGGTCGAAGGTCGAAGGTCGAAGGTTAGCTTCGGAGAAGGGGCATTCCCAAGTGCAACTTGGGAATGTCCGGTGACGCAGAGCTTCGGCCTCTCCTTCTGCCTTCTGCTTTCGGCCCTCGACCCTCACCCCCGCTTCCGCCTTGCACCGGCGGGAGCTCGCCGCGAAAGTCCGCCGCTCGATGCTCACCGTTTCCCAAGTCACGAAGGCCTTTGGTGGCCGGACCCTTTTTGAAGATGCCTCGCTACAGGTCAACCGCGGCGATCGCGTCGGTCTGGTCGGCCCCAATGGCGCAGGCAAGACGACACTTTTCTCCCTGATCCTTGGCGAGGCTTCCCCGGATGCGGGAAGAGTGGCGCTGGAACGCTCGGCTTCGATCGGTTTTCTTCCACAGGAAAGCGCGCCGGCTGGCGATGAGACGGTCCTGGAGCTGGCGTGCGCCGTTTCTCCGGAGATCGCTCACGCGCAGCGGGTGATGAAAACGACGCCGGAAGACTCGGAGGAACATCACGAGGCGCTTGCTTCTTTCGACGAGCACGGCGGCTGGCAGCTCGAGCCGAAGGCAAAACGGATCCTCGCCGGACTGGCGTTTCGCGAGAGCGATTTCGATCGGGAAGCACGCAAGATGAGCGGCGGCTGGGTGATGCGCGCGCATCTCGCACGGCTGCTCGTGATGGAGCCGGATTTGCTGCTGCTGGATGAACCGACGAACCACCTCGACCTCGAGTCGCTGGTCTGGTTTCAGCAATATCTGACCGGCTATCCAGGCGCGATTCTCATGATCTCGCATGACCGCGAATTTTTGAATCAGCTCGTCGGTTCGATCGTCGAGATCGCGCACCGGAAGCTGCACCGCTATCGCGGAAATTGGGACAAATACGTGATCGAAAAAGCGGCGCGCGAGGAGCAGCAGCTTTCCGCTTACAAAAACCAGCAGAAGGAAATCGCGTCGCTGCAAGAGTTTGCCGATCGCTTCCGGGCCAAGGCCAGCAAAGCTTCGCAGGCGCAGAGCAAGCTGAAGCAAATCGATCGCATGGAGAAGATCGAGGCGCCGCTCGCACGGGAGAAGACGGTGCATTTCAAGTTCCCGCAGCCGCCGCGGAGCGGGTCACGCGTGATCGCGCTGAAGGACGTCGATTATGCATACGGCGATCTGGTGGTGTACAAAGGATTGACCTTTGAAGCCGAACGCGGCCAGCGGACGGTGCTGGTCGGACCGAACGGCGCGGGCAAATCCACGTTGATCAAATTGCTCAGCGGGAACCTTCCGATCCAGAGCGGCACCCGCGAAGTCGGCCACAATGTGCAGGTCGGCTATTTCTCCCAACATCGGGCCGAGATGCTGAATGCGCGGCACACCGTGCTGGAGAGCGTCCAGGATGTGCCGAACCCCGTGGCCGAGCAAACGGCGCGCACGGTGCTCGGTTCGTTTTTGTTTCGCGGCGACGATGTCTTTAAGCCGGTGGGCGTGCTCAGCGGTGGGGAAAAAACGCGGCTCGCGCTGGTGAAACAACTGCTGCATCCGCCGAATCTGCTGCTCATGGATGAGCCGACGACGCATCTCGACATTGGCTCGATCGATGCGTTGATCGGCGCGCTGGAGCAATACGAAGGCACGCTGATTTTCATCAGCCACGACGTGCATTTCATCCGCGCGGTGGCGAAGACGGTCCTCCACATCAGCGCCGGCAAGTTGACGCCGTACGCGGGCGACTATGAGTATTACCTGGATAAATCCCGTGCGACTTCCGCGCGCTCTGCGCTGACGGCCGGCGAGAAGTTGCAGAACGCCCAGCCGGCGCAGGCGAGCGTCCCCGCGGCTGCGGCGGGATTGGGCATGCGCGAGATGCGGGAGCAAAAGCGCGCGGCCGCCGAGCAGCGGAAGGCGGAGGCAAAATCAAAACGGGATCACGAGAAGCGCGTTGAAGATCTGGAAATGCAGATCGCAGCGCTGGAGACGCAGCAGCAGAGGCTGACCGCGCAACTTGAGGCGCCGGACGCCTACGAATCCGGTGGACGCGCGGTGGAACTGAATCGGGAACTCTCCGGAGTTTCGCGCGATCTTGCCCGAGTCACAAAGGAATGGGAGACGCTGGCGGCCCAGAAGGCGGAAAGCTAGCGGCGCTGGACACGCCCGCGCATCTCGCCGAAAAAGCTGGAGCGTTCCCTTTCACCCCAATGCGCGTCACGCTTTTCGTTCCCTGTTTCATCGACTCGCTTTATCCGGATGTCGGGATCGCCATGGTGCAGGTGCTCGAGCGGCTTGGGCATGAGGTGATTTATCCGGAGAATCAAACCTGTTGCGGGCAGCCGCCGTTTAACTCCGGCTACTGGGACGAGGCGCGAGTGGTCGCGGAGAGGCAGCTCGTCGCCTTCCAGGACGCGGAAGTCGTGGTGTCTGGATCGGGATCTTGCGCCGCGATGATGAAGGTGTTTTATCCGGAGCTTTTCGCTGGGAAGCCGCACGAACCGGAAGCCAAAGCGCTCGCGGGGAAGACTTGGGAGTTCTCGGAGTTTCTGTTCAGCAAACTCGGCGTGCGAGATGTTGGGGCGAAATTTGAAGGCAAAGTCACTTTCCACGATGGGTGCCATGGTCTGCGAGAACTGGGCACCAAGGAAGCGCCGCGCGAATTGCTCCGCAACGTCCAGGGTTTGGAACTTGTCGAGATGGGCGAAGCTGAGGCGTGCTGCGGATTTGGCGGAATGTTTGCGGTGAAATTTCCGCAGATCTCGACCGCCATGGCGGAAGTGAAGTGCAACTCGATCGTGGAAACTGGCGTCGAATATGTGGTGAGCAACGATTCGAGCTGCCTGATGCAAATCCAGGGCTACATCAATCGTCATAGCCCGCGCGTCGTGAAGAGCCTGCACCTGGCGGAAGTCCTCGCCCGGAGATGACGGGCAGGATTTGTCAGCCTGACTCCTCGGGACTAAGATCGCCTCGAAATGAAATCGGCTGAGCCTGTCCATTACATCACGGAGGAGGAGTATCTCGAGGGCGAGAAGCGCGCCGAGGTGAAGCACGAGTATTACGACGGTCAGGTTTATCCGTTGGTGCGGCAGGGGTTTGGCCCGATCCAGGCGATGGCTGGCGCGTCGGATGACCATGAGCTGGTGGCGCTGAACATGGCTGCCGCGCTTCTGATGCACCTCCGGGGGAAAGGCTGTCGCGTTTACAAGTCCGACATGAAGCTGCGGCTGAAGCTCAATGCGAAAACGCTCTTCTATTATCCGGATGTGATGGTGGCGTGCGATCCAGCGGATGCGGACCCGTTGTTCCGGGAAAAGCCGAAGCTGATCGTGGAAGTGCTTTCTGAAGATCGGAAACATGACCTCGTGGAGAAAGCCGCGGCGTATGCGCGCATCGAGTCGCTGGAGGAATACGCGATTATTGATCCGCGGAAAGACTCGCCGGAGATTTCCCTGCTACGCGCTGCGGCAGGGTGGGAACCGGAAACCGTCCGCGGCGTTGATGCGGAATTCACGCTGACTTCGGTCGGGCTGACGCTGAAGATGGCGGATTTGTTTGCGGTCTGAAGAGGCTGCTCGGAGACCTCGGTGCACGAACCGGTGGCTTCTTCCACGAACAGTTCGCGTCGCCTGCTGAGAGCGGCATTTCCCTTGCAGGCTCCATAGGCTCCCGCGAGCTTCCGCGTCCTCATGTCGCTGACCTCGCCGCTGCTGATTCCGCTCGTCTCGGCGTTTGGCTATCCCATCGCCGCGATGATGCTCAAGCGGGCGACGGAGAACGGCGGCGGACCATGGCGCGTTACTTTCATCACAAACTGGGTGCTTGCCGCCTGCTTTTCCGTGCTTTGGCTCTTCCCCACGGAGCATCCAGTCAACGCACTGCATCTTTTCCACGCTTTCATCTCCGGGCTGCTCTTCTTTGTCGGCCAGATTTTCACTTTCCTCGCGCTGAGCCGTGGAGATGTCTCGGTGGCAACGCCGGTCCTTGGTTCGAAGGTGATTTTCGTCGCGCTCTTCACGGTGCTTCTCGGTGCCGCGGTGGTGACTCCGGCGATGTGGCTCGCCGTGGTGCTCACGGCAATCGCGACGGCTTTGCTCGGGAGCACTGGGAAAGTGCAGCGTGCCGCGCTGCTCAGGAGTCTGGTTTTCGGTTTCAGCGCCGCTGCCGCTTTTGGGCTCACGGATGTTCTGCAGCAGCGCTGGGTGCCGCTTTGGGGATTCTCCCATTTTGCTGCGGCCATGTTCCTATTCGTTGCGCTGCTTTCGTTCACCTTGATCCCATTTTTCGGCGCGCCACTGAGCGCCCTTCCCGCTCCGAGCTGGCGCTGGGCAGTAGGCGGCGGTGCGACGCTGGCGGTGCAGGCGGGCGGCATTGCGTGGAGTATCGTTTACGTCGGCGCCACCACGACGAACGTCCTCTACAATTCCCGCGGCCTCTGGAGCGTTGTCCTCGTCTGGACCGTCGGCCATTGGTTCGGCAACTCCGAGCGCGCGCGCGGCGGTCCGGTGATGATTTGCCGTCTCTGCGGTTCAGCGCTGCTCCTGGCGGCCATCGCGCTCATCGCGCGATGAACACAGAAGCCGCGTCAACGTTTCTTCCCCAGCAGCTCTGGCAGCTCGCGCCTTCGCGCCTTTAATCGGCGTTACACCGACAGCCGTCCGGTCGAATCGCCGAAGCGGTCGAGACCCTGCACGCCCATGCGGTCGGCGAGGCTGAGGAAGAGATTCGTTGTCGGTTTCGAGCCGTGCTTCACGTAACGCCCGGAGCTGATGCTGCCTCCTCCGCCGCCGGCGAGGATGATCGGCAGGTTGTTATGCGTGTGGCGGTTGCCGTCGGCATTGCACCCGCCATAGACGATCATCGAGTTGTGCAGGATCGAGTTGCCGTCGGTGTCTTTGGTGGCCTGCAGCTTGCCGATGAACTTCGCGAACTGCTGCGCATACCAAAGGTCGATCTGCGCGACTTTTTGGATCCGGTCTTCCTTGTTTTGATGATGCGAAAGATCGTGGTGACCTTCGGGAATGCCGAGGTGCGCGAACGAGCGGTTGTCGCCGTCGTGCGCTAGGCAAAAGGAAGCAACTCGGGTGGAATCCGTCTGGAAGGCCATGACCATCAAGTCATACATGAGCCCCACGTATTCTGCGTGCTCGGTGGGAACCCCGGGCGGCGTGTCGATTTCGGGATCTTTCACCGGGCCGAATTGCTCGGACTTCTGAATGCGCGTCTCAATCTCGCGCAGGCCGGTGAGATATTGGTCGAGCTTGTCTTTGTCTCCGGAGTTGAGCCGCCGTTGCATCGCACGTGCGTCTTCCCGGACAAAATCCAGAAGCGACCGCTGCTGCTGTTGCCGCAAGCGCGCGTTTTCCGTGCGTTCACCCGGAGCGCCGGCGCCGAAAAGTCGTTCGAAAACCAGACGCGGATTGGCTTCCGCGGTCGCTGGAGTCGTTGGCGAACTCCAGGAGATGTTGTACTGATAGGCGCACGAGTATCCCGAGTCGCAACCGGAGGATTTCCGGGTGTTGTCGCAGGTGACTTCGAGCGAAGGCAACCGCGTGAGATGGCCGACCTGGCGGGCGATTACTTGATCGATTGAGACGCCGATCCGCACATCGGTAGCGCTCTTGTTCAGTCGGGCACCGGTCAGGAAGACGCCATTTCCGCGCGCGTGATCGCCCCCGCCGTCCGGGCCGCCGTTCGCGCAGGCATGATCGAGTCCGCCAAGAATCTGAAGATGCTCGCGGCTTGCTTCCAGAGGCTGGAGCGTCGGATTCAGTTGGAAATCCCGTCCTTCACCCTGAGGCCACCAGGCGGCTGGAATGGCGCCATTGGGGAAGAAAACGAAAGCGGTGCGCAATGGCGCGCCGGTTGCGGTCGTCGCGAGGTTCCCGGCACCCGCAGACACGGCGGCAGCAAGCTTTGGCAGCCCTAGTGAAGCAAAAGCGGGGAGCGCCAGACAGGCGCCGAGCCCTCGCAGGAAATGGCGGCGATCGACTCCGGCGGCGGAGCGGCTGGCGAGGACTTCACGGGAGGAATGATTGGTGTTCATGGCGGTGAGATGGGGTTCGGACTGACTGACTGGCTGGCGACGATTGGCTCGCTGACGGCGCGGCTTCTTTGGAACGGTGCCGATTCGATAATGCCCATGAGAAGTGCGGAAAAGCGCCCATTTTCCCGCTCCATGCGCTCGACGATGAGGTCGATGGTTTGCATGTCATAGTACTCGAGGCCGCGCCCGAGCGCGTAGGTGAGCAGCTTTTCGGTCAGCGTATCGTAGAAGTCGCGGTAATGCTGGGTGGCCAGAATCTGTTTTAGTTCCTGAACGCTGGCGAACGATTCGCCCGTCAGCAGTTTGCCCGCGGGATCAATTGGCTGCTGGAGTTCCTGGATGCGGAATGCGCCCATCGCATTGAAGTTTTCGAGAGCAAGACCGAGCGGATCCATGCGGCTGTGGCATGAACTACAGGCCGCCTTTTCCCGGTGAGCGGCGAGCGTCTCGCGCAAGGTCGGCACACGGTCCTGAATGCCTTTGCTCGCGTCTTCCAGGGATGGAATGTCCGGTGGCGGCGGCGGCGGCGGGGTGCCGAGGATGTTTTCCAGGATGAAAAGGCCGCGTTTGACTGGGGAAGTCCGGTCTGGATTGGAAGTCACCGCGAGCACGGTTCCTTGCGTCAGGATTCCTCCGCGCGGACTGTTTTCCGGAAGCACCACGCGCCGGAGATCGTCTCCGGAAATGTTCAGGTCGTTCAGGCCGTAATGCGCCGCGAGTCGTTCATTGAGGAACGTGTAATCGCTGGCGAGAAATTCCTTGACGCTGCGATCTTCCCGCACGATGTAGCTGAAGTATTCCTCTGTTTCCTGGCGCATTGCCTTGCGCAGTTCCGGACTAAACTGCGCTCTCCGGCGATTTCCCCCGCGTTGCCCGCCGTTCGCCCGGCCGCCGCCGCCGTTGCCCGCGCCCGCGGCCTGCGGTCCTTCGTCCCGAGCCAACACCGCGCGGGCCTGGATGGGGACATTTTCGATGTCGCGAGCCTGCAGCCATTGTCCGCTGAAATTCTGCATCAAGGCTTCCGCCCGGCGGTCGGCGAGCATCCGTTTCACCTGCGCCGGCAAGTTCTCCCGGAGCTTTTTCTCCCCGGCGAGCCGCGTCAGTTCGGCATCCGGCATGGAGGACCAGAGGAAGTAGGAAAGTCGCGAAGCCAGCGCGTACTCGCTCAGCAGCGGATAAGTCTCGCCGGGCGCTTTGGGTTCGGTGGCTTCCTCCCGGAACAAAAATCGCGGCGACGCGAGAACGGCGACCATCGCCTGAGCCACGCCGCCTTCGAAGGTTCCTTTTGGAAGGCTGCTCACGCTTTCTGCCAGGGAGACGAGCCGATCCACGGTTCCGCTGTCCACCGGGCCGCGGAAGGCTTTGCTGGCGAAGTTCCGGAGCAATTCGCCGGCATACTCGCGCCGCTCTTCCGGAGTCGCCGGAACCGTCCGGGTGAAGAAGCGTTCGTAGTTTTTTGGCCGGACGAGGTGGCTCTCACCCAGCGGTCCGCGGACGGTCACCGAATTTAGTCGTATCGCGAGCGCGCGGACCTGATCGCTCAGCGGGAGGATCGGCTGCAGCTCAAAGCTCAGCTCGTGATCGCCTTCCTTCCAGTCGAGATCAAACTCGAACTGGAACCCTTTGCCGCCTTCGCGCACGAACTCGCGCGCAAGCAGTTCCTTCCCGTCCACTTTGAAAACGAGCCGGCATTTATTGTAGTCAAACTGATTGTCCACGTAGCGCTCGGTGGCGCTCAGGTCCACGCGCAGCTGATAGCGTCCAGCATGGGCTGCTTGGAAGATCCGCGTCACCGTCGCCGGTTGATAGTACGGTAGCGAAGATCCGGAACGCGCCTGAGAGTTGTTTTGGCCCTCGCCGGCCGGGACAGCTTCGTTCGATCGGAAGCTATCACCGTTGAGCACTGATTCTGGCGGCACTCCGCCGATCGTCGGCACCGTCTTCGAGACGATCGCCTTTGCGGCGTCCAGATACTTCTCCAGCAGCATCGGCGAGACCGTGAGCACGTCGCCGATGTTGTCGAAACCGAAGCCGGTGTCATCCGGCGGGAACTCCGTTTCGACGTTGAAATCGAAGTTCATGAGATCGCGAATGGTGTTCCGATACTCCACGCGGTTGAGCCGGCGCACCGTGACCCGGCCTGGATCTGGATTCTTCGGATCGTCGCCGAAGACATCTGTTTTAATCCAGGCCTCCAGCGCATGCTTCTCCGTGGCGGAAGGTCGCGCCTCTTTTTCCGGCGGCATCAAACCCGCCCGGACGTTTTTCAGCACTTTGAGCCAGACCTTCCGGGCGTGCGCCGGATCCTTGGAGCTGAGTTCGTCGAAGGCGATGTCGCCCTTTTTCGTCCCGTCGCCGTGACAGTCGTAGCAATATTCCTCCAGAATCGGCTGAGCGGTTTTGTGGAGCTCGGTCAAAGCGCCGCCGGCTTCGGGACTGGCAGCTCCCGCCGAGAATGGCAGAGTGAGCGAAGCCAGCAACCCGCTCATCGCTCGGCCGGAAAGCATCGACGCAATGGAAGGCCGGGGGTTCCACTTCATTCCCGGAGAATCGCACATCTGCAGCAAAGATCGAATCGGAGCCACGTGGGAATCCTCGGCTACTGGGCCACCGCGCCACCGTTCGGCGTGGCAACTGGGGATGAAGACGGGCTTGCAGCTGGGGAAGAAGTAGCTGGGGAAGAAGCGGGGGTCGATGCTGGAGCCGGAGCAACCGCAGGGCGCTGACCGGCGCCGTCCCGTCGGCGTCCTTCGCGCGGCGGCTGGCTGACGAAGGCTTTCGTTTCCAACGCAGCTTTGGTCTCGACGCCTGGCTTCTGGAGGAAACCCAGGTCACGGAACCAGTCGATGTAGCGATCCTGCCAGGTGCCGAAAGGAATGCCTTTGCGATCCGAGAGGCCTCCGGTCATGCGGCTGCCATCGGGAAGAGCGTCGCCCGGATGCCGGCCATTGCCGTAGATGTGCATCTCCACGTTCGGGATGCTCGCGCCGAGCATGGCGCTCAGATATTCCACCGCCCAGACGGCGTGGCCGCGGTCACCCGAACCGGCGGAGACGATGAACGCTGGCGGAGCGTTGCGCGGGATGGGCGGCGTCGCTCCGCGGGCGAACGGCGTCGGGCCGGGATAAACGATCCCGACGAAATCTGGCCGGGAAGAAATGCCCGCGAGCGGATCGGACGGATCGCTGTTCTTCTTGTCGAAGTCTTCGAAGAAAACCGCTGCGGGCGAGGAGAGTTCCGCGCCAGCAGAGAAACCCATGATGCCGATCTTGTTCGGGTCGATGTTCCACTCCTTGGCGTGCGCCCGTACCAGGCGGATTGCCTGCTGGGCATCGTTCACCGCGTCGGTCTTCGGGTCGTAGCCGTCGCGGCGGAGGCGGTTGCGCAGGATGATGGTATTCACGCCGTAATTGAAAAAGTAGTGCACGAAGTCGGCGGATTCCGTGGCGACGTTGAGCGTGTTATGGCCTCCTCCAGCAGCGAGGATTACCGCTGCGCCGGTGTTCAGCCCGCCTTCCACCCGATGCACCTCGATCGAGGGATTGTGGATGTTGACGATGTAATTGATCCGCCCCGGAACCGTCTTGCTCACGCTATACTGCTCCGCTTCGCGAATGCGGTCGGCTTTCAGGAAAGGGGAACCCGGCGGGTAAAGCGGAAGCACGATACCGCCTTGAAGGATCGGTTGCGGAGCATACGGCCCGTCGTTTGCTTCCGCAGGACGCGGAACACCCGGCGGCGGCGGAATCGCGGGCAAAGTCGCTGCGGGGAGAGGAGCTGCCTCTTGCGCCAAGGCGGCAGCCCCGGCGAGAGTCAGGAAAAGGGAGCGGAGGGAAAACTTGATCACTGTTGCGCTCTGAGGACTCGGGGAGGACCTGCTCGTTAGAAGATAAGTGCGGGCATCCCGAAGGTTCGGGGTGCGGCAAACCTCAGGATTCCAACCCGGAAGCGCCGCGCACCCGCAACCCGGGGCTGGCGTTCCGCCATGGAATCCGCTCGACGCCGGGTTGTGTGTCCACGTTCTCTGGCAAAAGATTGTCGCACAGCCGTTTTGCACGACGTTCCCCGCCGCCCCATGATTTCCGCCGTCGAACCGAACCAGCAATTTCACACCGACTCGGACCGCACCACGGCGGATGTGCCACGTCGGGCGTTTATCCGCAAGGCGCTCCACGGATATGAAGTGAAGCGGGATGAGACGAAGGCGACGTTTGCCGACTGGCGGCAGGCGCGGGATGCGGCGGCGGCGATCAAATACGAGGGAGTGAATCACCTGGACGAGTATCTGCGGGAGTTCGAGACGAAGTTCACGGCGCGCGGCGGGAAAGTCTTTTGGGCGAGCAATAGCGCACAGGCGCGGGAATACATCCTCGGCCTGGCGCGCGAGCGGGAGGTGAAGTCGATCATCAAGAGCAAGGCGATGACGAGTGAGGAGATTCACCTGAACGAAGCGCTGCAAAAGGAAGGTTATGAAGTCGTCGAGAGCGACCTCGGGGAATTCATCCAGCAGCTTCTCCACGAGCCGCCGTATCACTTTGTCTTCCCGTGCATGCATCTGAAGCGGGATGAAATCAGCGCGTTATTTGAGAGGGAGCTGGGGAGTGCGCCGAGCGATTCGCCCGAGGAGCTGACGATGATCGCGCGCCGTTTTCTCCGGCGGCAATATCTCCAGGCCGACATGGGGATCTCCGGAGGAAACTTCATCGTGGCCGAGACGGGGATGATTTCGATCACGGAGAACGAAGGGAACGCGCGGCTGACCACGGCGATGCCGAAGATTCACGTGGCGCTGGTGGGGATCGAGAAAGTCATCCCCAAGCTGGCGGATCTCGCATTGCTCCTGCCGATGCTCGCCACGGCGGGAACGGGGCAGCATCTGACCTGTTACAATTCAATGTATGGCGGGCCGCGGCAGGAAGGGGAGATCGATGGGCCCGAGGAGTTTCACGTCGTCTTGCTGGATAATCATCGCACCCGCCTGCTGGCCGATCCGCAGCAACGCGACGCGCTGCATTGCATCCGCTGCGGCGCCTGTCTGAATGTCTGTCCCATCTTCAAGAACATCGGCGGACACGCCTACGGGACGACTTACCAGGGGCCAATCGGGAGCGTGATCACGCCACACTTCCGCGGGCTGCAGGACTGGAAACACCTCAGCGCGGCCTCTTCGCTCTGCGGCGCCTGCACGGAGGCCTGTCCGGTGAAGATCGATATCCATCACCATTTGCTCCACAACCGGCGCAACGCCGTCGCGGAGAAGAAGATTTGGTGGGAGCGGATGATCTGGTTTGGCTTTGTGGAGCTGATGAAGCGGCCGTGGGCCTATCGGCTGGCGGTTCGGTTTGCTCCGCTGGGGCAGTTGCTGCATCCGTTTTTGCAAGCCGGCGGGCTGGATCCGCTGGCGTCGTGGACTGGCACGCGGGAGTTTCCGCAGGCGAAGTCGCCGACGTTTGGGGATTATTGGCGGCAGCGAAAGGCGGGCGGGAAATGAGGCTCGGTCTGGGGAACAAAAGCGTTTCTTCCGGAGGCAGCGGAAGATGAGCGGAGATCGGGAGGCAATTCTCGGACGGATCGCGGAAGCCTTGCGGGTGCCGGCGCCGAAACATCATGAGGCGGCAAACCAGCCGGGGAAACATTCCATCACGGCCCCGTTTCGCGAATGGTTGCCGCCAGTTGGCGCGACGCTGGAGGCGCAGATCGAGCTTTTTGCCCGGCAATGCGAAGTTCTGCGGACGGAGTTCAAACGCTGCGCGAATGCAGAGGCAGCGGCGCATCACCTCGGGAATCTCGCGAGAGCGGGCGAATGGAAGACGATGGCGCTGCATGCAGGCGCACTGACCGACGCCGTTGCTCAGCATCTTCCCGAGTCGCTGGGGATCCTCAGGATTGACCCAGGCTACGACCGTGACGCTCTCGAGGCCTGCGAAGCCGGGCTCACCGAATGCGAATCCCTGATCGCGCAAACCGGCTCGGTTTGCGTCACTTCGCTCAGTTCCGGCGGTCGGACGCTCAGTGTCCTCCCGCCGCACCACATCGTGATCGCCCGCGAGGAGCAAATTGTCACCGATCTCACCGCGGCCTACGAACACCTCGCCGTGAAATACGGAGCAAATTACCCCAGCTTCATGGGCTTCATCAGCGGCCCCAGCCGCACCGGCGACATCGAGCGCATCCTCGTCCTCGGCGCCCACGGTCCACGTTTCCTCACGATCCTGCTTCTGCCGTAGGCCGGCGACAGAGGGGAGAACCACGAAATAGACGGAATAAACGAAAGTCACAGGCCGGTCTCGCCTGTTTCGTTTGTTCGCTGCTGGAGAACGGATTTTGGGGTCTTCGGCTGTGTGCGAGGCCGGACGTTCTGACGTCGTGCTTCCGGAGTAATATCCACGGGCCGAGGACGACGAAGACGCCGAAATTGGAGCCCTTTCGTCTATTCCGTCTATTTCGTGGTTCTTCCCTCCGATCTTCCCGGACGAAATCCAAGTTGTTGACGCTGATCGCGGCCTTCGCCTGCATCTCCTGATTCCGCGTAGGCCCGTTCGGATAGAGGCGGCGCAACGCTGTGATGCACCGGATGAAAATGCGGTCGCCTGGAAGGCAGAGCTGCGGATCGGTGATGTGACCTTCCACGAGGGAACTGCGAAAACTCGAAGGCACGAAACTCAAAAATGTTTTCGTGCGCTTCGCGTTTTTCGTGGACCACATCCCAGCGGTCGCGTGGATTTCCGGAACAAAGGTTTTGACACTCCAGGGTGGTCCGCTACTTTGCGCGCCCCGCATCAGGCGGAATCTTTCACTCAACCCGCAGGAGAGCCGTTTTTATCCGGTTCGCCAGCACTGCCCAACGAAATGCAAAAGACACACAGCAAACGCTTCCGCGCCGCCGCCGAAAAGCTGGACGCCAAGAAGGCTTATCCGCTTAGCGAAGCGGTTAGCGTCCTCAAATCCCTTCCCGCGCCGAAGTTCGACCAAACGGTCACCCTTTCCTTCCGACTCGGGGTCGATCCGCGGCAATCCGACCAAATGGTCCGCGGCACCTGTCCGCTGCCTCACGGCTCCGGCAAAGTCGTCCGCGTGCTCGTCTTTGCCGAAGGCGTCGCCGCTCAGGCCGCTCGCGATGCGGGCGCCGAGTTCGTCGGTTACAAGGACATGATCGAGAAGTGCCAGGGCGGTTTTCAGGATTTCGATGTGGCTGTCGCCACGCCGGCGGCCATGGCGGAAGTCCGGAAGCTCGGCAAGGTGCTCGGCCCTCGCGGCTTGATGCCAAATCCGAAGACCGGCACGGTCACCGATGACACGGCCAAAGCGGTGCGCGAGGTAAAGGCAGGGCGCGTCGAGTTCAAGCTGGACAAGAACGGCAACGTCGCGGTTCCCGTCGGCAAGTTTTCCTTCGAACCGCAGGCCTTGGTTGAGAATGGCAGCGCCGTGATCGAAGCCGTCGTCAAGTCCCGTCCACCGACTGCGAAAGGCGTTTTCGTGGAAAACGTCACGCTCAGCGCCACGATGTCCCCCGGCCTGAAGGTCGATACGGGCGCGTTCATCAAGAACTAACCGTCCCGCTTTACTCTCCAACTTTCCCTTATCATGCATCCCGATAAAGCGACCATCGTTGACGACTTGCAAGCGAAGCTGAACGCCTCGCCTTTCCTGTTCGTCGCCGATTACACCGGCCTCAAGGTTGACCAATTTGCCGAGCTGCGGAACCGCCTGTGGAATGCCGGCGCCCGCTGTCACGTCGTCAAGAACACCTTCCTCCGTCGCGCGGCTCAAAGCGCCGGCTTGCCGGAACTCGCCGACCTCCGCGGTCAAACGGCGATCATCATCGGGGACAAGGACGTCGCCGCTGCCGCCAAGGTCCTGAAGAACTTTTCGGCGGAGTTTAAGAAGCCGGAAGTCAAAACGGGTGTCGTAGATCGGCTCGTCGTTTCGAGCGAACAGATCAACGCAATCGCGGATTTGCCTTCCCGCGAAGTCCTCCTCGCCACGCTCCTCGGCGTGCTCAATGCTCCCGCCAGCAAGCTGGTCCGCGTCCTCAACGAACCCGCATCTTCCCTCGCCCGCCTGCTCAAGGCGAAGGCAGAGAAGGACGGCGCCTCAATCGAGTCTGCCCCAGCTGAGTCTCCTGGTTCAGAAGTCGCTCTGGCAGATGCTGCGCCTGCTGAAGAAGCCGTTGCCTCGTCGGAAGCACCGCCTGTAGCCTAGGAATTCAGCTTATTCTGTGAAACGGCCGGGCGCTCTCACGAGCCCCGGCTTTTTCGTTTTCGAATTCCGGCGAAACGCCGCGCGACTTGCTTTGACAAGGATTCACCTCCTCGCCACTCTCCGGAGCTTCGGAACTCATGAAACGGCGCGAATATTCTGAGTGGGTGCGCTCCCGTGCTCGAATCTTGTCTAAAGACGCAGGCGGAGCGTGAGCTCATGTGGAAATACTTTCTATTGGCCGTATGCCGCCGCAGATCACAAACTGTTCGCGGGCTTTTTCGACTCAGACGCGCCCCCTCATCGACACGTCGATATTCATCTATCCTCATGAAATCAACTCCCGAGAACCCTCCAATATTCCCACGTCTTTGCCAACTCAGCGCGTCTGGAATCATTAGTCGCGCTTTGTTCTCTCAACGAGCAGTTCTCGGTGGAGCAGTGGTGGTGCTGTCCCTTTCCACGCCTCTCTCGCTCCTTTATGCCGGGAGCGCCACTTGGTCGCCTGCCCCGGGCACCGGTCTTTGGAACACCGCCAGCAACTGGACACCTGCCACGGTGCCGAATGACGCGGGTGACACGGCGACTTTTGGCATCAGCGCCACGACAGCGTTGTCGATCTCGGCGAATACGACGGTGAATAGCATCGTATTTAGCCCTGGGGCGACGGCCTTTACCATCACTGCAGCACCAACCTTGACCCTAACGATTAGCGGCCTAGGGATCGTAAACAGTTCAGGAGGCCCGCAGAACTTTGAAGCCGGCGTGGGGGCCATCGCTGGGAAGATTGACTTCACGAACAGCGCAACGGCGGGGAGTTCAACCTCATTTACCAACTTTGGAGCTCAGGCCGCGGGGAACTCGGGCGGTCGCACCTCATTTTTCAATAATTCCACGGCAGGCTCCGGCACCTACAACAATCAAGGTGCCGGGATTGCTTTGTCGTTGCAGTCACTGTCGGCACAGAGCAGAACGACGTTCTCTGACAACGCGACAGCAGCCAATGGAACCTTCATCAACCAGGGTGGCATTGTGGCGCAAGCGGCTGGCGGGTTTGTTTCCTTCGCCGGAACAGCGACGGCGGGAAGTGCGACGTTTACGAACAATGCCGGATGGTAAGCGGCGCGTCTGGAGGTGCGGTGGCGTTTAGCGGGAACTCGATGGCAGGAAACGGAACCTTCACCAACAACGGGAATATCGTTTTTAGCAACAATTCCACAGCCAGCAACGGCACGTTCACGAACGGCGGGACAATTTCGTTTTCCGACGCCTCAACGGCGGGGAGTGGGACTTTCTTGAACCGGGGGTATATCTCTTTCGAAGAGGAATCAACTTCGAGTGCTGCGAATGGCGTTTTCACAAACGAGAGCGGCACTCTTGAAAATTTAACCGGCGGGAAACTCGAATTCTACCATGGCACCACCGCGGCGTCGGGCACGATTACGAATAACGGCGCTGCCGCGACTGGCGCCAGCGGTGGTTCTGTGACGTTCAGCCAGAACTCAACTGCAGGAAATAGCACAATTATTGCAAATGGTGGCACGGGCGGTGGTGGCGGTGGGGCAGTTTACTTTACTGAGTTCGGAAGAGGCGGAACTGCTCGAATTCAGGTATATGGAAATGGAAAGCTGGATCTCAGCGGACAGGACGGTTTTATCGCGGGTACCACAACTGGCTCTCTTGAAGGTAGCGGAAATGTCTTTCTCTCCACTCGCAGGCTCGCCGTCGGCAGCAACAACTTGAGCACCCTTTTTTCGGGTGTGATCCAGGACGACGAGGAATTCAACTCAG
>DASVRR010000159.1:0-8064 GCA_036388515.1 Chthoniobacteraceae bacterium | reverse complement strand
AGCCAAGGAACCCAAGCGTCCCGGTCTTCCGGAAGGAAACACACTAGCTTCCGTTTTCTCCGGTCAAAGGCCACGCCTCTGGCTACGGCACCAGGTCGAGAATCTCCGTGACGGTTCCCCCCGCGGCATCATCGCTCAATTCCCAGATGCCGGTGGGCGTTGCATTGGGAATCGCAGGAAGCTGGAAGTTGCCTGCGAGGCTGGTTCGAGTCGGGATGAACCAGTCGTAAATTGCGGCCGAACCGTTGCCGTCGAGCATGGAGGTCAGGCTAAAGGGAGCGCCATCCGGCAGCATTCCCACCGCGGAGACCGATCCAATGCGGCTCACGCGGATGAGCGCACCGCCGGGTGCGGCGGCGCCGACCCGTGGCGCCAACTGCACCCGATGCACCGAGGCAATGCGCACCGCTCTGGAGCGTCGATTGATCCCGCTCGAGTTTTGTCGCACGGACAATCCGGGACCCGTGATCGTCGCGCTCCAGCGGTCCGTCAGATCATGATAGGTGAGCGTGATCGTGGCGAGTTGGCCGTCGATCCGTAGCGTGCGCTGGAAGGTCAGCGCGCCGCGCAGAGTTCCGCTGAAGCGGGAAACCGCGCCGTCCAGTTCCAGCTTTGCACTGAAGGTGGCGAGGTTGTTCAAGGTGACCGTGAGCCGTCCGCGGCCGGCGAGCGCTCCAATGGCTGGTGCCACTGGAACCACCGGAGCGGCAGCGTCAGCGAGGAGCCCTTGGAAGGTGCCGGCGATTGCCGCAAACGCGCGGACCGTGATCGTCTCGGCGGTCGTGCCTCCATTGCCGTCGCTGATCGTCACGGTGAAACTGTCCGTCGTGGTGCTCGTGTAGTTCAGGCGCGGCCGGTAAAGCACTGTCCCGTCGGGCTGGATCGTGACTCTTCCAAAGCGCGGCTGGCTGACCGCGATGACGCTGAGTGAATTGCCGTCGGCGTCGGTCGCCGTGCGCAGCGCGTTGATCCGCACGGCGGTCTTGCAGTAGGTGTAAACCGTGCGGTCTTCCGCGACCGGGGCGAGGTTGCCGCGGGTCACCGTCGCCGTCGCTGAACGTCGGGAACCATTCGGATCAGTAATCGTGTAGCTGATGATCGCCGGGCCAGTGAACGTCGGCGCTGGCGTGAACGTCAGCGTTCCGTCCGGGTTGATCGCCACAGTTCCTTGCACCGGATCAACCGTCGCGCCGATCACTGTGAGCGGGCCGCCATCCGGATCGGTGTCATTCCCCAAGACCGCGATGATCACGGGCTGATCCAGCGGAGTGGAGGCGGTGTCATTCACCGGCACCGGCGGGCTGTTGACCCTGATGTAAGCCGTTCCTTCCGCAGTGCCGCCTTTGCCGTCGGTGATCGTGTAGGTGATCTCGGCGATGCCTGAAAATCCTGCGGCCGGAGTGAAGGTAATCGTCCCGCCGGGATTGATCGTCAGCGTTCCCTCCGCCGGATCACTGGTGGCGCCGGTGAGAGCGACCGGATTGCCATTTGGGTCCGAGTCATTGTCGAGGATCGTCAGCGTGACCGGAGTGACCGGCAAAGTATCCGCCCGGTCGGCGACAGCGACCGGATTGTCGTTCACGCTGATGGTGACGAGCGCGTTGGCGGTTCCGCCGTTTCCATCGGTGATCGCATATTCGAGCACGACGTCATCGTTCAATCCGGGAGCCGGGATGTAACGGATCGTTCCGTCCGGATTAATCGTGGCGCTGCCTTGCCCAGCCGGAACGATGACGCTGGTGACCGTCAGTAGATCGCCATCGGGATCGCTGTCATTGAGCAAGACGGGCACGTCGATCGTCTGGCCGACTGGCGTGGTCGCAGTGTCGTTCGTTGCAACCGGCGGTGCGTTCACCGGTGCGGCGCTCACCGAGATCGTAACGGTGCTGTTGCTGGTTCCGCCGTTGCCGTCAGTGATCTGGTAAGCGATGCCGGCGTTCCCCACAAAAGCCGGCGCGGAAGTAAAGGTCACCGTTCCATCCGGGTTCACCTGGACCGTGCCTTGTGCGGGCGGCAGGGTGGCCGAGACGACGGTCAGCGCGTCACCGTCCGGATCCGTGTCGTTGCGGAGGAGGCGCACTATTTTCGGCACGCCGCTCGCCGCGGTGGCGGAGTCGGGTTGCGCCAGCGGCGGGGCGTTGCCGCCAGTCACCTGGACGATCGCGGGAGCCGAAGCCGTAGCGCCGGTTGGATTCTGGATGCTGTAGGTAATCTCCGCGTTGCCTTCAAAACCAACGGCGGCGGTGAAGGTGAGCGTGCCATTCGGATTGATCGCCACCGAGCCTTGAGCCGCCGCAATTGTTGCGGTGATCACCGTGAGCACGCCGCCCGCCGGATCGCTGTCGTTCTGCAACACCGGGATCGTCACCGGCGTCTGCTGCACTGTGGAAGCAAAGTCGCTCACTGCGGATAGCGGCTGTGGCGTAGCGGTGGTCGAGATGGTGATCGTCACATCGGCTGTGGCGATGTTCCCCGCGGCGTCGCGAATGGTGTAGCTCCCCGTCACCGAGCCCGCCAGACCAGCGGGCGGCGTGTAGAGAAGCTGGCCGCTCGGATCAATCGTCAGCGTGCCGTCGTTCGGCAGGATCGTGGCATCGATGATCGTCAGCGGAAGGCCTTCGGGATCGATGTCGTTGGCGACGACCGGGATGAGTTTTGCCGTGTCTGGCGTGGTGGAGGCGAAGTCATCCGTGGCGATCGGGAGTGCATCGACCTGGATGCTGACAGTCGCTGCGGCGGTTCCGCCCTGACCGTCGGAGATCGTGTAAATCACCGTCGCAACGCCGGTGAAACCTGGTGCTGGCGTAAACTCGATGGTGCCGCTGGAGGTGATCACCACAGTGCCGCTGCCGTCCACCACCGTGGCTGTGGTGACCGTCAGCGGGTTGCCTTCCGGATCGGAATCATTCGCCAGAACGTCCACCTCAACCGGCCGGTTTTCCGGTGTCGTTGCGGTGTCGTTCGTCGCGATAGGCTCGTCGTTCACGCTCGTGACCGTGATCGTTGCGATCGACGACGCCGTGCCGTCGAATCCGTCCGAAATGGCGTAGGAGATGGTTGCAGCTCCGGTGAAATTCGGCGCTGGAGTAAAGCGCAGCGTGCCGCCGACATTGATGCTCACGGTGCCTTGCGCCGGCGGAACGGTCGCTCCCGTCACGGTCAGCGCGTCGTTATCGGGATCCGTGTCATTGGGGAGCACCGGAACATTAACCGCGATGTCCTCCGGAGTACTCGCGTCGTCTGGGTTCGCAACTGGCGGCGCGTTGTCGATGGTCTTCGTGTCGAGAATCGTCCCGACGCCGGTCGCGTCCGCAATCGCGGCGTTCGTGGCTCCGCTCAGCACAATGTTAAAGGCTTCGCTGGTTTCGAAGACCGCGTCATCGAAGATCGTCACCGCAACGGCCTGCGTCACCACGCCGGGAGCAAAGGTCAGCGTCCCACTGGCCGCAGTGAAGTCGGTTCCACTCGTCGCCGTGCCGCCAGCTGTGGCGTATCCGACCGTCACCGGCAGCGCGCTCGGTGTGGAAAGCGTCACCGTGAAAGTTGCCGGGCCGGCTTCCTCGCTGACGGCCACGTCGTTGATCGAAAGCGCGGCTGCCTCATTATCGGCGATTGTCGCGGTGCCAGCAGCGCTTGGGTTCGAGGTTGTTCCCGCCGTCACCGCCGCGGTCAGCGTGAAGTCCTCGGAGTTTTCATCCAGCGCATCGTCTGTGATCGGCGTGCGCACGAGCAGGCTCGTGGAGCCGGGCGCAAAGCTGGCGGCCGCGGCAGGGTTCCAGTTTGCTCCAGCATCCGTGGAGACTTCCAGACCAGGTCCGTAATCCGCCCCAACCGCCGTGCCGTTAGCCAGCGCAAGCGACACCGTTGTCGTCACTGCGGAAGGATTCGAGAGCGACACCGGGAAGACCGCTGAAGCATCGCTTCCTTCCGTAACCGACACATTGCCGACGCTCAAGCTCGGCGCGTCGTTGTCCGTGCCGCCAGCGCCGGTACCGTTGTCGAGGATTGTCCCCACGCCAGTTCCATCCGCGATCGTGGCGTTTGTCGGATTACTGAGGACCACGTCGAATGTTTCGCTGTTCTCGAAAGTGGTGTCGTCAAGGATCGACACCGTGATGATCTGCGTCACCACCCCGGCGGCAAAGCTCAGCGTTCCGCTCGTCGGCGTGAAGTCTGCGCCACTCAGCGCCGTGCCGCTGGAGGTCGCGTAGTTCACCGAGATTGGCAGACTGCTCGCACCCGAAAGCGTCGCAGTGAAAGTTGCCGTCAACCCATCTTCGTTGCGAGTCACGTCGTCGATCGAGACGCTCGGCGGGCTGTCGTTATCCGCGATGCTGGCGGTGCCGGTGACGCTGGCATTCGTCGTCGTGCCGGCCGTCACAGTTCCCGTCAGCGTGAATGCTTCCGGGTTTTCGTCCAGCGCATCGTTGATGATCGGCGTCCGGACCAAAACGCTCGTCGTCGTCGGAGCGAAACTCGCGCTGGTCGAGCTGATCCAGGCGCCGCCGCCATTGGTCGAAACCTCGATCGCCGGACCGAAATCTGCCGCCCCTGCCGTGCCGTTCGTCAGCGTCAGCGCGACGGTCGTCGTAAGTGCGGATTGGTTTGAAAGTGAAAGCGTGAAGATTGCGAACGCGTCGGTTCCTTCCGTCGTCGCGACGTTGTCGATCGCCAGCGTCGGGCGGTCATCATCCGCGCCGCCTGCTCCCGTGCCGTCGTCCAGGATTGTTCCGACACCAGTTCCATCGAGGATCGTCGCATTTGCTGGAGCGCTCAGCACCACGTTGAAGGTCTCGCTATTCTCAAAGATCGCATCATCCAGGATCTGCACGGTGATCGACCGAGTCGTGGTCCCCGCGGGGAAGGACACCGTGCCACTCGTCGTCGTGTAATCCGTTCCGGCAAACGCCGTCGCGTTCCCTGAAGCAAAATCGACCGACGTGACCAGTCCACTCGCCGCGGACAACGTGACCGTGAACGTCGCCGTCGCGCCGTCTTCGTTGCGCGTCACGTCGTCGATGCTGAAGGTCGGGATCGGATCGTTGTCCGTGATCGTCCCGGTGCCGGTGACGGTTTGGTTCAGCGTCACCCCGGCGGTGCGAGTCGCAGTGAGCGTGAAGGTTTCCGGATTCTCATCCATCGAATCGTCGATCACCGCAGTGCGCACCAAGACGCTGAGCGATCCCGCGCCAATCGTTGCGGTGCTCGCGGGAGCCCAGTTGGCGCCGCCATTTGTGGAAACTTCCAGGTTCGGCCCGAAGTCCGCCGATCCTGCAGTGACGTCCGCCAGCGCGAGCGAGACGGTGATCGGTGCGGAAGAAGTCCGCGTCAGGCCCACGGTGAAAACCGCCTGCGGGTTGGTTCCCTCCGTCACCGAGACGTTGTTGATCGTCAGCGAAGGCCGGTTGTCCTGGAATCCAAAGTCATGGTTCAGATACGCGGTGCCAACAAGGCGGATGGCTTCGGTCTGGGTGAACCCGCCGGTCGTTGAGCCGCCGCCATTGAGGATACTCGTCGGGTCGGTGATGCGGACGATGTAGTCGCCCGGCAGCAGCTGGCTGAAAAGATACGCGCCAGCCGCGTCGCTCGTGGTCGTCGCCAGCACTGCGTCGCCTGCATCCACGACGCCGTCGGCATCGAGGTCGTTGTGGAGCTGCACCGTTAGTCCGGAGATTCCATCCTCCGCGTCGTCCACGCCATTTCCGTTGGAGTCGAAAAAGACGCGGTTGCCGATCGACGACTCGGCTGGAAGATACGCCGCGGCATCCGCGACATCACCGAGGCCGGTCGCGCCGTCCGTCGTGATCGTGCGGCTCGCGCCGAAGACACCCGTCGCCGGGACATAACTCCGGAAGACGCTCGCCACGCTGTAGAAGACATTGTTGCGGTCGCGGGCGGACTGACGCACGCCGGTGTTTGCGTCGCGCCCGAGGTAAGCCAGCGAACCGGCATTGATCTGATATTCGTCCACCCCGACGCCGGAGTTAAACATGTAGAGCCGCTGCGTAGATTCATCGATGAGCGAGTCGCCGAACTCCGTCGCGCCGGCGAAATTATCCAGCCCGACAAAGGTGATGCTTTGCACCGTCCGCCCGTTGCTGGCGGGGACGAAATCGACGCGGTAGAACTGGTCCGCGTTGCCGGCGCCACCGCCTTCGGTGGAGAAATAATAGGCGTCATTGGCAAACTCGCCGCTCGCCGCGCCGAGACCAGCTGCGGGCAGCGTGACGCCGAAAGCGGTCACGTCTGCCACGGCAATAAAGCGTTCCGCGTTCCGCGTGTCGTAGCCGAAGATCGCGTGGTTCGTCGCGGCGTTCGCGTTGTCTGTGTAGTAATAGATGCCGCGCACCGGATCGAAGCCGACCGAGTTGATTGCCGTCACCAGCGTGTCGGTGAAGAGCGGCGTCGCCTTCCCCGTGTCGAAGTCCACGGCATACAGCACTTGGTTCCGCGCGGCGGCAAATGCGCCGGTTCCGCCATCGATCGGCACCGGGCCAGCTTGAGTCGTCGCGGCGGTCAGGACCGCGAGGAAGGCAGCGAGCAAAGGTCGGCGGAAGCTGGCGAATAAAGGAAAGCAGGACATGGGGAAAGTTTTTGTGGGGATGAAAGCGCGCGACGTTTAGTCGAAGAAGAGAGGCTCCCGTCCGCTGTTGCAGCAGTCGTCCAGCGCCTTCGAGAGCGGCGCCTTGGCTTGTGCTGGAGCCAGTGAGCGCGACTCGCCCGTCTGCGTTTTGCCGCGGGTGGAACCACGCGCCATCGTCGGCCAGGGAAAACGCCGCACCGGCAGAAAACGTTCCTCCGAGCGTGCATCGGATCCAGCTGCGGAGGAAGCCGCGCCGCCGGAAGAGTCTGCCGGAAGGTAGCCTTTGCCGTCGCCGGTTTTGCCGCCGTCATTCACCGCCAGGCGCTCCGCGGTTCCACCGAAAAGCATCTGGAAGCGAACGCCAGCGCGCCATTCCTGATCCGCGCCGTGCGCGTCATCCCGCCACTCGATTTCTGCCGCCCAATGCCGGGCAAAACGCAACTCCGCGCGTGCGGTCAAGCCGGCATAAACTTCCGGCCGATCTTCCGCCTCGCGATAGGCGTAGCCGACGGCAATCCGTGGATCGATCCCGCGCGGCGGTTCCGGAAGGCGCAGTTCTGCTTCCACCTCGAAGCCGCGCATCGGTGCGCGCTCGCTCCGGAGTTCACGGGAAAAACTTACCTCGCGCCGATCCGCGCCGCTTCCGGAGGTTTCGCTCCAATGCTCGGTTCCGTGGCGCCGCGAATCTTTTCCCCGGAGCGGCAGGTAGCCATTGGCGCGCAGCGCAATCCAGCGGTCCGGACTGTAGGCGACGCCGGCTCCGAGTTGCGGATATGCAAAGCCATCCGTGCTCCGGATGCCGTCGAAAAAGACGCTGGATTCGAAGCTGCTGCGCCCGCCGAGATCTCGACGGTACACCAATCCGCCGCCGACCAGTCCGAGTTCGCCTTCCCCTTCCCAACCGTAAACCTCCGCCAGCACCGCCGAGTCGCGGCTGTGGAAGATCGGCCGGACGACGTGCATCCCCAACGCGGCGTCGCGCTCGACGGATCGTGCTTCCAGCGTAAAGGCGATCGCCCGGTTCCACGGCCCGGCCGTTTCTTCCGCAAGTGGGGCGAAGGTTTCCGACACGGGGCGGCTGAGGCTCGTGGCGCTGAGCACGAACGCGAGGGCAAAGTGAACGATGGGTTTTGCTGGGCGAGGCATCGAAGAAATGGGGAAGAAATCGAGCGGGAGAGTCCGCTCACGGTCTGGATTTGGCTGACGAGCCAAGCAGCCGCGGTGCCACCGGCTCCGTTCCCGCAAATCTGCGCGCGACAAAGTTGCTGCAATGCGACGGCTTCTTCCGGAATCCATTGCGAGCAGGAGGCCCGCCGCTTCCGCGGGAGCTGGCCGAATTTCGCGCGGGATCTCGTCGGTGGGCAGCGCGCGCAGCAGCCTCACCTCTTCCGCGGCGGACTTGGCCGGAAGGTTCCGGCTACGATTTGAAATCCCGGCTCTGGAAGATCGCGGCGCCAATTACCACGACCGTCAGATCCACA
>DASVRR010000158.1:0-21558 GCA_036388515.1 Chthoniobacteraceae bacterium | reverse complement strand
CGCCGCTTTGCTCCAGCAGATCGGCGCTGCCATCGAGCCGGAGGCGGAGGTGCGCCAGCTTTCCATGCCGGAGCAGCAACTCGTGGAGATCGCCTGCGCGCTCGGAGCAGGCGCGCGCATTGTGATCATGGATGAGCCCACGGCTTCCCTGACGCAAAAGGAGCAACATCTGCTTTTCGCCGTAGTGCGCGAGCTGCGGAAGCAAGGCGTGGGCGTGATCTACATCTCGCATCGTCTGGAGGAAATCTTCGCGCTGGCGGATCGCGTCACCGTCTTGCGCGATGGGGAAAGTGTCGGGACCAATCCGCTCGATGCGATCAACGAAGCGTCCTTGATTCAGATGATGGTCGGGCGCGAAGTCGCGTCGATTTATCCGCCGGCACAAGGCGCTCCACGCGAAGTCGTGTTGTCCCTGCGGGGAGTCAGCTGCCGGGCGAGCGGAGTGCAAGATGTGAGTCTTGAGGTGCGCGCGGGGGAGATCGTTGGGCTCGCGGGTTTGGTGGGTGCGGGAAGAACCGAACTGGCGCGCGTGCTCTTCGGCCTGGCGCCCGCGGATTCCGGCGAGATCTGGCTGGAGGGAAAACGCGTGGAGCTGCGATCGCCGAGTTCGGCGGTCGAGCAGGGGATCGCTTATGTTCCGGAAGATCGGCGGCGCCACGGCGTCATTCTGGAAATGCCGATCGCCGCCAACATGACGATGGCGATTCATCCGGAACTCTTCCCCGGAACCTGGCTGCGCAACTCGGCGGAGAGGGCGTTGGCGCTCGGTTACATCTCGGATCTGGCGGTGAAAACTTCCGGACCGGACGCGCCGGGCGGCTCGCTTTCCGGAGGCAACCAGCAAAAAGTCGCGCTGGCTCGCTGGCTCGCGACGAAGCCGAAGCTGCTCATTTTGGACGAGCCGACTCAAGGCGTGGATGTCGGCGCAAAAGCGGAGATTCACCGGATCATCCGGAGACTCGCCGCGGAGGGTTTGGCGGTGCTGATGATTTCCAGCGATCTTCCGGAGGTGCTCGGAATGAGCGACCGGATCGTAGTGATGCGCGCCGGCTTGGTGGCGGGGAAGCTCCCTGGCGGCGCCGATGCGCATTCGGTCATGACCATGGCGCTCGGCCAGCCAGCGAAGGAGGCGGCGTAACGTGGGGAAGTTTTCGCGGGAGCTTTCGATCGCGGCAGTGCTCGGCGTTTTGCTCCTCGTGCTGGCGGTCCTGGCGCCGAGCTTCTTCGATTGGCAACCGATGCGTTCGCGGCTGGCGCGGGAAGCGCCGGTGCTGGTCTGCGCCTGCGGCGCGGCGCTTGTGATTATCTGCCGCCAGATCGATATCTCGATTGGCTCGCAATTCGCCGTCTGCAGCGTCTGCGCGGGGCTGCTTTCCGCATCGGGAATGCCGCTCGGCCTGGTGCTGCTGGCGTCGATCGCCGCGGGCGCCGCGCAAGGCGCCATCAATGGCGCGCTGATCGCCGGTTTGCGGCTGCCGTCGATCGTGGTGACGCTGGCGACGATGGTGATCTTGCGGGAAGGCTTGCGTTGGCAGCGCCAGGGACAATTCGTGAATCTTCCGGACGGCGTGCAATGGTTTGGCGCCAGCCAGGCCGCGGGTCAGGCGACGCTGATGATCGGAGCCGTGCTGCTGCTCGTCGGCCTGGCTTTGGCGATGAAACACCTCGCCGCCGGGCGGTTTGTATATGCCGTTGGTTCCGATGCGGAAGCAGCGCGACTCGCGGGAATCCGGCCGCAGCTCACCACATTTAGCGTTTTCGTTTTCATGGGCGCTCTGACCGGACTCGCGGCGCTGATGAACATCGTGCAATCTCCGCAAGTCGATCCGAAATCCGGCTCCGGTCTTGAGCTAAAAGCCATCGCCGCGGCGGTAGTCGGAGGCGTCGCGGTGTCAGGTGGACGCGGAACGCTTTGGGGCGTTTTGCTTGGGCTCTTGCTGCTTGCCTGTATCAATCCGGCGCTGACTTATCTCCGCATCGAAGCCTACTGGGAAAAAGCGATTCACGGCGCAATCATCCTGCTCGCGGTAATCGCGGATGGACTGCGGACGCGGAAGGAGGGCGGCCTTTCATGAGCGCCACCGGAAACTCCGCCGCCGGCTGGCGCGCGATGCTGCTCAGGCACGAAAGCATTCTGCTGATCCTGCTCGCGCTGGAATGGTTTTACTTCGACTCCGTCGGGTGCCGGTTCGGTTCGCTGGATAACACCTTCGACATCCTGCGCCACACGGTGGAAATCGGCCTGCTCGCGCTGATCATGACGCCGATCATCCTGACCGGCGGGATCGATCTTTCGGTCGGGTCGCTGCTGGGTTTGTGCGCGGTGCTTTTTGGGAAAATGTGGCGTGATGCTGGAATGCCGCCAGTGCTCGCGGCGATCTGCACGCTGGCGATCGGAGCAGCGGCGGGCGGGTTGAATGCCGGGCTGATCGCGGGGCTGCGGCTGCCGCCACTGATCGTGACGCTCGGCACGTATTCGCTCTTCCGCGGGCTGGCGGAAGCGATCACCCGCGGCGCGGACACCTTCACGAATTTCCCCGCTTCGTTTCTCTTCCTTGGGCAGGAGCGCTGGCTCGGTCTTCCGACGCAGGCCTGGATTTTCTTCCTGATGGCGCTGGCGATTTGGCTGCTGGTGCATCGCACGACTTTCGGCCGGTCCTTCCGTGCCATCGGTTTTGCTCCGGAAGGCGCGCGTTACGCCGGCCTGCCGGTCGCGCGGCGGATCGCGTTTGTTTACGTCCTCGCCGGAGCCATCGCGGCGCTGGCGGCGATTGTTTACACCGCGCGGCTCGGTCAGGCGAAAGCGGACGCCGGCACGGGCTACGAGCTCTTCGCGATCACCGCCGTGGTCCTCGGCGGAACGAGCATTTTCGGCGGCGTCGGTTCGGTGCACGGCACTTTGCTGGGCGTGGCGGCGATCGCCGTTTTGAGCAATGGGCTCGTTCATGCTCGCCAGCCGCGCGAAGTCGCCGGCATGCTGACCGGCGCGCTGCTGCTCGGCGCGCTTGCCGCCAGCGCTCTGCCGATGCTTTGGGCGCGGCTGCGGCGCACGCCTCGAACTCTTTCCCCACCTAAAATCATCCCCTCATGAAACTGCATCCCGCATTCTCTCTCCTCACCGTCGCGGCGCTCGCGCTGACTGCCTGCAAACGCCACGACACCGCCGGCGGCGCCGGTTCCGGCGGCGACAAACTGACCATCGCGCTGATGCCGAAAAGCAAAGGCAACGCGTATTTTATCTCCTGCAAACAAGGCGCGGATGAAGCGGCGAAAGAGCTGGGCGCGGAGCTGCTTTTCGACGGACCGACCGAGCCCGATCCAGCGAAGCAGAACGAGATCATTGATAACTGGATCACGCTCGGCGTGGACGTGATCGCAGCAGCTTGCGAGAACAAGGAAGGCATCTCGACCGCGCTGAAAAAGGCGCGCGATAAAGGGATCAAGGTCGTGACTTACGACTCCGACGCGAACACCGACGCGCGGGACTTTTTCGTGAACCAGGCGACGCCCGAAGGCATCGGCCACACTTTGATGGACGAAGCCGCGCGCCTGACGGGCGAGGAAGGGGAATTCGCGATCATCACGGCTTCTCTCACGGCGGCAAACATGAACGAATGGCGCAAGCACATCGAAGCGCGACTGAAGGAAAAGTTCCCGAAGATGAAGCTCGTGGACACCAAGCCGTGCGACGATTTGAAGGACAAGGCGCAAGCCGAAGCGACGAACCTGCTCGGCGCTTACCCGAACTTGAAACTGATCATGGCGATTTGCTCCCCAGCGGTTCCAGGCGCGGCCGAAGCGGTCAAGCAGGCCGGCAAAGTCGGTGCGGTGAAAGTGATCGGCCTCGGTCTTCCGAGCGAAAATCGCAGCTACATCAAGCAGGACGTCACGCAGAGCGTCGTGCTCTGGAAAACCACGGATCTCGGCTACCTGACGATCCGCGCGGCCGCCGACGTGGCGAAAGGTGCGCTGGTCGCCGGCGCCGGGAAATACAACGCCGGTCGCCTGGGCGAACTCCAGGTGCAAGGCGACAACATCGTCCTCGGCAAGCCGTTCATCTTCAACAAAGAGAACATCGATCAGTTTGATTTCTGAGCGGCGCAGGAGCAGCCGGTGATCTTTTGCGACCCTGGTGCGGGCACCAGCTTGGGATTGTGCCGCCAACAGCGAGGGAGCAGATGGCAGTTTCTCGTGAGGGTTGATGAACAGTGAGTTTGCTCGAGGGGCGAGGCTGATTCCGGGGAGCCACGCGTCTCGCGTGGTGGCGCGGGCTTCCCGCCCACGCGAACTTCAGGAGGGCATCCGGCGAGTTGATGCGTTGGAGAGGCGGGAGGTTTTGAGCCTGACTGCCTGCCGCCGCGCCCCGACTGGCATCCCGGGAGGTGAGGCGGTCGAAAAGGCGGGAGGTGCGTGGAAGTTCGTCGCGGCGGGACGCCGGCGACCACCACGCGAGACGCGTAGGCTCCCCGGACCGACTGCTTCCGCGTCACCCGTCGATCTCTTTGTGCCGCGACTTAATCCCGGCACCGCTTCCAATCACACCCTCTTTGTCCGCCGCAGGTGCCGGCGCTTGCTCAAACATGGAGTCCCGGTATTTTCAGGGCTGTGAATGTTGAAGAAATAAAGTGGGGCATTGCCTCCCTTTCTCCTGAGGAGCAAGGGGAGCTGACGGCGTTTCTGTTCCATCTTCATCACGCCGCAGATCCGGAGTATCAGGAGCGAGTTGCTGCGACTAGCCGATCCGGACCCTGCGCGTTGGCTCACTGCCGAGGAGTTTGAAATCTGGGCGTTCGAACACCGTTGAAATGAATCGGTGCCTCGTTTTCAGCTTTCTCCTAGGTCTAGATCTATTTTGCGCTGCCGCTAAGGCGCAGACGAGCCCGAGTGACGCGCAGCGTAAAGCCGCGCGTTCACATGAAAGATCACTGGACGACTACCGATTGAAACACACCGGGATCGAACTCCCGAAGTCCGCTGAGGCCCTGCTGCTAACGCGATTGCAGGCGAAGAAGATCATCGATATTCAAGAAATACATTTCGTTCGACGAAATTCCTGCGACTAGCTTGCAGTCTCCGTTTCGCTTTTGGTCGATTGGGGTTTCGAGAGCGTTTACCAGCATTCATTTGTCTTCCGGAAGGAGTTAGAGGATGTCGATTGGTCGGGAGCAAAGCTCTATCGAGGCGATCCGGAAGGCTTGCACACTCTCAGCGATGAGGAGTTTAAGAAGACTCTTCAGGAGGTGCGGGGGAAGTAAGTTGTACAGCGGCGGAAGCTGTTGCAAATTACGGTTCCTAGCGGTGTCATGCTCCGCGCCGCGATCGCGGTTTCTTCACGATCCGCACGAACGCGGCAAGTGCTCCGCACAGCGCCAGAGCGAGGAGGGTGTCGCTGGAGTGTGGGGAGAAGATCAGGATGAAGCCGTGGCCTTTGACCAGGGCGGCGAAGCTGGAGACGCAGAACGGCATCAGGAAGAGCCGGAAGATGCCCCAGCGATCCATCTTTGCGGGGCCGATCGAAGCTCGCGTGCTGAGCAGGAGCGCGAAGCCAATCACCGCGCTGAGTCCGAGGGAAGTCAGCCAAAGCGCCGGGCTGGGATCGAAGCAACGCACCGCGACGACGGCATACCAGATCGCGTAGAACCAAAGGATGAGACGAGGTCCGGTGAGTTCGCGGAAGTAGCGGAAGAGCACGCGTGCTTATAGCTCGCGGACAAAATGCGCGCCACCCGGTCTCGCCGCGGGCGGAAAACTCTACGGGCGCCGGGCGCAGTGTCGACTGCGGCGGTGGCGTTCGGGTTGGACAAAGAGCGTGAGGAAGAGGCGGACACGCGCTGGGGAAAGCGTGGGGAGCAAGTCGCAGGAGGAAGCAGGGAGCGTTTTCATGGGGTGCTCCCTTCCTTAGCTGGAATGCTGCCACGCTCCGGATAAAGAACCCTGAGAGGGATTCGAAGAGGTCCGAATTGATCGATGGCTGCGGAACCAACCCTTCGGTTTAGCGTGGAGGGAAGCGCGCCGTCGCTTCCGCGGCTCAGATGAGGCATCGATCAGGCTTCAAAGGCATGGGGAGGAAAGATCATCGCGGGTTTGATGAGGCTCCAACGAAGCTCCAACCACGGCATCGACGGCGCGATGCTCTCCATCCCGCTCCAATCCAACCGCTCTTCCGGAGCAAGCGTTCAGTTGCCGCCGAAGAATCGCTTGAACGAGCGGAAGATGCTTTGCGGAGCCGTCCGCCGCGGCTGGTTTTGCGGCGCACGCTGACCTTCCGCCAGGGCGCCGCCGCGGTGCATCCCGCAGAGATCGGCGGGAATCCGCGATTCGGGAAGTTCCATGCTGTAAGCCGCGCCCGCACGTTCGCAGCCGGTCGTCGCCAGCTCGTTTGAGACGGAACAAACCGAGGCGCGCTGGAGTGGCACCGGTGAACGCAACGGCTGCGACGGATAGCGCTGCTGCGAAGCGGAGTTCATCACATCCACCCAAACCGGCAGCGCGAGCGTCGATCCGTAGCCGCGGCTCATGATCGTCTCCGGCTGATCCAATCCCACCCAAACGCCGCAGGTCAGCGCGCTGGTGTAGCCGACAAACCACGCATCCCGGAAGTCGTTCGTCGTCCCCGTTTTTCCTCCGGACGGTTTGCTGAAGCCGAGCGACTTCGCGGTCGCGCCGGTGCCGCGCTCCATCGTTTTTTGCATCGCCTGCGAAGTCATCCAGGCGACGCCGGCATCGAGCGCGCGCGTTTCGATGTGCGCAGCGCGGTAGATCGTCTCGCCGTCCGCGTCGTCGATCCGCTCGATGATGTAACTTTGCCGGCGCACGCCGCCATTGGGGAAGACCGTGTAGGCGGCCGTCAGGTCGGCAACGGTTTGCTCGAAGGTTCCCAGATAAACTCCCGGCTGCCGCGGAATACCGTCGATTCCACAGGTCTGCGCGAGCTTGGCGACTTCATCCAGGCCGGCGCGTTCGCCCACGCGGACGCTCATGGTGTTCCGGGAAAGAATCAGCCCTTCTTCCGCACGCATCATTCCCTTGTAAGTCCCATCGCTGTTGTCCGGAGTCCAATTCGCCGCCTGGCGGATTTCGCCGGGCGCGATCTGGTTGTCGCTGATCGCCGTGCCGGGGAGCATTCCTTTCTGGAAAGCAGCCGCATAGATAAACGGCTTGAAGGTCGAGCCAACCTGACGCGCGGCTTCCGGCTGGATCGCGCGGTTGTAAGGACTTTCCGTGAAGTCGCGGCCGCCGACCAACGCGCGGATGCCGCCGCTTTTGTTGTCGATCACCACCAACGAACCCTGGAGATACGGCGTGTTGAGTTGCTGAGCTTTTGCTTCCGCCGTGAAGTCAGCGCGGCGCGGATGTTTGTAGCCGGGTTTTTGCTCGATCTTCCCCAGCTCGCTGTCGAGCGCGGCTTGCGCGGTGCGCTGGAGCGCGGGATCGATCGTGGTGTAAATCTTCAGCCCGCCATCGCCGCGCTGATCGTCCGTGAGGAGGAGATCGAGTTCCCGGCGGACGGCATCCATCGCGTAGTTTTCCTGAGTGGAAATGGTCCGCCGCTTTGCCAAAACCAGCGGCGTCGCGCGCGCGGCTTCGGCTTGCTCCGGCTTGATCTTTTCCAGCTTCAGCATGCGATCGAGCACCTGGTTCCGCTGCTGCGAAGCGCCTTTGAGGTTCCGGAACGGCGAGAAGTAAGTCGGCGCGCGGATGATTCCGGCGACCATCGCGGCTTCCCCGAGTTTCAAGTTCTTCGCTGGCTTGCCGAAGTAGGTGAGACTCGCCGTTTCGATCCCGTAAACGCCGGAGCCGAAGTAAATCCGGTTCATGTAAGCCTCCAGGATTTCCTCTTTGCTGAACTGCAGTTCCATCCGCAGCGCGACGAACGCCTCGAGCAGTTTGCGGTGCAGGTTTTTGCCGCCGAGCGGGAAGGAATTGCGCGCGAGCTGTTGGGTCAAAGTGCTGGCGCCTTCGCGAGCCGAGCCGCGCCCAGCATTGCGCAAAACCGCGCGGACGATGCCGATGGGATCGACTCCGTGATGCTGGTAAAAGCGGGTGTCCTCGCGGGTGAGCAGCGCATTGACGAAGTCTGGGGAAACTTCCGCGAGCTTCACGGTGACGCGGTTTTCGCCCTGGAGTCGGGAATAAACCTTACCGTCCAGATCGAGCACGGAGGAGCGCTCGGACATTTCCTTCACCTGATTCAGGTCGAAGCTGGACGCCCAAAATCCATACACGAGGCAAACCCCGAGCATCAGGCTGAGCACCGCCAGCACGCTGACCCAGACCCAGCGTTGTCTCAGCAGTTGGCTGCGTTTGGCGCCGGGACGATTTGGCTTTTTGCGGGGAGATCTGAGCGGCGGCACGGGCGTGGAAGATGCGCAGGGAAGACGCCGAGCGAAAGCCGGAACTTGAACAGTCAAACCGACTCGGGACAAACCTCCGCCTGGGGCGAATCAGCTCACGTCACTTCCATGCGCCGGCAAACCGCCGCGCATCCGGGCCAGGCCACGTCTTCCAGCAAAACCAAATCCGCAGGACCGCGGACGCGCGGAGGAAACGCCCGCTTCTTCCGCATCTCCGCTCGCTTCCGCTCTAAGCCGACGCCTCCAGCCAGGTGCTGGAAGTTTCCTGCTGCAGCTCAGCCAGCGCCGCGCGGGTCTGGGCGATGGCGTAGTCGATCTTCCGGCTTTCCGCGAGGAAGTCGCCGATCTGCCCGAGTTTCTTCCGCGCGAGTTCGTCGGCGATTTCCGCCCGGCGGGCTTTGATGTAAGCGAGTGCGCGGGCGGTGCTCACTCCGGCGGTCAGCCTGTCTTCCAGCGCGCGGAGTTCCTGCACCGCAGAGTCGTAGGGGGTTCGGTTCATTGAGGATGATTCGAACATCCTGCACCCGAACGGCCTGCCTTTCATGTCCGGCTGCGCCCGGAGAGAAGGGGAAGGCTCCGGAGACGGTGAAAATCGCGTTTGCTCCAGCCGGCCGGAGCGACCGCCTTAAGCCGGCGAAGTCGCGGGCGAAAGCTGTTGTCCCATCCACTCGATCGCAAACCGAATCACCTCGTTCGAGTCCTTGATCCCGAGCTTCTCCTTGATGTGCGCCCGATGAGTTTCGATCGTCTTGATGCTCAGCCCGAGCCGCTCGGAAGCTTCCCGAGTCCCGAAGCCTTGGCCGATCAGGCGGAAGACTTCCAGTTCCCGCGGCGAAAGCTGATCCACGGCTGAACCGCGCCCGCTCTCCAGCGCTTGTGCCGCGCGGGAGATCAGCCGTTCCGTGAACGAAGGACTGATGTAAATGCCGCCGTTCAGCACCTTTTTCAGCGCCTCCGGCAAAACCTCCATGGCGTGCGCCTTCATCACGTAACCTTTTGCTCCAGCCCGCAGCGCTCGCAGCGCATATACGGATTCCTGGTGGAGCGACAGCATCACGATGATCAGCTTCGGCTGCTCCGCGCTCATCAGCTTGATCAGCTCGATTCCATTTGCTCCCGGCATGGAGATATCCACCAGCGCGACGTCTGGCTGGAGGCGCCGCATTGCGTCCAAAGCCTGCCGGGAAGTGTCTGCTTCTCCGCAAACCGAATAGCCCAACTCCTCCACGAGCAAGCCGGCCAGTCCACGCCGGAAGACCGGGTGATCATCCACAATCAGAATCCGACTCCCGCTGGCGGAAGGAGCAGATCCGCTGGTCTCGTTCGATGTCTCGGCGAAGGAAGTTTCGGGAATCATCTTGCCTCTCAATCGAAAGCAAGCGGCGAACTGGACCCGCAGTTTAGGTCGATTCCTCCGGCGAAGCGGTTCTTCGGATCGAGTTGCTTCTGCATTCCGCGAGGCTCCGAGCAGGCAGAACTCCGATACCGCCGGAGCGCGTTGTTCGTAACGTGGCCTGTCATTTTCTCCCCATGAACGCTCCGCTCAAACATCCAAAGATCCCCGAAATCGTGCACATCGTTCTTTCCCAGGCGGACCGACACCGGCGCGCGGGATTGATCTCGGAGGAATTCTTTGAAGGGCAGGTGCGGCGCCTGACTCGGGAAGAACTGGAGCCACGCTGCCTCACGTTGCTGATCCGTGAGCTGTCGGATGGGCGCACGCGGTTTCTGATCAAGCGAACCGATTCCGGGCAAGTCTGCGACATGTTCGAGACGGACTCGCTGGCTTCGGCGGCCTGAGCGGAAGGAGCGAGCGCAAGAGTGGGCGGCACCAGATGAACGGCGGCGGAACGAACGGTGCGTCGGCTCCAGAAGCGGTTATCGCAGTCGGTGCGGGAGGAATGGAACTCGGCGCACTCGCGGATCTGCTCGCGGCGCTCCCCGCGGATTTTCCCGCCACCGTGCTCGTCGCGCTACACTCCGTGAGCCCCGGCTGGAGCGCAGCAGCGCTCCGCGTTTTTGGGGAGCGGTCGTTGTTGCCGTGCGCTTTTGCCCGCGACGAGGAGCAACTCACCGCCGGCCGTGTCTTGCTCGGGCCGATCGATCGTCATTTGCTGGTGCAGGGAAATCGGGTGCGGGTCGTTTTTGGGCCAAAGGAAAACGGGCATCGACCGGCGCTCGATCCACTCTTCCGCACCGCGGCGCACGACTGGGGAACGCGCGCGATCGGTGTCGCGCTCGGCGGACTTTCGGGGCAAATCACCGACGGACTCGGCGGCTTGTGGAAGATGAAGGAGAGCGGCGGAACGGTCGTTGTTCCCCACGCCGCGGGCGCGGAGCTGGTGGCCACGGATTCGAGCGCGGTCTTCCAGCGGGTTTCGGCGGATTACACCCCGACGCCCGGCGAGCTTCCAGCGCTTTTGCTGCAACTAACCTCCGGACGAATCCAACTCCCATGAGCGCAGATCCATTCCCCGCAACCAATCAGCCTGCCGGCAACGACCAGGGCGTCATCGTCCCGTGGGCGTGCCCGGATTGTTCCGGAACAATCTGGGAAACCCGCCAGGGTCCGCTCGTCGAGTTTCACTGCCGCGTCGGCCACGCCTACTCGGCCGCGGGCTTTCTGGAAGAACAGAGCGACACCATCGAGCGCACGCTCTGGGCGGCAATCCGCCTGCTCGAGGAGCGCGCCGCGCTGGCGGATCACCTGGCGGAAGACGCCGCGGCGCACCGGGAAACCGAGGCGCACACGCAAATGACCGCGGATGCCGTGCGGCACCGGGGGAAAGCCGCCGAGCTTCGGCGAGTGATCGCGTCGTGAGTTCATTGGGCTCAGAAGGTCCGGATCAAAGCTCCGCAGCGCGGCTGCGGCTCCCGGAGCGTTATTTTTTCGCTTTGCCTTGCTCCTCTTCGCCCTCGCGGTGCGCGAACAGCTGCACGTAGGCATCCACTTCCGCCCCGAGTGCGGCGCGTTGCGCCTGTTCCGCCGCGAGCGCGGGCTCGAGCTCGGTGGTGATCCGGGCCTGCGCGAGTTCGTGCTGCTGGCGGGCGAAATCGGCGGCTTGCTCGGCGCGCTCGCGCATGGTTTCAGCACGTTGCCGCGCTTCTTCGGCTTCCTTCCGCGCGGCCTCCGCTTCTTCCGCGGTCTTCAAGGCGGCTTCGCGGGTGCTTTGCGCTTCGTGCGCCAGGGCGACCGCCGCTTCGGTGGCGCGGCGTTGGGAGAGATCTTGCGTCACTTTGGCGAAGCCGAGGAGCGTTCCCTGCGGATCGTAGAGCGCAGTCAGCGCGATCTTCGCCCAAAAGGTGGAACCACCGCGCCGGACGCGCTGTCCTTCCGTGACCGATTCGCCGGCGGCCGCGGCGTCGCGCAGATGCTCTTCCGCGGTCCCGTCTTCACTCCCGCCTTCGGGATAAAGCAACCGCAGGTGCGCGCCTTCCGCCTCTTCCTTCGTCCACCACTTCATCAGGTGCGCGCCCATTCCCCAGTAGATGATGACGCCGTGCGGATTCAGGAAGAAAATGGCGTAATCGCGGACGGCCTCGCAGAGCGCCGCGACGGCGGCATTGATGATGCGCGGGTCCGAGTGTTCCGGCGGGAGCGGCGTCGAGCGCTTGCCGGTTTTGCGGATCTCCCGGCCGCGGCGATCGGCCGCCATGCGTTCCTCAGTTTCGCTCGCGTGCGTGATGAGCGGGACGGTTGGGTTATCCGCGGAGGACCCGGGCCGATCTGTGCCCTCATTCTGCGCGCCGGTGGCACTCATACGGAGAGGCGAAGGTGAAGCATCATTGCAGGGGATGGGCGGAACCTGAGCGGGCTCCGCGGTGAAGGCTTACTGCGGCACGATCGGTGAGACAAAGCGAAATGTCGCCACCGCGGCCTTTTCGATGGAAATCGTCTCCTTCCGTAGTAGTCTCCGGGCCGGGCATTCCCCAATGCCGGTGCCCGCATGTCCGACCAGACCGAAACTCCCGCCGAAATCCTCGATCCCGCCGCGACTGACGAGACGAGCGACAATGCGCGCGGCGGCGCGCAGAAACGGCGCGACGCCAGCGAGCCCGCCGCGGTAGTCGGCCTCGGCGCCTCGGCGGGCGGGATCGCCGTGCTGCAGCAGTTCTTCAGCGACATGCCGCCGGATAGCGGGCTGGCCTTCGTGGTGGTGATGCATCTCTCGCCCGAACACGAGAGCCGTCTGGCGAACATTCTCCAGACGAAAACGGCGATGCCGGTGCTGCAGGTCAGTGCGCCGGTGAAGGTCCGGCCGAACCACGTTTACGTCATCCCGCCCCACACGCAGCTGACCTTCACCGACAGCATGCTCGACCTGGTCGAGCCGCAGCAGGCGCTCGGCCGGCGGGTAACCATCGATCTTTTCTTCCGCACGCTTGCGCAGTCGTTCGGGCAACGCTCCGTCGGCGTGATTCTTTCCGGGACGGACTCGGATGGCGTGATCGGGCTGAAGCACGTGCGCGCGCAGGGCGGCATCACGATTGCGCAGGATCCGAAGGAAGCGGAATACCCGAGCATGCCGGTGACGGCGATCGCGACCGGCGCGGTGGATTGGGTGCTGCCGGTCGCGGAGCTGGCGCCGCGACTGCTGGAGTTCGTCCGGAACGAACACGCGATGATGTTGCCGCCGGAGATCCTGGAGGCGACGGGGCCAGACCAAAAGGTGCGGGAAGCTCCGGGTGGCGAGACCGTTTCCGACGAAACCCGCGACCAAAGCCACGAATCGGCGCTGGGCGAGGTGCTGACGATTCTGCGCCGGCAGACCGGACACGATTTCACGCATTACAAGCGGGCGACGATTCTGCGCCGGATCGCCCGGCGGATGCAGGTGAATTCCATCGAGGCCATTCCCGAGTACCTCGACTTCATGCGGCAACACCCGGCGGAATCACCCGAGCTGCTGCAGGATTTGCTGATTGGGGTGACGCATTTCTTCCGCGATCAGGCGGCGTTCGCGACGCTGGAAGCACACATCCCGCAGCTCTTCGCCGGGAAGCGGACGGAAGACCAGGTCCGTGTCTGGGTGGCGGGCTGTGCCACGGGTGAAGAAGCGTATTCAATCGCGATCCTGCTCGCGGAGCATGCCGAGCGACTCGAGAACCCGCCCACGATTCAGGTGTTCGCGACCGACATCGATGCGCAGGCAATCCACAGCGCGCGCTCCGGATTATACCCGAGCACGATCGAGGCGGACGTCTCGCCGGAGCGCATTCGCCGTTTCTTCGCGCAGGATCACGGGCGTTACCGGGTGCGGAAGAGCTTGCGGGAGAAGGTGCTCTTTGCCGCGCACAATCTGCTCAGCGACGCGCCCTTCTCAAACCTCGATCTCGTCTCCTGCCGCAACTTGCTGATCTACCTGACGCCGAAAGCCCAGCAGCAGGTCTTCGATGTCGCGCATTTCGCGCTGCGCTCGGGCGCCCTCATGTTCATCGGCGGCTCGGAGAATACCAGCGCCGCGCTACCGCTCTTTGCCCCGGTGGACGCCAAGCACCGCCTCTACGTGCGCCGCTCGGTGCCGCGCCCGACCTGGAGGGTGCCGATGGTGCCGCGGCGGATGGAGGATCAAGCCCGGACGAATCTCGCACTGCGTTCGCGCGCGCTGCCGCCGCTGACCTCGGTCATGGCCGATGGCGCTGGAACCGAGACGCGGGAGTCGAATCAGGCGGGCCAGGATCGTCGCTCGATGTTGTTTGGCGAGCTGCACCTGAAGCTGCTCGAGCAATATGCGCCGGCTTCTGTCGTGGTGAATGAGACTTACGACATCGTGCATCTCTCGGAGCATGCGGGGCGTTACCTGCATTTCTCCGGCGGCGAGCCGACCGCGAATCTGCCGAAGGTGATTCATCCGGCGCTGCGGCTGGAGCTGCGCACGGCGCTCTTCCGCGCGGGGCAGACGAAGCAGTCGGTCAACGCCGCGCCGGTCACCGTGGCGACAGATGGCAGCCCCGAGGTCATCACGCTGAACGTCCGGCCGATCAAAGCCGACTACCTTGACCAGGGCTTTTACCTCGTCACCTTCGCGAAAGCGGAAGATGCGCACGTCTCAAACCACCCGCCCGTGACGGCCGCGGCGACCGCGTCCGATGCGCTCACCAACGATCTCCAGGCGGAGGTCGATAGCCTGAAGCGACAGTTCGCCGAACTCTCCGAGCAGTACGAAGTCTCGAGCGAGGAGCTGAAGGCCTCGAACGAAGAGCTCCAGGCGATGAACGAGGAGATGCGTTCCGCCACGGAGGAACTGGAGACGAGCAAGGAGGAATTGCAGTCGGTGAATGAGGAGCTCGTGACGGTGAACAACGAGCTCAAGAGCAATGTCGAGGAGCTCAGCCGGACGAACGCCGACTTGACCAACCTGATGGCCTCGACGGACATCGGGACGATCTTCCTCGACCGCCAGTTGCGGATCGATCGCTTCACGCCGAGCGCGCAGAAGATTTTCAATCTCATCCCCGCGGACGTCGGCCGGCCGATCGCCGACATCACGACGAAGCTCGCCTACGACGGCTTGCTCGCGGATGCGGAGAAAGTCCTGGAGAACCTCCAGCCGATCGACCGCGAGGTGCAACTGCACGGCCGCGATGGAGCCTGGCTGCTGTCGCGGATCGCGCCGTACCGGACTGCGGACGATCGCATCGGCGGGGTGGTGGCGACCTTCGTGGACATCACGCGGAGGAAAACGGCGGAGGACGAATTGCGCGTGAGCGAAGAGAAGTTCCGCACGCTGTTCAACTCGATGGACGAGGCCTACTACGTCATGGAGGTGATCTTCGACGCGGAGCAGCGGCCGATCGACTACCGCTTGCTGGAAAGCAATCCGGCGTTCGAGAAGCTGACCGGCCTCGCGGATGTCACGGGTAAGCGAGTGCGGGAGCTGATTCCGGAGATCGAGGAAAGCTGGATCGAGGTGTATGGCCGCGTCGCTCTCACGGGCGTCAGCGGGCGCTTCGATGGGCGGGTCAGCGGGCTCGGAGGCCGCTGGTATGACGGCTACGCCTTCCGCGTCGGTGGCGCGGAGAGCCGGCAGGTGGCGGTCGTCTTCAGCGACATCACGGATCGGAAGCATGCGGAAGAGGTGCTGCGCGAAAGCGAAGCGCGAGTCGCGGCGGACCTTGCTGGGGTGCGCCGTCTTTACGAGCTGCAATCGAAGCTCGCGGCCCAGGAAGATCTTAAGGCGGCGCTCCAGGAAGTGCTCGCCGTGGCCTGCGAGTTCACCGGCACGGATCGCGGCTGCGTGCAGATGCTCAGCCCGGATGGCGAGCGGCTGGAGATGTTTGTCTGGCACGGCTACGCGGACGACAGCCCGTTTATCTCGCACTTCCGCTACGAAGGGCTGGAGGCAGGGTGCGAAGTGGCGCGCGTCCGACGGCAGCGGTTGATCATCGAAGAAACGCGAGGTTTCCCCAGCCTGGAGGAAGGCACCGAGGCCGGCGAGGCCATCCGTGCGGAGGGCCTCCGCGCTTCCCAATCCACCCCGATGGCGAGCCGGTCGGGTGACATCGTCGGCGTGCTGAGCACGCAGTTCCGCCAGCCGCACCGCCCCACCGACCACGAGCTGCGGCTGGTGGACATGCTGGCCTGGACCGCCGCGGAATTCATCGAGCGCCACCGCGCCGACGTCGCGCTGCGCACGAGCGAGGAACGGATGCGCACGCTGGCCGATGCCGTGCCGCAGATCATCTGGGCAAACGACGCGGAAGGTGAGGCGAACTATTTCAACCAGCGCTGGTATGAATTCACCGGCCTATCCTTCGAGGAATCCGCTGGCCCGGGCTGGCAGGCGATCGTGCATCCCGACGACGCGCCGGCTTCCAAGGAATGCTGGCTGCAGGCCCAGGCGGTCGGTGAGGTTTTCGATACGGAATACCGTCTGCGCGGGGCGGATGGCGCGTATCGCTGGTTCATCGGCCGCAACGTGCCGATGCGAGACGCCGAGGGGCGCGTCACCGGGTGGTTTGGCACGGCGACGGACATCCAGGAGCTGAAGGAAGCCTCCGCGGCACTGGGTGAAAGCGAAGCGCGCTTCCGGCAATTTGCGGAAAACTCGACCGACGTGCTCTGGATCGCTGCCGCGGACGGTTCTCGGCTGGAATACCTGAGCCCGGCCTTCGACGGCATCTGGGGCGAGCCGCGGGAGAATGTGATGCGGAACATCGGCCGCTGGGCGGAGATGCTTCATCCGGAAGATCGCGAGCGGGTTTTATCCGGAATGCCGCGCCTCTGCGCGGGCGAAACCGTCATCGTGGATTACCGCATCATTTGCCCGACCGACGGCTCGATCCGCTGGATCCGCGACACCGGCTTCCCCATCCGCGACGACTCCGGCACGGTGCGCCGCGTGGCGGGGATCGCGCAGGACATCACCGAGATGAAGGCCGCCGAACGTGCGCTCGGCGAGTCGAGCGAACAGCTCCGCCTGATCGTGGAGAACGCCAGCGACTACGCCATCTTCTCACTGGATCTGAACCGGCGGATCACGAGCTGGAATCCCGGTGCGCAGGCGATTCTCGGCTACACCGCCGAGGAGGTGGTCGGTCAGTCGGGCGACATCATTTTTACTCCGGAAGACTGCGCGGAGGACGCTGCGCAAAAGGAAGCCGAAGCCGCGCTGGCGGAAGGCCGAGCCGCCGACGAACGCTGGCACCTCCGGAAGGATGGAAGCCGGTTTTGGGGAAGCGGCGTGATGATGGCGATGCGCGACCGCGACGGCAGCGCCGAGATCGGCTTCGTGAAAATCTTCCGGGATGAAACGGAGCGCCTGCGGGCCAAGGAAGCAATCGAGCAAAGCCGGGAAGAACTCTGGGCAGCTCTCCAGGAAACCGAGCGCGCCCGTGCCGAGGCGGAAGCGGCCGGCGCGGCAAAGGATCACTTCCTCGCGGTCCTCTCGCACGAGCTGCGCACGCCGCTGACGCCGGTGCTCATGGCGGCACGCATGCTCGCCCGGCAGAAGGGTTTGCCGCCGCTGGTGGCGGACTCGGTCGAGATGATCGAACGCAACGTGCAGCTCGAGGCGCACTTCATCGACGACTTGCTGGACATCACGCGGATCACGCACGGCAAGCTGGAGCTGGTGCGGGAACCGATCGACGTGCACGCGGCGGTGCGGCACGCGGTGGAGATTGCGCGCGCGGACATGGAGGCAAAGGGCCAGCCGCTGGCGGTCAAGCTGGAGGCGACAGAGTGCCGGATGATCGGCGACGAACGCCGTCTGGAGCAGGTCTTTTGGAATTTGCTCAAGAACGCCTCGAAGTTTACTCCGGAAGGCGGCGCGATCCGGATTGCCACGCACAACCGCGGCGACCGCATCGTCGTCGAGGTGACGGACAGCGGGATCGGCATCGAGCCGGAGGCAAAAGAGCGGATCTTCACCGCGTTCGCGCAGGGAAGCCAGGAGGTGACGCGGGAGTTCGGCGGACTCGGCCTGGGACTGGCGATTTCCAAGGCTGCCGTGGACGGCCACGGCGGCAGCCTCAGCGCGGAGAGCGCCGGCGCGGGGAAAGGAGCCACTTTCCGCGTGGAACTGCCGCTTCGGGATGATCCGGCCGCCGAGATGGGGAAAAAGCAGCGGGGATGAAACGCGCATCGGGAAACACCCGGAGCGTCGCGGCGGGATGCGCGCAAGCTCCAAGGCCAGTCGATCTCCATCTTATGAACGAGTCCGCGCAAACTTCCGCTGAGCCGCGGCACCTTTCGATCTTCGTGGTCGAAAATCATCCGGACACTCTCAAATACCTCCGGATGTATCTCGAGCAGCTCGGCCACCAGGTCCAGTCTGCGAAGACGATGGAGGAAGCGCTGCGTCTCGCGCCGAGCGTGACGTGCGACGTTTTGATCTCGGACATCGGACTTCCGGACGGCGACGGCTGGGATCTGCTGCCGCAGGCGCGTTTTCCGCAACCAGTCTATGCGATCGCGATGAGCGGCTTCGGGATGAATGCGGATCGTGCGCGGAGCAAGGCCGCCGGATTTCGGCATCATCTGCTCAAGCCGTTTGATCCCCAGGAACTCGAAGGGATGCTGGAAGAAGCAGCTGGCGAACTGGAGGCCGGGCGAGCGAGTCCGGCACGGCGCTAGCCCAAATGGCGGGGAAGAAATCAGGCGACCTCGAGCGGGAACAAACCGGAGAAGTGCTCGCCGCAATCGAGCGGGAGCGAGATCGGCTGGCGCAGGCCTTGCACGACACCGTCTGCCAGAGCGTCAGCGGGATGCAAATGCTCGCTCATGTGCTGCAGCGGAAGGTCAGCCAGAAAGCGCCGGAGGCAGCGGGCGAAATCGCGGAACTCGCCGGTTTGATCCAGGGAATCACCGGTGAACTGCAGCAGTTGGTGTATTGGCTTCGTCCGTCCGCGCTGGAACAAACCGGGTTGTGTTTCGCGCTTTCCGAGTTGTGCGACCAGGTTTCCGGTCCGGTGCGCTGCGAGGTGGATTGTGCGCCGGATCTCGTGCTCCCGAATGACGTCGCCGCGCAGCTTTACCACATCGCGCAGACGGCGCTGATTCATGCTCTGCCGCGGCCGGGTCTGACGAGCATCCGGATCTCCGTGGTCGAGGAAGCAGCGGGCGTCACTTTGCAGATCGAAGACGACGCGGCCAACTCTGCTCCGCCCGCCAGCGGCTCGGCGGAACGGCTTTTTGGCTGGGAGTTGCTGGAGCGTCGCGCCGCCTTCGTCGGAGCAAAACTCCACCAGGAACACGGGGAAGATCAGGGGAACATCGTCTCCTGTAGCTGGCCGCGTCCGGCGAAAACCCGGAGCCATTCCCGGAAAACCAAAACCTAACGCATCCGACTCGCTCAACTGACGACGCGATGGATCCTGGCGGGCGCCTGGAAAGTCCTACGCAAAAAAGAACGTCCGCAGATTGCGCAGATGAACGCAGATTTCTGCGAGTTGCGGTCTGCTCATCTGCGGAGATCTGCGTCATCTGCGGATGAAATAACTTGGGAAGAACGGGGATCGGCGCGGCTGGGAGATCGAAGAGTTGAACGGAGAATGGGAACCACGAAATAGACGAAAAGAGACGAAGGGGCAGAAGCGGTCCGAGGTTCCGGGTGACGTCCGCGCGACTCCTTTCGTTTACGCGGTTGCGGCCAACCGCGGGGTGACTTCGTTACCCGATTTGCTCCGGCGGAAATCAAAACTGAATGCACCGCTGGATGAAAGCGGCGGTTTCCTGCGCCGACTCCAGCTACTTCAAACGCTCCGGATTCAAGGCCTGGAGCGGCTTCGGGATGAACCGGCCGTTTTCGCGGATCAACTTCCCGTCGAAGTGAATCGTGCCGCCGCCGTAATCTTCCCGCTGGATATTCACCAGATCCCAATGCACTTGCGAGCGGTTGCCGTTCTCCGTGCTTTCGTAGCATTGGCCCGGCGTGAAGTGGAATGAACCGTTGATCTTCTCGTCGAAGAGGATGTCGCGCATCGGCTGGAGAATGTGCGGATTGAAGCCGATCGCAAATTCGCCGATGAACCGCGCGCCGGGATCGCTATCGAGGATTTGGTTGAGCTTTTCCGTGTTGTTGGCGGTCGCGGCGACGATCTTCCCGTCGCTGAACTCCAGCCGGACGTTATCGAAGGCGACGCCCTGGTAAATCGTCGGCGCATTGTAACTCACCACGCCTTGCACCGAGTTTTTCACCGGTGCGGTGAAGACTTCCCCATCGGGAATGTTGTGTGTTCCTCCGCACGGAACCGCCGGGATGTCCTTGATCGAAAACCGCAGATCGGTTCCGGGACCTTTGATTTCCACGAGATCGGTCGCTTCCATCGCGGCTTTGAGCGCTTCCATGCCCGGTTGCATCCGGGAGTAATTCAGCGTGCAGACATTGAAGTAAAAATCCTCGAACGCCTCGGTGCTCATTCCCGCGGATTGCGCCATGGACGGGGAAGGCCAGCGCAGCACGCACCATTTCGTCTTCTTCACGCGCCAATCGAGCACCGGCTTCATCTTCTTGGAAACGAGCTTCATCTTCTCCGCCGGAACATCCGACATCTCGGTGATATTGTGCCCGCCGCGCACCGCGATGTAGGCGTGCATCTTTTTCATCTGGGCGAGCTGGATCGCGGAGTTGACTTCGAGTTGTTCCTCCTGCGCGCCGAGGCAAAGTTCGCGGGAAATCCGCGCGTGATGCACCTGGACCGAAGGCACCGCGCCGAGTTCCCGCGCGGCGCGGATCAAGGCGACGGTCATTTCATCCGGAATCTCGAAGGCATCGATCAGGACTTTTTCCCCTTCGTGGAGCTTGACGGAAAAGCTGGTCAGAAGTTTGGCGAGCTTGGTGTAGCGGAGATCGTTCATGGGGCGGAGGAAAGGCGCGTCGGGATAAATTGGGTTGAAGGCGCCGCCAAATCGTGGCTGAACCGTCGCAAGGAATCGCGGGGCAGCCCTTTTCCGCATCCTTTTTTCACACTTCCCCACTTCATGCCAGCGCGAGAGCAAATCAAGACCGTGCCGGAGCTCGCCGCCCTGCGCGATCAGCTGGAACGCCAGGGCAAGCGGCTGGTTTTCACCAATGGCTGCTTCGATTTGCTCCACGTCGGCCACGTGCGTTATCTGGAGCAAGCGCGCGCGCTCGGCGATGCGCTGCTCGTGGCGGTGAATGGCGACGCCAGCGTCCGCGCGCTGAAAGGCCCGGCGCGTCCAATCAATCCGGAACAGGATCGCGCGGAAGTGCTGGCGGCGCTGGAGTGCGTGGATTTTGTCACGGTTTTCCAGAGCGAGCGGGTGACCGAACTGGCGCGCGAGATTCGTCCGCATGTCTATGCAAAAGGCGGCGATTACACCGTGGAAAGCCTGAATCCGGAGGAAGTCGCCGCCCTGCGCGCCGCCGGGAGCGAGATCCGCATCCTGCCGCTGGTCGCGGGAAAATCGACGACGGCGACGATCGGCCGGATGCAGGCCGGCGGCGAATGAACTCGGGCGCGCTGGTTCCGCCGCTGCGGCTGGGGATTCTCGGTTCGGGAAAAGGATCGAACTTCCGCGCGATTGCGGAAGAGATCGCGGCGGGCCGGCTGAATGCGGAAGTTCGCTTGGTCATTTCGGATGTGGAAGACGCCGGAATCCTGGAACTCGCGCGGGAATTCGGCTGCCGCGCGGAGTTTGTTCCGCCGGGCCGCTTCAAGACCAAGCTGGAGCCGGATGCGGAGCAACGCGTGGTCGATTTGCTCCAGTCTTCCGGAGTGGAGTTGGTGGTGCTCGCGG
>DASVRR010000157.1:0-2218 GCA_036388515.1 Chthoniobacteraceae bacterium | reverse complement strand
AACCCAGCGGCCGAGGGACCGGCTCCCGCTAGCCACCACGCGCGCATTTTCCCCATGTTGAAAATCCCATTCCCCCCCAGTTTCACGGCTCTCCTCGCCGGCGCTTTCCTCACCGCGGCGATGCCGCCGCTCCACGCGCAGACGACCACTCGCCAAGGCACCGGCGCTCGCCCGACCGTCGGCGGCGGCGCCCGGGCGACCAATCGCGCCGTAACCAGCGGCGGCACCGGCCGCAGCGCCACGGGAGCCCGCCAGTACCGCAGCAACACCGAACTCGGCGATGCCACGGTCACCGTCGATCCGGAGACGCGCTCGTTAGTGATTGTTGCGGACGAAGAAACGCACCTCCAGTTGGCCAAAGTCATCCAGAACCTCGACAAGGTGAAGCCGCAGGTGCTGATCAAAGTCGTCTTCGTGGAAGTGACCTACAACAAAGGCAGCGATATCGGGGTCGAGGGCAGCTACACCTTCACCCTGGAGAATCCGCTCGGGGCACTGACCGGCTCGCGGACGAGCACTTCGACCACCACGAGCACAGCCAATGATGGGGCGACGACCAATACGAATAGCTCCACGCTGACCCGCGACCTCGGCCAAGCTGCGCGTGTCGCCGAAACCGCCGGAGTCCAAAGTCTCTACGGGCTGGCCAGCGCCACCGATGGATCGTTCCTCCGGGTGGCGAGCGACGACTGGTCGGCGACCTTGAGAGCCATGGCGACGCGCGGCAAAGTGGAAGTGCTCTCGCGCCCTTCCATCATGGCGCGGAACAACCAGGAGGCGGTGATCGTCGTCGGTTCGGAAGTCCCGTTTGTCACCAACAGCCGGACCGACGCGCTCGGGAACCTGACCAATACCATCGTCTATGACGACGTCGGGATCATCCTCCGCGTGACGCCGTTCATCACCTCGGATGGCACGGTGGAAATGATCGTCGCGCCCACCATTTCCACGCTCACCGCCCAGACCGTGCCGATCTCGAGCACCGCCAGCGCGCCGGTGATCGCAAAACGTTCCGCCGAAACCGTCGTCGTGACGCCCAACGGGCAGACCGTGGTGATCGGCGGCTTGATGGAGACGCAGCGCGTCGAGTCGGTGCGCAAGTTCCCGATTCTCGGCGACATCCCGCTCATCGGACTCGCCTTCAAACGCACCGTAAAAGATGACGTGAAGCGTGAACTGCTGATCTTCCTCACGCCGCACATTGTCACGACCGCGGAAGGACTGGACGACCTGAGCAGCGGCGAAATGGTGAAAACCGACCTGGTCCGCAAAGCATTTAGCCCGAAAGAGTTGGAGCGCTATCTGGATGCGCCTTCCCTTTTCGATCAGTCCGAATTGCCAGCGGACAAAGAGGTGACGCAGACCACCGTCACCGAAACGACGGTCGCGTCTGCCCCGATTACCTCCACGCCGCCGCCGCCGGTGGTGCGAGCAGCTCCAGCGAAACCAACTCCTCGCCCAGTCGCAACCCCAACACCAAGACCCAAACGCGCCAGCCAGTCGGCCAATCCGAAAGCAGCGGGTCGCTGACCAAAGTAACTCGCCGTTCATCTGGAGAAGCCGGCTGAGACGGTGGCGAGTCGGGATAAATCCACCTTGCCGGCGGATCATCCGGAGGCCCGTCGGCAAGCGAGTTTCTTCCCGACACGAGAGCACTGCGGAAGGTGCGGCGCGTTTTGAAGCTCGGGAAGAACCGCGGTTCTGGTGGAAGCCAAGCCCGGCTCTGGTTTTCTTCCGGGAAAATACCGCCGCGCAGCTACAAGCCAGGCGCGGAGCAAACCGATGGCGATCCGCTTTTCTTCCCGGGCTTGCCCCTGCCAGTGAGTTGGCCGCGCTTTAGATCGTGATCAGCTTCAGCGGCGGCGGATTCACGGTTGCTCCGGTGAACCCAGCCGAGCGGACGAGCACCAGACCGTCCACCGGATCATCAATCCCGAGTTCAAAATCTGCCGTGCCTCCGTTGTTCGTGAAGTCGAAGATGCCGTCCGCGTCCAGGTCAGCACCGAGCGCTTTGCCTGCCTGAATATTCGCGAGCGCGAAGACCGCATTCGTCCCGTCCAGCGGGCCAGCGAGCGTCGCTCCGGCAGCAAAGATCGCCGCGATCCGTCCGGCGGAAACATCCGTGATCGAGCCGTTCGCTCCGGTCACCGCGCCGCTGCCGCCGAGGCCCGCGATCAGTCCGCCCATCGCATCGAGCGCCAGACCGGATGGCCGCTCG
>DASVRR010000156.1:0-3868 GCA_036388515.1 Chthoniobacteraceae bacterium | reverse complement strand
TGGTATTCAGTCCATAGCTAACCGGAATGTTTGGCGGCTCCTGTTTGCTCGGACGCGAGGAAGTTTCTTTGTCGAAGGGCGAGCGGAAGATCTTCCAGCTTGGGACATATTTGGCCTGCAAGGTTTTCGGCCAGGAGGTCTCGTCTTCACCGCCGCCGGTCTTCGCGAAATACTGATCGTTATTATCGTTCAAGTAGGCGTTCAGACCGATCCCGACTTGACGCAGATTGCTCGCGCAGTTCGTCGCTTTACTCCGTTCCGCGACCTTGTTGAAGACCGGCAAGGCAATCCCGGCGAGGATGGCGATGATCGAGATGACCACGAGCAGTTCGATGAGCGTGAAAGCGGATTTTTTCATGTGGGGAACAAATTGAGCGGCCAATCTAAAGCGCCGGTCTTCCGCTGTCGAGCGCGTGATCAGCGGAACGGCGCGGATTGTCGCGCGCGTTTCGGATGAACTTTCCACTTCCACTTTTTGCCCCCCGCCACAACACTCGCGCGCATGCCGCCGAAAGTCCTCCTGCTGACCGCTGCCTATGGGGAAGGGCACAATGCTGCTGCGCGTGGCTTGCAAATGGGGCTCAGAGAAGCCGGCGCTGAAGCGGAGATATTCGACCTGTTTGCCCTCACCGGCGGCGTTCAGTTCGAGCGCTCGCGCCGCGCGTATCTCGGGATCATCAATCACGCTCCGCGCCTTTGGGCTGCGGTTTACTGGCTCATTCATCGCGTCCCGCTGGTGTCGATGAGCTTGCCGCTTCTCGGCAAGCTGCAGCGCGCCCTGGCGGATCTCATCGAAGCGGAAGAGCCGACGGCGATCATTTCGGTTTATCCCGTGTATGGATATTTAATCGCAAAGCTCTTCCCGGGAGCGCGCCCGTTCAGCTTCCACACGGTCGTCACCGATTCCATCACGATCAATTCGGTCTGGCATCGTTGCCCCAGCGATAGCTTCATCGTTCCCAATGAAGACAGCGCAGCGGTCATGCGGGACGCCGGAGTGCCAGCAGCGAAGATTCACATCCTGGGTTTTCCCGTCCCGCCGATCTTCGCCCACGACCGTCCAGCTCGCGCGAGTCTCGCGCAGCCGCACGTGCTCTACATGATCAATGCCGGACAAGCTCAAGCTCCGAAGATCGTGCGGCGCTTGCTGAAAGTTCCGGGCATCCAGCTCTCGGTGACGATCGGTCGGGAGGAAAGGTTGCGACAACCGCTGGAGAAAATCGCTTCCGACTTGGGGAAGAAACTCACCGTCCTCGGTTGGACGCCGAACATGCCTGAGTTGCTCATGACGCATCACCTCCTCATTGGGAAAGCGGGCGGCGCGACCGTTCAGGAAACAATTGCGGCGGGGACGCCGATGTTGCTCACGAAAATTGTTCCTGGGCAGGAAGAAGGGAACGCGCAGCTTTTGCTGCAGAACGAATGCGGCGCGCTCTGCACGACGCCCGATGCACTCGCAAAAGCCGTCACGCGCGCCTTCGCCAACGACGCTGCGCTGTGGCGGAGATGGGCGCAAAATATCTCGCGTCTGAGCAAGCCGGACGCCGCTTCCGACATCGCGCAGTTCGTGCTCCACTTCGCTCACGCGTGATCCGGGCCTTTCTTTTCGACGTGGGGAACGTGCTGCTGAAGTTCGACTTTTCGGTGGCTCTGGCGAAAACCGCCGAACTCTGCGAGGTCCAGCATGCCGCCGAAGTGCTGCTCAATATCGACCGAATCAAACTCGGCTACGAAGACGGGCAGATCGACCGCGCGGCTTTTCTCCGGGGAGTTTTCGATGTCCTCCGCTACCGCGGAACCGAGGAGCAATTTGTCTCCGCCTGGGAGGAAATCTTCGAGCCGAACCAGCCGATGATCGACCTGGTCGAGCAGCTGCATGGACGCTTTCCGCTCTATCTTCTGAGCAACACGAGCGACATCCATAAAGATTATTTCTTCCGCAAGTATTCCGTTTTCGCCCGGTTCGATGGCGGCGTTTACAGCCATGAGGCGCGTGCTTCCAAGCCAGGTCGGGAGATCTACGAGATCGCCATCCGCGACTTGGAGTTAGATCCGGCTGCGACTTTCTTCACCGACGACTTGCTCCCGAACATCGAGACGGCGCGGTCGCTCGGATTTCAGGCGCATCATTACCACCACGACCGCCACGCGCTGTTCCTCGAGGATTTGCGGGCCGCCGGTGTCCAGTTCAGCTGAAGAACTGCGAGCGTCTACGCGTCCTCGGCGCGGAACGACTCCAGCACTTGGACGAGCTTGTCCGCGGCCGCCGCGGAATCCGCGCCGGTCGCCCGGATGCGGAAGATCGTGCCGTGATTAAGATTGGCGGTCAGCACTTCCAGGATGCTCTTCGCGGAGAAAACTTCCTCGCCCTTCACGATCTCGACTTCGCTCTCAAATTCGCGGGCACATCGGACGAAGATCGCCGCCGGACGTGCGTGGATCCCGGCGCGATTTGGCACCTGCACTTCGCGCTCCGCCGTCGTCGGATCAGCAGCAATCTGCGGCTCGTTTTCAGCGCTCGCCGTGAGTTGAGGAAGACTCAGCCCGAGTTCTTGAAGCTGCGCGTTCAACCAATCGCGCGCGGTCCATTGTTCGATTCCCGCACGCAGTCCTTGCACCTTGGCCGCGCGCGACTCCGTCGGCATCGCCAGCGCTTCGGCCAGCGCCTCGGCGGTTCCTTCCACATCGAGCGGACAGACGAGCAACGCGTTGTTTCCGCATTCCCCCGCGACTCCGGCGGTCTCGGAGACCACCAGCACGCCGGGCTTTTTTGAGACCACGGCCCACTCTTTCACCACCAGGTTCATTCCGTCCTGCCGGGAATTCACGAGCAGGACATCGCACAGCTCCATGGCGGCAAATGCCTGCGCGCGATCGTTCGTATAGAACACCTGGATTGGATCAAAGCCGCACGCTGCGCGATGCCGTGCATTCACCGCGGCGATTTCGTCGTAAACGGCGTCGTGGTATTCGCGGTAAACGGTGAGGTCGGTTCGGGATGGCACGAGGAACGCCAAAAACCGAACGCGCCCGCAAAGTTCCGGATGCAGCTCCAGCAATCTTCCGAAGGCCGTAAACCCGAGGACCTGGTTTTTGCTGGGGTCCAGCCGATCCACGCGGATGATATTTTGCTCGCGAGTTTCTGCGGCAAGCCGGGCACGTCCGGCTGCGACTTCCGGCGAGCCCGCAATCGCGTGAACCGCCGCGGGATCTATGCTCGCGGGGAAGGCGCGGGCTCGCACGACCCGGCCATTCGGATGATGCACCGAGCGCGTCTCGTAATCGACCTTCACCCTCAGGATTTCCTCACAGCACGCGAGGAAGGAGCGGACATCTGCCGGCGTTTGCAGCCCGACGACATCGGCGCCAAGCAACCCGTTGAGGATCTTCTTCCGCCACGCCAGAGGAAGGAGTTTGAGCACCGCAGGATCCGGAAAAGGGATGTGGATGAAGTGCAGGCTGGGGATTGTCGGATACCGCTGCCTCAGCAGCTCCGGCAGCGGATAAAGGTGATAATCCTGGATGAGAAAGGCGGTCACCGGAATCTCCGTGGCCAGCACTGCGTCCGCCATGCGCTGGTTTGCTTCGAGATAACTGCTCCAGGCCTCGTGGCGTTTTGCATCCAGCCGCGCGTAACCAAACTGCCCGACGAGATGATGCTGGAGCATCCAGAGAACTTCGTTGCTGATCTCGCCGTAGTAATCCTGGTAGATTCGCGCCGGCAAAGGCACCGGGACGACGTTCAGATCGGGATCGGTTTGATCCTTGGCGGTGGTGTAGAGCGCTCCTCTTTCCGCCTCAGTCCCCGGCGGTTCTGACACGCAGCAAAACCACGCGACATTTGGCTGTCGAGCCAGCGGCTCGATCA
>DASVRR010000155.1:0-4416 GCA_036388515.1 Chthoniobacteraceae bacterium | reverse complement strand
GCAGACTCCTGGCCTTCGCCTTCGGAAGGAGCGGCGACCAGGCAAAGCAAAAGGAGCAGCCGCCGAACGGATGCAAGCTGACGGGGGAAAGCGACAAACATGCGCGCAGGATACAAGGCGTTGGCTGGATGGAACTAGAGCGAAGTTGTCCGGATCTGAGACCGAAAACCACGGAGACCTGCGGATCATCCCAGCCGTTCAGACGCAAAACTCCCGGATCAAATCCGGAGGCAACCAAGGCGTTGCGCCGGATTGAGAGGCGACGAAGGCTCCCACCCGGCAGGCTCTTTCCAGGGCTTCGAGCGGCTCCTTCTGCTGCGTCAGTCCGGCAACGAGCGCGGCCATGAAAGCATCGCCGGCGCCAACCGTGTCGCTCACCTGGACCTCCGGAGCGGCTGTGGAAACCAGCCGTCCGGCCTGCCAGAAAGCTGCTCCGTGTGAGCCGCGCGTGACGCAGATGCGGGGAACAGCGCTCGCCCGCGCAACAGTGGCACAAGCCTCCGCAACTTCCGGCAAGCTTAGGAGGCGGCTGGCGTCTGTGTCGCTGTTCTGAATCCAGGCAACCAGCAAACCGAGCTCCTCCTCATTCAGTTTAAGAACATCCACCTTGCCCGCCAGCTCCAGCACCAGCGGCAGGTTCACGAACGGAGGCCGCAGATTGATATCGAAGAACTTCATCGGTCCGGAAGTTTCCAGCAGCGGCTGCAAACGCTGGAGATTATGCGCGGAGCGCAGCGCGAGTGAGCCGAAGACCAAGGCGCGAGCGCCGCCGACTGCCGCGACCACTTCTTCCCCAGCGCTGATCTCGTCCCAGGCGGCAGGTTGCAGGAACTTGTAGCTGGCGTTGCCTCTGGCGTCGAGCGCGACCGTGACTGTTCCCGTGGGAAGAGTGTCCGCAGCTCGCGAGATGAAGTGCGTTTCCACCGCTTTCCCGGCAGCCAGCGCGAGGATTTCGTCACCCAGCGGATCGTGGCCCACCGCCGAGATGAGCGAAGCCGGACAACCGAGCTGGGCGAGGTGCACGGCGACGTTGAAAGGCGCTCCGCCCGCGTGCTTCCCCGTCGGAAGGAAGTCCCAGAGGATCTCGCCAAAGGTGTAGTATTCAGCGCTCATAAAACACCTTCGTCCTCCTTTGCTGGACCGGCGGAAACTTCCTATTCGCCGGTGATTGCCACGCGCACGAAGAGACGCGTCGTGCTGGTGATCGGGTTCGGCGAACGCCAGGTTTCGGTGGCGGTTCCGTTGCCGTTTAGCACGGATTCGTGAAGGACGCCGCTCAGCGACCAATCGGCGAGGTCCGGAGAGAACTGCACGGCGTAGTCCACGTCTTCCGCCCCGATCTGCCGGGTAAATGTCACGGTCAGATACGTTGCGTCCACCCCGTTCACCGTGAGCGGCTCGGTTGCGCCGGTTTGAATCGGGCCGGGATCCGCTTGTGTTGGATTGCTGCCGACGGCGTATTCCGCAAAGTTCGAGCGGGTGTCACCGTCGGCGTTATCGGAAGGACCGCCGATCGCCGGATATTGCGCCGCCCATTCCTGGAAGAGAATGCGGTCCATGCTTCCGGCGCTGCCGCCAGGAAGTCGGCTGGCGCGCCAGTTTGCCGCAAGGCCCGGCGCGGGCCGGGAAGCGGGATCGATGAGCACCAGACTGTAACCAGCGCCATCCGGTTCGATCGGCCAGGGATCCACCGTTTGCCCGGCCGCGGGGTGAGAACCATCCGAGTAGGCGAAGCTTTGCACGACGGAACCGCTGTAGGAGAGCACCAGCGATTCGCCGGCGTTATCCAGACTCCCGCTGGTGAAGCTGCCGGCGACCGGTTTGCCCGAACCATAACGGAAGTTGAAGGCCGCGATGTTTTTCACCGCGAGAATGTGTGCTCCCGGCTCCAGCACAGTACTGACGGGAAAGTTGAAGATGATCCCTGTGGTGAAACCCACTCCGCTGAGATCGAGCGGAGTCGCGCCGATGTTCCGCAGCTCCAGATACTCGAAGTCCTGCTTATCGGTGAAGCCGGCGGTGCTCTCTGCGGAAGAAAGCGCCGCGGGATTATACATGATCTCCGTGATCGCCAGACCTTGCTGATAAGCGGCGGCATCCACGCTTCCAGCCACAAACTGCACCGGCGGCGACCACCGGCTCCAGCGACCGGTGGCATCCTTGTGCCGGACGCGGGCGCGGTAGGTGTGGCCGACCTGAAGATTCGCCCCAGCGAGACGAGTCTCAGCGGCGAACGGCAGTTCCGTCGAACGCCACACATCGGTGACTTCGTAGATGCGGGGCTTCGCTGGATTGTGCAGGGGAATTCCCGGCGCGGAAAGTTCGCCGATCCGCCATTGCATCGCTGAAAACGTTCCGGAACCTTCTGGATCGCTAAACGCCGAGCTGGTGAAACGCAGATCGTTCGTCGGAAACCCGCTCGGTCCGCTATAGCTGGCGCTCGGCCGATTCGGAGCAGAAGGGTCGGCCGACTCTTGCTCGAGATACTTGTATCCGTAGCCGCGTTGATCTCCGTTGTTTACCAGCCAGGCTTGGCCGCTCGGGAACGTGTTGGTGGAGTAATCCACGAGATATTTCGCCATCCCTTCGTGATCGGGAGAAGCGAGCGTGCGAATGCGGGTTCCGCCGCGATAGGAGCTGTCCATGGGCGTGACAAAGAACTTCCCGAGATGGGCGGAAGCGGTCCGCGGATGGTAGTTCCACATGCTCGCGTCGAAGTCCGCCATGGTCAGCGCCTGGCCGGCTGGATTCACCAGTTGCGCGTATTCGTCCACGAGCTGGCCAAACTGGCCGCCGCTCGCACTGGCATCGGAGCAAAGCAGGTCCAGCAGTTCGCGAGCACGGTTGCGGAACTCCAGTTTGATGGCCGGAAGATCGAGCGAAAGGATCTGATGGATCTTCCCGCTTTGATGCGTCTTCGGGATGAACATGAAGTCGAAGTCCCAGCCGACCGGTTCCCAAAGTCCATTCGGATGATGATAGAAACAGTGGTTGAAGCCTTCCCGAATATCGACGTTCCCGACAATCAGATCGCTGGCGCGATAGGCGAAGTACGCCTCCAGATTCATGTTTTGCCGCCACCATGCTTCCGTCTGGCCGACCAGCCTTGATCCGGCGAGAAAGGCGTCCCAATCCGAAGTGTCCGTCGGCTGAGTTTCGCCCTGGTGCTTCTTGTCCCCGCGGCTGGATTCGATTTTGTAAACATTGCCGTCCGGCAGTCCGCGTTCATCCAGGAAAGAGCCATCCGGATGCTCGACGGCGAGGTAAAGCCCCCATTGATCGCCTTCAAACTGGCTCGCTCCGGAAGATTCCGCAGCCGCGTCCACCACCCGGAAGTGCAGGAAATGGGTCTGCGGAGAATGCACGCCGGCGAGATTGTAGAGTCTGAAACTCAGAGCTTCCTCAATGCCGGCCATGCCGCGGTTTGGCGGCACCCACGGACTCGCGCAGGCATTCAAGTTCAGCTCGTCCCAAGGTTCCGCATACGGTCTTCCCCAGTTATCGAGCGCCTCGAAGGCACGGGCGCGGTTGAAGTGAAAGCGCCACTTGTTTTTGCCGGAGGTGTAAGTGGATGCTTCGCCGCGATTGTTGAACTCGACGTGGTCGTAAACCTTCCCGTTGTAAACCATCGTCCCGAGCATCCGGCGTCCATTGAAGCTGCTGACATACTGGCTATTGCTCACGTCGGTGGCGTCCGCCAGAAGGTGGTAAACCGGCATCGAACTCAGAACCGTGGAAGGAATCGTCGCCGCCGGAGTCGTGCTGGGATTCAGCGAGCCTGTCCAAGGCGGGACGCCGTTGTAAACGAAGTAGGCAAAGTTCGGTGACTCGTCGTCCGCATACGGGACCTGGACCGAAGCGCCTCCGAGATCGGTGCTGCTCACCCGATAACGGATCAAGCGTCGGTGCACCTGGAGAGAAGCCGGGAGCTGTGCGCTGAAGATCCCGTCGGAAGCTACCGCGTCGCCGCTGGTCCCGTTGTCCGCCATGGCCAAAGCCACCCAGCTCGTGGCGTAAGCTGGGTCCGTCTTCCGCAAATAGCTGCCGGGAGCAACGATCTGGTAGCTCAACGTGGCGGAACCGACTCCTTGCGGATCGCTGATCCGCGCGGTGATCGTCACCGGCTGGCCACTTGCTGGCGAAGCGGGTGAATGCGCCACCTCCGCGATGGATGGCGGAATGGCGGTGGCGAAAACAGAGTTTACTGCTCCAGGTGTCGGACTCGCCGAGTTGGCAGCGGCGGTGCTGCTTTCCAGACCTACATCGATGGTGAAGTCGCTGCTGCTCCGCGTCGTATTCAGCGCGTGGACTGCGATCAGGTTGTTTCCGCCGATGAGGAAAGACGCAGCGTTCGGGATGAGCACCTCTTCGAACACCGAAGGATCTGCCTCGTGGTTAATCACGTTAGGGGCGACG
>DASVRR010000154.1:0-1794 GCA_036388515.1 Chthoniobacteraceae bacterium | reverse complement strand
GCAGACGCGGAGTTTCGGAAGTCTCAAGTGCAGAAATTTGCACGGCTGGCAGCTCGCGAGTCGGGGAGGTTTCGACTTGCGCCGTGACTCGGAGCGGTTACACCTGCCGACCCTTTTGCCGCCCACTCGCATGCTCCGTATTCTCCTTTGTTTGCTCGCCGTTCTCGCCTCGTCGGTTCGCGGGTTTGCTTCCGGTCCCGTTGTCCCCGGCAAGCTCGCGGTGCTCAAAGGCAAAGTGGCCTATGCTCCCGCACAAGCGCCGCTGGCGGTGCAGCAAGCGATCTGGGCGGTGAACAAAATCCAGTCCAAGCCATATCGCTGGGGCGGGGGACACGGCAGCTTCGAGGATCGTGGCTACGATTGTTCCGGCACGGTTTCCTACCTCCTCCACCACGCCGGCCTGCTCGACTCGCCCTCTCCCTCACGCGGACTGCTCACCTTCGGCGAAGCTGGCCCCGGCCGCTGGATCACCGTCTATGCGCGGAAAGGTCACGTCTTCGCCGTAGTCTGCGGCCTGAGGCTGGACACAACCGGCACCCGTGCGGAAGAAGGCCCCCGCTGGCGCCCGGACGTCCGTGTCCCCCGCGGATTCATCGCCCGGCGGCCAAAAGGGTTGTAAACGCGCGCCGCAGCGCACGTCGGTGAGCATGTCCGAAACTTCAGAGTGCAAACCCGAGGCTCCGCCAGTATCACAGGCGTACCATGATCCCACCGCTGCTACTCCCGCTTCTGATTCTCGCGGCGTTGGTTTCCCCTGTTGCGGCAGCGGCTCCAGCCGAGACGCGGTCCTATTACATCGCCAAAGCTCCCGCGGCGCCCGGCGACGGCAGCCTTGAACGACCGTTCATTGTGAACTCCGCGCCTGAGCTCACGGCGGTGCTCCAGAGTCTCCCCGCGCATAGTCACATCCATTTTCTCGCCGGAACCTTTCCGTGTGAGCCCATCCAATTTAAAGAGGGCTGGCAGATCACCGGCGCCGGAATGGACCTGACGATCCTCTCGGCTCTCCCTGCGGAAAAGACCGCCGTCATGATGTTCTCAGACTTCCCCACCGAAGTGCGTGACCTGACGCTCGACGCCAATGCCGCTGCGAGCCCGGTTCCGGTTCAGGGCCTCTCCATCTACGCCAGACGCGGCGTCGTGGAGCGCGTGAAGGTTGTCGAAAGCGGCGGACCGGGCGCCGAGGCGTTTCCGATCCTCATGGCTGGGCGCGGCACTGAACCCTGTCAGTTCATCGTCCGCGATTGCCTGATTGCCGACACGGCCACCCATTCCAACGGATCCACCGCCATCATCCTCTGCCGCTGGTCGAGCGGCGGAGTCCCGACTCCGGCAGGAAGCGACGGCGATTTCGGTCTGGTCGAAGGGAACACCATTCTTGGCGGCGGAGGATTGGGAATCGCCGGGTTCAGCCACGCGACGTTCCGCCATAACTACGTCGAGAATACCGGCAAACCGTTCAACGGCTTCAACTCGGACACCGGCGGAAACAGCCATCTGGTCATTGAGGGAAACACCTTCATTGGCTCAGCTTTCCCTTTCACCAGCTACGGCGTGATCAATCTGGGGAGCAGCGGTCATCCCTCCGAGCACGCGCGGATCCGGGGCAATTACATCAAACTCGATGCGAACGGCTACGTCACTTCCGGGGTTCGGATCTTCGGCAATGTGCTGGATGCCGAGGTGTCGGGGAACATCATCATCGAGCGCACTCCAACCAAGTATGCGGAGTCGCTCCGCTCGATTTCGGTCGAAGGTCCGGGGAACCAGCGGCTGCGGCTAGTCAACAACCGG
>DASVRR010000153.1:0-4794 GCA_036388515.1 Chthoniobacteraceae bacterium | reverse complement strand
CCTTGTCGCCGTCGGCTTCAGCGAGTTGCTTCAGGGCCAAAGCCAGTGCGCCATCCACGTCGGCGACTTCGGCGCGCACTGTCACCTGCCGCAAGGCGCTGCGGAGGAATTCCCGATTTGCACCCGGCTCCGGAAGAACGCTGCCCGCCTGAGCTTGCGCCCAAACGATGTTTGCCCGGGAGTTCGCGGGCAGCGCCGTGAGCCACTCCTCGGCGGCGGCGGCGGCTTGCGCCAGCCGCGTGCGGGTGCCGTCCGCGTAGCCCATCGAAGCGGAGACATCCACCACGAGCACCGCGGTTTTCGCCCCGGTGCTGCGGCCAACCAGCCGCGAGAGGAGCAGCGGCTGGAGGAAAGCCAGCGCGAGCGCAGCCATCGCCAGCGTCCGGAAGAGCAGCAGCCAGCGATCACGCGGGCGGCGCACTCGAGTGACGCGCCGCATTGCCTCCCGCAGCAGCCAGATGGACGGAAACTCGCGGCGTCGCGGCCGGGTGCGCGAGAAGAGATGCGCCAGCAGCGGCACGAGCGCGAGCGCGCCGAGGAGCCAAAGCGGATTTTGGAAAATCAGGCGCATGCTTTCAGGCAAGAGCGCCGCCGATCCGATCGAAGAGCGGCCAGAACGAGCCGTCGGTGCGGGCGAGGGTGTAATCCACCTGGCGTTGCGCCGCGAGCGTGCGCAACCGGGTGAGATGCGTGTCCAGAGTGGCGCGATAACTGGCGGCCACGGCTGCAGGATGCAGCGTCAGATGTTCGTGCGTCTCGAGATCTTCGTAACGTGCCAGTGTCTGCTCGCGCAGGTCCATTTCCTCCGGAGAGAGCAGGTGAAAGAGGTGCACGCGAAAGCCGCGATGAATGAACGGATTCAACGCGTGAAAGATCGCCGCCGGTTCATCATAGAAATCGCTCAGGATGACGACGGTGCCGCGACGTTGCAGATGCAGGCTGGCGCGGCCGAGCGCTGCGGCCAGTGAGGTGGCGCCGCGCGGCGCGTTGTGTTCCAGCAGCGAGAGCAGCTGATGAAGATGCTGCCGCGTGCTGCCGGGCGGAATCCATTCGCGGATGCGGTCATCGAAGAGCTGCAAAGACACGCGATCCGCGCCGCGCACCACGAGCCAAGCGAGCGCCGCCGCAAAGAAGGAGGCCCACTCGAGCTTCGTCATCTCCGCACCTCCGGAGAAGCCCATGCTCGAAGACGAATCCACCAGCAGATGGCATTCGAGATTTGTCTCCTGCTCGAACGTCTTCACGTAGTGCCGATCCGTGCGCGCATAGACCCGCCAATCGACCAGCGCCGGATCATCCCCTTCGGAATAAGGACGGTATTCGTGAAACTCCGTGGACGCACCGCGAAGCCGGGAACGATGCCGCCCGCTCAGCCAGCCTTCCGCAAGCAGCCGCGCGGCAAACTCGTACGATTCGAGTCGGCGGACATCTTCCGGACGGAGAAACTTGAAGCTCATCGAGATCGGCAGCGGATCGGTCTGGCTACCAAGGCAAGGCGCGGAAGGCAGCGGCGGCGGCGCTCACAGTTTGGTCAGCAGATGGCGGATGATGTCCTCGACGGTGATGCCTTCGCCCGTCGCGTTGTAGTTTGGGATAATGCGATGCCGGAGCACCGCGGGCGCGACCGCCCGGACTTCTTCCGGAGAAGCGCAGTCGCTCCCGCGGAGCAGCGCGAGCGCGCGGGCGGCGCGGACCAGTGTTTGCGAAGCGCGCGGACCGGCGCCCCAGGAGACGTAACGCTTCACGAAGTCATCGGCGAGTTCGCTCTGCGGGCGGCTGCGATGCGTCAGCGCGAGGATGGAGCGCTTCAGATTCTCCGGCACCGGGACGTGATGAACGGTCGCCTGCAGAGCCAGCAGACTCGGGCCATCGAGCACCGCGCCGGGTTCCGTCACTTCCGCGCCGGTGGTGCGCTCGAGCACGGCGAGTTCTTCTTCCAGAGTGGGATAGTCCATCCGCAGCTCGAAAAAGAAGCGATCCAACTGCGCTTCCGGCAGCGGATAAGTGCCTTCGTGTTCGATCGGATTTTGCGTGGCGAAGACGAGAAACGGCTCTTCCAGCGGACGCGTCTTCCCGGCGACGGTGACCTGTTTTTCCTGCATCGCCTCGAGCAGCGCGGCCTGCGTCTTCGGCGGAGTGCGGTTGATTTCGTCGGCCAGAATCAGGTTGGCGAAAATTGGGCCGGCGGCAAATTCGAAGCGGCGCGCGCCTTCCTCCGTGGTCTGCAAAATCTCGGAACCAACAATGTCCGCCGGCATGAGATCGGGCGTGAATTGGATCCGGTGAAACTTCAAACCCAGGATCTTCCCCAGCGTGGAAACGAGCAGCGTTTTCGCCAGACCGGGAACGCCGACGATGAGGCAATGACCTTTGCAAAGCAGCGCCGCGAGCATCAGTTCGACGACGGCATCCTGCCCGACGATGACTCGCGCAGTCTCTTCCCGGATGCGGATGATTTGCCGGCGGGTCTGATCCCAAAGTTGCGCGGGATCACGGGGAGCGGTGGGTTCTTGCATGGAATCGGGAGAGGTTAAAGTTCGGTGTCGAGGTCGAGTTCTGGCTCGGAGTCCTTAGCGGATTTGGCGCGGATCAGGGTGATCTGAAAGCTCAGTTGAAACGGTCTGCGCATCTCTGGTTTGAGGGCAAAGATCTCGGCGAGGCGGCGTTCCACCGGCGTTGGATCAAACCCTCGAATCGGCTTGCTCCCGGGCTTGAAGTAGCGATCCCGCCATTCCTGGTTCAGCGCGGGATCTTTCCAGAGCAGACGACTGTAATGGAGCGGAAAGGCGGTTCGATGCGTAGTCGTCGTCAGCATGCACGTCAGGTAAGCCGACGGCGCGGGCTTCCCCTCCAGCTTGGGAACCTGCCGATTATCCAAGCTCTCTGGTGGCATTGTTGTCCAGGTGGCGGGGCGGACGACCAGCCGCACGCCGGAGAGCGGCCCTCGATTGAGCACGGTCGCGGCCACCCCGCGGTCCATGTTCGCTACCTTTTCGGCCGCGGCCTGCAAGTCACCGCATGCCGCGGCGTCCATCACCCGGCCGATCCACGCTTCCGGAGAAAAGATTGCAGCTTCCTCGCTGGCGGCACTCACCTCCATGATCGTGAGATGCGCGGCCCCGAGCGCGGCCGGCCATGCAGGAAGCCTCGAGAGGTGCTCGATCAGCGCGAGTCGCTCATCGAAGCTCTTCCGCCGGAAAGCCGTCGGGATACCGCGCGGCGGGAGTGCGGTGAGTTCTTGTAATAATGCCTGCACATGGTCCGGAGGAATCCTGGAAGCGTCCGGCGGCGGCACGGATGGCTCGCCTCTGACCACGGCCAGGGCTTCCGCTTTTAGCCAGGCGAGTGCGAGATCCGGAGAAGCAGCCACCAACCGCTCGAGATGCTTCACTCCGGCGGGATCGAGTCGGGGAGAAACCAGAAAGTTCGCCAGACTGTCCGAGACGTCTTGATCTTCCTCGCTCAATTATTCGGCGATTGGAAGGGGCTGGAATCCTCCAGAAGTGCCACCGCCGCCTCCCGAGTCGCAGCGTCCGCGGGGAACTTCCCCAGCGGCGCTTCCGGCTTCGCTTTAGCTCCGGAAACTCGCCGGGCAGGCCGGTAAAGCATTCCGAGGACGCGGTGTTTGACGCCGGGATCTCCGATGCGCACGGCGGCTCGCAAAATTTCCCGCTCCGCTTCGGCGCGGCTGCCAGCGAGGACGGCTGCTCGCAGCGGATGAAGCAGCGGGCGCGCCTTTTGAAGCGGCATCGTCGTGAACTCGGCGAGCAACTCGGCCAATCCGCGCGGCTTGATGAGCTGCTCGAGGATCTTCAGATCGCCGGCATGTTCAGCGGCGCGGCGTTTGCGGGATTCGTCATCGGAGGCGCCTTCCTGCTCCGCCTGCAGCACCGATTTCACCACCGCGAGCAGGCGCGCGCCGAAAGCTGGAAGGTCGCCGCCGTCGGCCGAAAACCGCTTCAAATACAGCGGAAGAAAGCTCATCGGTGCCTGCCGCGAGTATCCGCTCCAGACCGCCGGATCCAGAAAGACTTCCTGGAGTTTCGCCTGCGATTCCGGCGAGCCGTTCCGGATGAGATAAGACATTCCCGCTCGAAACCCGCCATCGCTGGAACTCTCGGCACTGCTGAGATAAGACCACGCGAGTTGCTCCTCGCTGAGCGGCGCGATCCTTTCCAGCCAGGCAAGGATGCTGGCGGTCGCGGAGCCTTCCTCGGACCGGCTGGTCACCTCATCGGGAAGAATCGGCGCCAGGAGCTGCAGAGCGACTTCGCCGAGTTCCCTGGGACGTGGCAGGCTCCGGTAGATTCGCTTCACTTCGTCACCGGAATCGTCACTGCCGAAGGAGGACCCGTAATGGCTGCCGGTGTCGCCGCTCACTCGCAGCAACCGATGATCATCCAGCAGATTTGCCAGGGCGACCGCCGCTTTCCGTTTCTGCGCGATCAAAGCGTGGACTGGATGACGCGTCGCCCCGGCTTCGGCGTCATCCGGGCTGGCGTTCGGATCGGCTTCTTCCGCTGCAGGATCATCCGAGCCGCCCGCGCTCGCGCCGTCGTCCAGCAGCCAATTCCGATCATTGGGCATCGTCTCGTATTCCAGCTGGCTGAGCCGAAGCAGCAGCGTTGCCGCCGCCCGCGTTTCCGGACGATCTGCCTTGAGCCCCAGCTGGGGCGAACGGGCGCGAGCGCTGAGCAGGCGTACGGCGTCGCGCCCCTTCCAGCCACGGGAAAAATCCGAGCAGAGCGCATCCAGCGCATTGGCATAGTCGGTGGCATTTCCACGGCGCCGCCA
>DASVRR010000152.1:0-10670 GCA_036388515.1 Chthoniobacteraceae bacterium | reverse complement strand
GCCTTTATCCGTGGGGCTGATGATGAAAACCCCGAGGTCGCGCCGTTCCGCCGCGAGGATTGCCGGCCAGTGGAAGTCGTTCACGAAATACCAATGCAGATTCACATAATCGAAGGCATCGCTTTCGATCGCGCGCAAAATCACGTCCGTCGTGGCGTGCGTGCTAAACCCGATGAACCGGCAGCGACCTTCCCGCTGCAACTGCCGCGCCACCTCCAACGCGCCGCCACGGCGCAGCGTCCAGTCCAGCAACTCGGCATTGTTGATTCCGTGGATCGAAAGCAGTTCCACGTGCTCCAGCTGCAGGTTCCGCATCGAAGTCTCGAACGTCTTCCGGAACTCTTCGCCGGTGGCAAAAGGCGCGACTTTTGTCTGCACGATCAGCTTCTCCCGAGCCAGTCGCGGCAGGATCCAGCCGAGCTGCATCTCGCTGCTCCCGTATCCGCGCGCAGTCTCGATGTGATTAATCCCGAGCTCCAGCGCGCGGAAGATCGTGGCTTCCAAATTCTGCTGGCCGGCCGCGCTGACGCTCTTTGGCTCCACGTCGTCCCAGCTGTGTTGATACCGCATGCCGCCGCAACTGAGGACCGGCACCTGGAGTTCTGTTCGGCCGAAGCGGCGGTAGCGCATCCCCGGAATTTGTTGGCCGCGCCGGATCGTGGCAACGAAGATTCCGCATGAGCAAACTGCTGCCAGTCGCTGGAATCCTGCTCCTGGTCTTGGCTGGAGCCTGGTGGGCGTGGCGTTTCGCTGGGGAAAAGTCGCGCCCACAGTCGGCCCAGATTTCTTCCTCAATGCCGGTCAGCGATCCCGTTGATCCGCTGCCGGATCGCGTGGCGTCAGCTCGCAGGGCGAAAGGGAAAATCGTGGCCGAACGATGCCGCGCCGTCGGTCTGCCGTATCCTCCCCGCGAGTTGTTCCTGCGCGGCTTCAAAGCCGAAGGTCAGCTGGAAGTTTGGGGCCGTGAGACGGCAGCCAAATTCACGAAGATCGCCACGTATTCGGTGCTTGCCAGTTCCGGCGAACCTGGCCCGAAGCGGCGCGAAGGCGACCGCCAGGTTCCGGAAGGTTTCTACGAAATCGATCTCTGGAATCCGCAAAGCAACTTTCATCTTTCGCTCCGGATCAATTACCCAAATGCCGCCGATCGCCGGCTCTCCGATCCGAGCCAGCCTGGCAGCGACATCTACATCCACGGAAATCGCGTGACCGTCGGCTGCCTGCCGCTCGGCGACGAGACGATCGAAGAACTCTACCTCCTCACCCTCGACACCCGCGACCGCGGTCAGGCTCGGATCCCGATTCATCTCTTCCCCGCGCGGATGAGCGGGCCGAGCTGGCGGCGCTTCCTGGAGCAGCGCGGAACTCCAGCTTTGGTCGCATTTTGGAACCAACTGCAGCCCGGTTTCGACGCCTTCGAGCGCGATCATCTTCCGCCTGCGGTCAGCGTGGCAGACGATGGGGAATATCGAGTCCAGCGAGCTCCGGCGGCGCGTGCTCAGCTCTGAACTTTCCCGCCAATGTCCGCCTCTTCGCACCTTCCTGCCAAAGCCCAACGCTCGCTCTTCATCTACAATCTTTTCTTCCCCATCTTCTTCCTCGCGCTGCTGCCGAGCTATCTTTTGCGGATGCTTCGCCGCGGCGGTTACCGCGATAAGTTCCGGCAGCGGTTCGGACTTTTCTCTCCGGAAGAACGCGCTCGCTTCCGCCCCAGCCGGCCGATTTGGCTGCACTCGATCAGCGTTGGGGAAACTTTCCTCGCCCTGAAGCTGGCCGCCGAACTGCGCGCGCTCCAGCCGCATCGGAGCGTCGTTCTTTCGGTCACCACTTCCTCCGGATTGGCCGTGGCGCAAGGCGCCGCCGCGGACTGGCTCACGGTAATCTACAACCCGCTCGACTCCCGCTCGACAGTCCGTCGCAGCCTGGCCGCCGTGAATCCGGAGCTGCTGATTTTCATCGAAGCGATCTGGCCCAATCTCCTCGCGCAAGCCCGCGCGCAAAGCATCCCCACCGCTTTTGTTCCGCGTCTTTCCCCACGCTCCGAACGCCGTTTCCGCCGCTTCGCTCGCTTCACGGGTCCGATCTTCGGTTTGCTGGATCGCGTGGCTCTCGCGGATCCCGACGATCTGGCGCGGTGGCAGGCGCTCGGTGTTCTTCCGGAGAAAATGCTCGTCACCGGCAACGCGAAGTTTGATCAGCTCGCGGGTGCGCCTCAGCGACTGGAAGAGTTTCGTTTGCTCCTGAGCAAATCCGGGATTTCACCCGAAGCGCCGGTGCTTCTCGGCGGCAGCACTTTCCCCGGAGAAGAACGGATCCTGGTCGAAACTTTGCTGCAGCTGCGAGCGGACTTTCCGCAGCTCGCGTTGATCCTGGTGCCGCGCCATGTGGAGCGCACTCCCGAAATCATCCAGTCGCTCGTGGACTTCCGGATCGAAGTCATTCGCCGGAGCGAGATCACTAGCGCGACTTCCTCCAGCGAGCTTTCCAGCAAACGTCCAGTGGTCTTCCTGGTCGATAGCACGGGCGAACTCCGCGACTGGTATCATCTGGCGGCCGTGGTTTTCATCGGGAAGAGCCTCACCGCCTCTGGCGGGCAAAATCCCGTGGAGCCGGTTCTTGCCGGGAAACCCGTCATCTTCGGTCCGCACATGGAAAACTTCGAGCCGCTCGCCAGCCGCTGGGTTGCTGCCGATGCCGCAGTGCGCATCGCCGAAGCTTCCGCTTTGCCCGCCGCAGTCGCCGCGCTCCTTCGCGATCCGATCCAGCGGGACGCCATCGCCGGGCGGGCGCGCCAGCTTGCTTCCGCGCATCAAGGCGCCACCGAACGAACCGCGCGCTACCTTCTCACCGCCAGTGCCGGTGTCGCCGCGGTATCGAATCACGTGCGAGCGCCCGGCGAGCCGCCCGACGCAACAAGCCAGCCGCTTGTGCTCCCCGGAGACGCGCGAGAAACTCCTTGCCAGTCTGCGCGCGGCCCGTCAGATTCCCCCGCTCTTCCCGAGAGACCCTATCGTCCAGAGGCCTAGGACACTCCCCTTTCACGGGAGTAACACGGGTTCGAATCCCGTTAGGGTCACTGTGAGAAGTTACTGCGAAGCAGGCAGGGAAAGCGATCCAGCATTTCCGCGTCTGCCTTTTCGCGCAGTATTCGGGCAATCTTCACGCACTTTCGCGTGATGAAAACCAGACCGGAGAAGTTCCCCGTAAACATCCGCCGAGAGTTCAGTGGTGAAAATTGCCGGCGCGCCACCGAGCGGCGTCGCTGAGCTTGAGCGTTAGCGACTCACGCGTAAGCTCCACGAACCGATGAGCCATTATCTGCATCTCACCCTTCTCCTCGCTGTATCCGTCGCTCTTGGCCAAGCGCCTGCCCCGCCGCAAACGCCGGAGATCATTCTGCCATCCCAACAGAAGAAGCTGGATGATTCCCGAACCCTCGCCGGGCGTCCTCTTCCGTCCACACTCAATTCGCTCGGAGGCGTCACCAGCGAGTTGCTCGCCTACTTTCCCATGGACGACACAGCAAAGGGTTGTCTGGCATGGAGTCGGAAACCAATTTCCGTATCGGCAACGAGCCAAGTCGCAATCCGGAATGAGAATGGCCGCAGCTATGCAGATTTTCGCCAGCCTGGAGCCCGCCTCGCTTTCAATCCACCCTTGGAGCTTGGCCGACGATTTACGTTAGCTGCGTGGGTTGAAGCCCCCGCCCCAAAGAATCATGGCGCCATCTGGCATGGTGGAGGCGCCTTGCTGATGCTACTGCCTGCATCACTGGACTATTGGACTGCAGGCAAAGGCGGCACGTATGCGAAAACCGCTTCCCCTATCACTGGTTGGAGTCACGTCTCCGTGGTCTCCGACGGAAACAAGACTCAGGCATTTCTGAATGGAATTCCGCTCGACCCAGTTAAAGCGATCGTATCGGGCGACCTAAAATCAGTCGGAAATCACCCTGACTCAAAGCATCACCACTGGATGATGGCCGCCGGGATCGATGAGCAATATATTTTCAGTCGTCCACTGACACCAGAGGACATCAAGAAGCTCATGGCTTTCAGCCAACCGAAGAAATAGTGCAACCGGCGGCTAACCAAGCGCTGCCCTTCGGGTCGCAGTGCAGCTAAAGCGAGCCGGTGGGTTTGAGCACCGGTGCAACTCCAGCAGCCGGTTGGCCATCATCGTGAGATAGGCCATCATGTCGTTCTCCCCGAGAAAAGCGCACAGGGCCTTCATCATCTCTGCCGCGTCCGTGTTCGACTGGTGCATCAGCTCGTCGAACTCCCCCTCCGCCTGCAATCCCCAATGCCAGGTTCCTGCAGGCCGGCGCGGCAGCACAAACTTCCAGACTTACGGCGCGATCTCCTGCGCGGGGAGCAAGAAAACCGCCGCCAAGGCCAATGGACGCCGGGTTTTCCGCATGCCGCTGGGTTTGCGTTCACGCCCGAATCCCAACGGCGAAACAGTGCGCGCTACAGGGTTCGAACCTGTGACTTCTTGCGTGTGAAGCAAGCGCTCTACCACTGAGCTAAGCGCGCGGGCGGGAAAGGAGGCGCATTGATTAAGTCAACGACTCCGGATTCGCCAGTGAAATCTGGCGCGGTTCTCTCTGGCGGATCAACGCACTCTTTGCCGATGGGTAGCTCGGGAAGAACACGGATCTTCTCCTGAAACGAAATCGTGCTTTACTGCCGGCGTCCGGTCTCACTATCCCCAAGGTCCAGACTTTCCTCCCCATCGCTATGAACGCTCGCTCCGCTCGACCCTCCCAGGCTTTCACGCTCATCGAACTGCTCGTGGTGATCGCCATCATCGCGGTGCTCGCAGGTCTGCTCCTGCCGGTGCTGGGCAAGGTCCAGGAAGGCGCGAACTCCACCAAATGCGCGTCGAATCTTCGGCAGATTGGTTCGGCGATCAACGCCTACGCCACCGACAATGACGGGACGCTTCCCGGTCCGCTGCGAATCGGGCAGATGCCGGTCTTTAGTCCCGGCACGGACGAAGATCAACTCGCGCGCCGGCTGGCCAAGTATGTCGGCTTGGATGAGGAAAAAGGCTCGAAAGTCACGGGCGAGAAAGGGAACATTTTTGTTTGTCCCTCTTACGCCAAAGTGGTGCCGCGCCTCGACGGTCCGGTTTATGTGCTGAGTTCCAAGAAGATCGAGGCGTACGATCAATCGCCTTTCGGAGACGCTTCAGGAGGCAAGTCGCCGCTTAAAAAAGCGGTGCTTTCCACCTGGACGGAAGACGGCAAAGAAGGCGCGGATCGTCCGGTGGATCTCACCCGGACTTGGGCGCTGAAAGACGCCGATCAGGAAGATTTCAAGGAAGGCGCGGAGGGCGCTCCGGATGATCTCTCGAAGATGCCGCTGAAGCCGGTGCACGGGGAACATCGCAACGCGCTCTTCTACGACTGGCACGTGGGGAAACTCGACGTCGATCCGAAGAAGAAAGATCAGCCGAAGTAACGGCGATCAGTCCGCGCCCAGAGCAAAAGCGTGGGCGACGGCGTAGTGCTCCGAATGGCTCATGGAGAGCCGGACTTCTTCGATCCCGAGCCTCCGCGCGGTGGCGGCGCCTTCGCCTTGCAAGACCACGAACGGCTCTCCCGTAGCGCGTCGCCGGATCTCCATGTCGTGCCAGCCGAGCTGCCCGCCGATGCCGGTTCCGAACGCTTTTGAGATCGCTTCTTTGGCCGCAAATCTCGCCGCGTAACACGGCTCCGAGTTTTTCATCGAGGCGCAGTACTGCCGCTCACTTTCCGTAAAGATCCGCGCGAGAAAAGGCTCCCCATGGCGCCGGATGGATTCGGCGATGCGGCCGGTTTCGACGATGTCGATCCCAGTTCCAAGGAGCTTCACTCCTGGGCGCCTCCGCGCATCGCTTCGAGCATTTCCCGAACGGCCGGTTCCAATCCCACCAAAACGGCGCGGGAAACAATGGAGTGCCCGATGTTCAGCTCCGCCAGACGCGGGATCATCCGGATGAGCGCGATGTTCGTGTAGTTGATCCCGTGCCCGGCATTTACCTGCAGGCCGTAGCCGTGCGCGTGTTCCGCGGCGACTTGCAGCCGCTTCAGCTCACCGTCTTTCATCTTCGCTGGAGCATTCGCAAAGGCGCCGGTGTGCAGTTCCACCATCTCAGCGCGCAGCCGGGCGGCCGCTTCGATTTGATCCGGCGCAGGCTCGATAAACAGGCTCACGCGGATGCCCGCGACCTGCAGCCGCTTCACGGTGGGCTCGAGTTGTTTATACTGGCCGGCGACGTCCAGGCCGCCTTCGGTCGTGACTTCCTGGCGGCTTTCCGGAACCAGGCAAACTTCTTCCGGAAGCACGCGCAGCGCGATGTCCACGATCTCGCGCGTGTTCCCCATCTCGAGGTTGAGCTTCGTGTTGATGGTTTGCCGCAGCTTCAAAACATCCCGGTCCTGGATGTGTCGGCGATCCGCGCGGAGATGAATGGTGATGCCATGCGCGCCAGCGCGCTCACACAAGGCGGCGGCAATCGCGAGATCCGGCTCGGTATTCGGCGTCTCCTGCGCCCCGGGATACCGCACCTGCCGGAGAGTCGCCACGTGATCGATATTCACGCCCAGCTTCATGGAATGATGAACTTCAAGGTATCGGCGGATCAGTTGATCGGAACTCCGGAGCGGACGGCTCAATGTTTGAAGTGGCGCACGCCGGTGCAAATCATGGCCATCCGGCGCTCGTTGGCGGCGGCGATCACCTCCGGATCTTTCACCGATCCGCCCGGCTGGATGGCACAAGTTGCGCCGGCCTCCGCGGCCGCAATCAAGCCGTCTTCGAAGGGGAAGAAAGCGTCGCTGCCGACCGCGCTTCCCGATAAAGAGAGGCCTGCATCCGCAGCCTTCCAGATCGCCATCCGCGACGCGTCAATCCGCGACATTTGTCCCGCTCCGATCCCGAGCGTGCGATCAATTCCCGCATAGACGATGGCGTTGGATTTCACATGTTTCACGACCTTCCAGGCAAAAAGCATGGCGGCCATTTCCTGGTCGGTCGGCTTGCGTTCGGTGACCACTTTGCTCCCCAGATCCGCCTCCTGAGAGTCGTCTCCGCTCTGGACGAGAATGCCGCCGATCACTGATCTGAGCTGGAGCTCCGGATCTTGCGTCTTCTCCGGATGAACCAGCTTCCTCATCAAGCGCAGGTTCTTTTTCTTCTGCAACAAAGCGCGCGCCTCGGAGTCAAAATCCGGCGCGATGATCACCTCGCTGAAGATCTCGCTGATCGCTCGCGCCAAAGGCAACGTGAGCGTGCGATTGCAGATGATGATGCCTCCGAAAGGCGCCTGCTTGTCGGTGGCGAAAGCTTTATCCCAAGCCTCCCGGAGATCTTCATCGCTCCCGACGCCGCACGGATTGGTGTGTTTGAGAATCGCGACAGTCGGTTCGGAAAACTCCGCGATCAAACCAGACGCTGCAGTGATATCGAGGATGTTATTGTATGAGAGTTCCTTGCCGTGGAGCTTCTGGAAGTGCTCCTCGAAGCTGCCATAAAGCGCGGCGGTTTGATGCGGATTTTCGCCGTAGCGAAGTCGTGCGGCGCAAGGCAGCGAAAGAGAAAACGAGGAGGTCGCCTCCTGTTCTTTGTTCAGGTAGTTGGCAATCGCGGAGTCGTACCGTGAAGTTGTCACAAAAACTTTAATGCCGAGCCGCTCGCGGAGCTTGAAGGTGGTCGCGCCTTCATTGGCGCTCATGCTTTCCAACACGTCCGCGTAATCTTCCGGATCCACCACCACCGTAACCGCGCGATAGTTTTTGGCCGCACTCCGCAACATTGATGGGCCGCCGATATCGATCTGCTCGATCGCTTCCTCCAACGTTGTTCCCGCCTTCGCGATCGTCTGTTCGAATGGATAAAGATTCACCACGACGAGGTCGATTGGCTGGATCCCATGCGCTTCCGCTTGCGCCACATGGTCCGGATTCTCCCGGACAAAAAGAAGGCCGCCGTGAACTTTCGGGTGCAGCGTTTTCACCCGTCCATCCATCATTTCCGGAAAGCCCGTGTAGGCAGAGATCTCCGTGTTGGTGATGCCATTTGCGCCCAGCAACGCCGCTGTTCCGCCGGTCGAAATGATCTCCACTCCGTGTTCCCGAAGACCCCGGGCGAACTCCACCAGGCCGGTCTTGTCGGAGACGGAAATCAGCGCGCGTTGGATCTTCATGTGGCGCGCACGCTAGGACACGCCGGGCTCGCAGGTCAATTGCCGCATCGGATCCGCGGTCCGATCCGTTTCTTTCCGCAACAAGACGACACTTGCGGAGAGCTTGTGGATGTTCGGGAAAAAAGCTGTTGACGACTTCGGGAAGATTTAGCACCTTAACCATCGTCAGACCGCGTCAACGGTTGTCCCGACCTCTCGGCAGGACTCTCCCTCGCAAGTTTCAAACGCCGACGCGTTCCTGATTTCCGTTCATCCATACACAATCCTGATCCATGGCGGGTCAATTTCAGTGGTCCAAAAGTTAAACGCCTCCTGGCGTGCCCCATCAGAAGTGCTGAATGCGCTTTTCGGCGGCCGTCGGAAAATGAGCGCGGCTGTCCCAGTGGCCAGCAGCGATCTGGAAGATAATCCGTCCGCGGGTGGTTTTCCTCAAGGCGCACCGGACCTGTTCTTGACGCGCCAGCCAAGCGGTCGCGGCAGCTCTCGTTAGCTGGACGTTCTCTTGATCCCTTTCTTTGCAGGCGCGCCCCGCAGCCTCGCTCTCCATTCCATTTTATGACTGAGTCCAACGAACAATCTTTGCTCGAAGAGCAACCTGTCGCCACGAAGAAGCCGGTGAAGCGAAAGGCTGCTTCGACCAAAGCCAAGGCGAGCACCGCAAAAGCCACCAAGACTCCGGCGAAGAAGGTTACCAAGCGGAAATCCACCAGGACGAAGTCGAGCGATGATCAGCCCGAGTTGCCCGTAGCGAAAGCGATCACGGAAGTCGCCGCCGCAGAAGTCGCTGCTCCGCCGGTAGCACCAGCCGAAGTGAAGCCCGCACGGACCAAACGGACCTCCACACCAGCACACGCGGGAGTGGAAGAGGAATGGCGGCCTTCCTCCAGGACACCTGCTGCTGCGCCGGCGCCACCTCCGGTTCTTCCCGAGTCCACCGCGCGGGTTGTGGATGCACCCGCGGTTCCTGAAGCGGCTGCCCCTTCGTTCGATTCCGCCTCGGATCCCTCGGCTCCGCTGGCCCGGGCGCGGCCGGTTTACATCCCGCTCCACGTGGCGAAGCAGATGGAAGAGCAGGCGCGTCTAAACGGTGATCCAAACCCTGTCGTGCCGATCGCTGTCCCCGCATCGGAAGCTCCGGCAATCGTGCGCCAGGAAGCAGTCCGTCGCGAACCGCACCACGGCCGTGAACATCATCACCGCGAGCATTCGCGCGAACGCTCCCGGGACTTCGAACCACGGGAACCGCGCGAACCGCACGCGCCGCGGGAGCCTCACCCCCCCCGGGAATTGCCGCCGCCGACGCGTGAGGAAGAAATGGGTGAAGCCGAGGGCATTGTCGAAGTCTCAGGAAAAGGTTTCGGATTCCTCCGCGATCCGAAGCGCGGGTTCGCCCAGCATCCTAACGACGTCTTCGTTACGCCTGAGCTTTGTCGCAGCTACAATCTGCGCGATGGCCAGTGGGTCAAAGGTGCGACCCGACGCGGGAATCGCGGCGCGCAGCTCTACCAGCTCAGCGAGATCAACGGCGACGAACCGCAGCTCGCGGCGACGCTGCCGACCTTTGATGAACTCACGGTGATCAGTCCTCTCGAGCGAATCGTCCTCGAGACGGCGCCGGAGCGTCACACGACCAGGATCATCGATCTCATGTGTCCGATCGGGAAAGGGCAGCGCGGCTTGATCGTCGCCCCGCCGCGGACGGGGAAGACCACTCTGCTCCAGCACATCGCCGACGCGGTCGTGAAGAATCATCCAGACATCAAACTGATCATCCTTTTGGTCGATGAACGTCCGGAAGAAGTCACTGAAATCAAGCGAACGGTCCCGACGGCCGAGATCATGGCCAGTTCCAATGACAGCGACGTGAAGAGTCACACCCGGATTGCTCAGCTCGCGATCGAACGGGCGAAGCGCCTCGTCGAATCGGGCAAGGATGTCTTCGTTTTGCTGGATTCCATCACGCGAGTTGGACGCGCTTTTAACAATGCCATGGGCGGCGGCGGTCGGACCATGTCTGGCGGCATCGATTCGCGGGCGCTGGAGATTCCCCGGAAGCTCTTCGCTGCGGCGCGGAACACGGAGGAAGCTGGCTCGCTCACCATTATTGCCACAGCCTTGATCGACACTGGCAGCCGGATGGACGAGCTGATCTTCCAGGAGTTTAAGGGCACGGGGAACATGGAGCTCGTGCTTGACCGCAAGATCAGTGACCAGCGCATTTATCCGGCGATGGACATCTTCCAGTCGGGCACGCGCCGCGAGGAGTTGCTCATCCCGGCAGACGATCTGCACAAGATCAACGTGATCCGCAGAGGGCTCGCTGGGCACAAGCCGATCGAGGCTATCGAGCGTTTGTTGTTCTTCCTGAAGAAGTTTCCCGGCAATGCTCAGATGCTCCGGGAGATCCCCGGCTGATCTCAACGGGGACTGAGCTTTGGTCGATCAGTCGCCAAATCACCATTGCTTTCCCCCTCTCAGAA
>DASVRR010000151.1:0-20708 GCA_036388515.1 Chthoniobacteraceae bacterium | reverse complement strand
ATCGAGCAGCGGCTCGGGCGGCTGCCGTTTCCTCGATCCGCCTATTTGCTCCGGGGGACGCTGCAGCCTTACGGAAGATAATCAGTCCGGCACGGCCACGTTTTCCACGAGCGGGCTAAGGCCTTCTCCGTCCCAAAATTCATCCTTCGGACCGTAGATCCGCGCATCGGTGATTCGCAAACGTCCGCCGCCATTTTCCACCGCGACTTCGGCAATCGTCACGCCTTTCCCATAGCTTTTCTCCCCACGAGATTCGGCGCGCACTTGCGGGGAAGAAACCAGCGCCACGGTCAGAAGTTCCGCGCCGCTCATCGTCGATCGATCCTGAATGATGATCAGCTTGCCCGGCTGAAAAGGCGCGTCATTGCTGGAATGAAACGGCTCTTTTCCCGAAAGCGTTTCCAAGCGTCCGATGACCGCGCCTTTCGGGAGAAAAAGCGAGGCGATCGCGACCGCCGCGCTCAGGTCGCCGCCCTGGCAGCCCCGCAGATCGAGCGTGAGCTGCCCGCCTTTTTTCAGCGTGCGGAGGAAGGAGCGAAGATCCCGCACGGTGGCGTCGGTCAGGCGCCGGAGGCGGACCGTGGCGCCGGCGGAATCCTGTTCTACTTCGATGAACGACGAGCGGATTTTCTCCCGAGTCACGGTGAGCATTTCCTCCACTCCATCATTGCGATGGCGGACTTTGATCCGGACCTTGGTTCCTTCCTTGCCGACGATCAGCGAGGCCACTTCCACCGCGTTCAACCCGCGCACGGGCTTGGATTCCACCTCGATCAAACGATCGCCAGCATCGCATCCAGCAAGATCCGCCGGACCTCCCGGAAACGGATGGCAGTCGTAGCCTTCCGGCGTCCGTTCGATGCTCATCCCGACGCCGCTGTAATCCGCCTGCTTCATCCGGATTTCCTGCTGCCAGGTTTCCAGATCGTCGTAGTCCGAGTAGCGATCGAGAGAGCGGCAATACGCGCGGAGAGAACGTTCGACGAGCGCCTTCAAGCTCAGCTTCATCTTCGGGGCTTGGGCGAGCCGAGTGAGCGTTTGCTGGAAGATTTGCCACGCCTCCGGATCTTTTTTCCCGTCATCCACCGGGAAGAAGGACGCATACTCGGGTCCGAGTTCCCAGGAGAGAGCGTTCAGCGCGCCGAAAACCACGTCGCGTCCGGAAGGCCGATAGATACAGCGCTGGACGATGTCTTCCCTGGCATTGAGGAAAATGGTGAAAGCCGCTCGGGCTTCCTCCGCAGTTGGCGGAGCAGCGCTGACTTTTGCCTGGAGGAACAGCAGCGCCAGTCCACCGACGGAAAGCACACGGAGGACGTTCACGAACACGACGGCGTGGAAGTCAGCACGCGCCAGGCAAGCCGCTTTTTGCTCCGGCTAGCGGAGCTGATTTTCCATCCGGCGATTGCGCCGCTTCACGCGAGAAGTGTCGTGATCAATGTCATCCAGCCGCTGCTCGCGATCCGCCAGACGTTGTTGAGCTTTGCGTTCGCTCCAGAAGATCCCACCAGCGTTTGGGTCGCCCGTCGTTTCGCAGCCGACAAACAAAACGGCGCCGGAGGAAAGAGCGAGAAGGGCGAGGAGCTTTTTCATGAACGAAGCGATGACTCAGACGTCGAGTTGGTTCTCGAGACCGGCGAGGCGGTTGACCTGGCGACCGAGAGTTCCCTTGGTTTGCTGCAGAGAATTCACTTCCTTGGAAAGTCCGCTGTGATTGTCAGCGCCGCGCCCCTCGGAAAGCGCGCCCTGTTGTGCGGTGACTTCTTTTTGCACCTCGCTGCTCTTCCCGTTTGCTTCCACTTTCAGCGCGGCAATCTCGCGCTTGAGAGCGCGGGCCTGCGACTTGTTCCCGCTGGCGGCGACCCTGCGTGTGCGGGTTTGCAGTTGCGCGATCCGCCCTTCCAGGGTGCGGCTGTAAGCGTAGGCGTTCGAATTTACCCGACGTGCGGAAGCAATACAGTCATCGAGCCAGGCTTCACGACTCGCATACTTCGCTTTCATCCGGGCGACATGAGTGCCGTAGGCGAAGCCCGCGACTCCTCCCGCCGCGCCGCCGACGACCGCACCACGCGCGATTCCGTCGCGACCGCCGGTCGCATATCCGATTGCTCCACCGGCGAGCGCTCCCAGCACGGCACCGATGGCGGTTCCTTGCGCCTGAGTTTTCCGGCCATCCGGCGTGGCGGCACAGCCGAGGCCGAAGACAACGACCATCACCGCCGAGACGGACGAGACGAACTTTTGCGAGAGCATCATGGGACGAAGAGAGGGACTCTGAACGCCGCTTGGGGACAGGCGCGGCGTGGGCAGGCGCGTTTTATTCCCCAACGGTCACCGCTGCGTCAACCTCATTTGCCGGGCGCGCATTCGCGGCCGGACCGTCCAGCATTTTCCGGATCTTCCGAATCAAAACCTGCTGCGTAAATGGCTTCTGCAAAACCTCCAGGCCGGTGTCGGAAACGCCTTGATCGCTGATGTCGCTTTCGGAATATCCGGAAACAAAGAGCACCTTCATCCGAGGCTGGCGCACCGCTAAAACACGGGCGAGCACCGGGCCATTCATCTCGGGCAAAACCACGTCCGTGAGCAGCAGGTCGAGATCGCCGGGGTGCGCTTCGACCAGGGCAATCGCCTCGCGCGGAGTGGCCGCACAATGAACTTCGTAACCGGCGTCGCTCAACACGGCGCAAACCAAATGGCGAACAACTTCCTCGTCCTCCACCACCAGAATTCGCTCGGAGTTCACCGAACCGGTGATGGGAGGCAGGACCGGTTCCGACTCCTCCACGGGTTCCATCACGCGGGGGAGGAAAATCGTAAAACTGCTCCCCTTCCCGAGCTCCGTCTCCACTTTAATCCCGCCGCCGCTCTGTCTCACGATGCCGTACACGGTCGCAAGTCCGAGCCCGGTTCCTTTCGACGGGCCCTTGGTGGTAAAGAACGGCTCGAAGATTCGTTGCTTGGTTTCCGGATCCATTCCGGAACCGGTATCGGCGACCGTGAGCGCGACATATTCCCCGGCGCCCACATCCACGCCGGTTGTACCAATTTCTTCCGGAGAAATCACCATCAGCGAAGTCGTGATGGTCAAGGTTCCGCCGCGCGGCATGGCATCGCGGGCGTTGATCCCGAGGTTGATGATCACCTGCTCCACCTGCGTCGGATCTGCGGAGACTCGCAGTTCTTCTTTGGCCGGTGCGATCTGAATCGCGATATGTTCGCCGATGATCCGGCCGAGCAGCTTTTCCAGATCCAAAACCAGCCGATTGAGGTCGAGGATCTTCGGCTGGAGGACTTGCTTCCGGCTGAAGGCGAGCAACTGCCGCGTGAGTCCGGCCGCTTGTTCCCCCGCCTGGCGGATCAATTGCGCGTGCTCCCGCGCGGTTCCGTCGCCGTCGAGTTTTAGCTCCAACATTTCGGCGTAACCGATGATTGCGGTGAGCAGATTATTGAAGTCGTGCGCGACTCCGCCGGCGAGGCGTCCGACGGCTTCCAGCTTTTGGGAATGGCGCAGTTGCTCTTCGGTTTCATGCAGCGCGGCTTCGGTCCGGCGGAACTCCAGAATCAGGCTCGCCAATTCGCCGAACTCATTGCGCTGCCGCTGCAGCGGCACCAGCCCTTCCGGATTCTGTTTCTTCAGGTTCTTGGAGATCACCCGCAGCGGGTGGCGGACCCAGAGCATGAGGGAGGTCGAGAAGATCAAAAACAGTCCGCCGGCAAAGATCATCAACCACCGGAACTGCTGGTCGCTGGCTCCGATCAGCGCCCGGATGATCGGCGAGTCGTGCTGCACTTCGATCTGCGCCACCGGTTTGCCATCCCAACCCGGCACCGCTCGGGAGAAAGTAATCAGCCCGCGTTCTTCCGCACTGGCGCGCTGAGGTTTGTTGTCCTTGAACTCCGAAATCTGGATCTTGTAGCCGGTAAACTGCGCCATTCGCCGGACGTTTTCATCGATCCAGATTTGTCCGGCGAAGAAGTAACCTTGTGGTGTGGTTTCGCGAAAACGATCTCGCGAGGGATGAATCGTCCCGCCGCGAATCTCCATCCAGCCTTGCGGAACCTTGAGGAAGAAGTGGCAGCTTCGCTCCTTGGAGAAAAGCTGCTGCCGAGCCTCTTCCGGCAGCGGCAACTCCCGAAGGTTTTCTGCGTAACGGTTGTTCCGCGAATCGAAGAGCGTCCAATCCGGCCGGTAGATCCAGACCGCATTTGCCTGGTAGGTCGCGAGCATCGAGTCGCTCATGTTTTGCTCCGTCCAAACCGCGTCCTTTTTGACGATCGCCCGGACGAGATCATCCCAGATCGTCGAATCCTCAACCAAGACCTTCAGCCGATCTCCGCGGTCGAGGAGAAATTCGTCGAAGATCCGGTTTCGCTCCACCGCCCGTTCATCCGCGATGTCCTTGAAGTGCCGCTCGCCGGAAAGCTTCAGGGCAACTAATCCGCCAACCAAAGTCACCACGGTGACGATCAGGAGGAGGAGGATTTTGGTTTGAACCTTCATGGCCGGGGAAACAAAGCCGCCTCTCACCTCACCTGCGGACCGAACCACCAAATCGGCATCGTGCCGAACTCAAAGTGCTACGTGCGAACGCGGTGTTCGCGGACGGAGACGATGCGCGGATCCTCCGTGGCAGCATTGATGATGAACTGGTTATCCGTGGCGCCTTTGATCCGCTGCCGGCCGTTCTTCAGGGAGAAATTCACCCGGAAGACCACCGCGATTTCTCCGCGGCTGGAATCAACCCGGAAGTTCACCAGACTGCCCAGGGAATATTTCCGGTCCGGCCAGCGCTGATAGTACCGGCGGAGCGCGTGTTCCACGATCCGCCGATCGACGAGACCATTGGCGAAGTAGTCCACCTGGTCGGCATAAAACTCGAGTTCATCTTCGATATCATCCCGAGTCAAAGCGCGCAGATACTCGCTGACGAACTTCCGAATCGCCTCTTCGGTGAGCTTGGTGTTCGCCGCGGATTTCGCGATCAGCCGAGTCGGAGCGCGGCCTCGTGGAGCTGCGGGAGCTGCGGGAGCTGCCGTTGTCCGCGTGCGCCGGGAAGACGAAGCGGGCTGCCGCTTCATTGGTTCCAGGGCGATTGGAATAATGACTCCGCTGTCTTGGGAAATCTCCTGGGCGGCGGCGGGAACGTCGATCCTGACGTCGCTTTTCAGCACTGGTTCCTCCGGCCAGGCCAGTTCTTTTGGCGGCGCTTCGTCAGCCGTCCGAGCCGCGAGGCCGAGCGAGCGCAACGTATCTCGATCGGTTTCCCCGTTACTGGCAAAGCCTTTGCGCTTTTGGTAGCGCTTTACCGCTTCGTCGAGCTCGCCCGTTTTCCGCCCATCCACATCGCCGAAATAAATATTCCGCCGCCTCAACTCCTCCTGGACCGAGCGAACTTGCTCGTCGGCCCGAACGAAAGGAGATGCGGCAAAAACAGCGACACAGATAAGTCGGCGGATCATAGGAGGTATGCGGATATCGGCTGACTGGTATGAAGTGCGCGGCTGGATTCCGCGAGCGCAATCTTCGACCGGGATGACGAGATTTTCCCGGGCGGAAGTGAGTCCGTGGCCGGCTGGATCCGGCGCTGCGGTGTACGATTGCCCGCCTTCCCCGTTTGGGTTACTAAGGAAATCCGGCGCTGAACATTCATCATTGCGCCACTCCCCTACCATGAGATCTCCACTGCCCCGCCTGCTCCTTCTCGGTGTCCTCGTCTTCCTCCCGGCTCTGACTCAAGCGCAGGAGAACGGCTTTACGCTTCGGGACAAAACCGGCGAATACCTCGACGTGCTCCGGAACGGAAAGGTGCTCGCGCGCTATATGTATGCACACGATCCAGCCGGTCGCCGGGAAGAAACGTATAAGCCTTACCTCCACGTCTTCGATCCGACCGGCACGGAGCCGATCACCAAAGGTCCCGGCGGAACCTTTCCGCATCACCGCGGGATCTACATCGGCTGGAACAACATCCAGGCAAACGGGAAGCGCTATGATCGGTGGCACATGACTCCCGGCGTCCATACCGGACCGCGCAACATTCCCGGCGGCGAGCAGGTCCACATGAAGTTCCCCAGCCAGTCTGCCGGAGCGGACAAGGCGAGCTTCACTTCGCTCATCCGCTGGATGGCTGACACCGTCGATTCCACGCTCATCGAGGAAGAGCGCACGATGACCTTTCTTCCCGCGCCGGAGCCCGCTTATTCCATGATCGACGTGGTCTCGAAGATCAAAGCCGTTGCCGGTGACCTCACGCTCGGCGGAGATCCGGAACATTCCGGGCTGCAGTATCGTCCGGCGGAAGAGGTCGATCGCACGCAAACCAAATACCTTTTCCCGAAGGAGAACGCGAACGCCAAGCAAGACCGGGACTATCCATGGTTCGGCGAGACCTACAGCGTGAAAGGGAAGCTCTACAGCGTGGTGTATCTGAGTCATCCGTCGAATCCGAAGAACGCGCGGACCTCGGCGTATCGCGACTACGGAAGATTCGGCACCTTTTGGACCAGGTCGGTTGCCGCAGGGGAAACCGCGGAGTTTCGCGTGCGCTTTTTGATTGCCGCCGGCGAATTGCCGAGCGCCGAGATCATCCAGAAAGCCTGGAACGAATATGCTGGCGCGAATGAACCGACGCCGAACACCACGCTGAAGCGCGCGGATCAACCGCGGGCGAGAGCGACTCCCGCTGCAGCGACGCCGCCCGAAGCAAAACCAGCGGAAGAAAAGCCGCAGGCGAGCCTGGTTCCGGTTCCGGATGCCGTCCCGCCGGAGATCCAGGCAAAAGCTGCGGATGCCATGGATCGCGTGGCGGAAGCGCCGTCGGTGAAGACGGTGGGCGCAATCCAGGGCAGCGTCGCGGAAGCAATCGCCGCAGCGAAAGCACGGCGCCGGCAAGGCGGCGGTCCGGAAGATCCGGAGCTCAAGTTTCGTCCACCGGCGCCGCCCGTTTTGTCTCCGGAAGAATTGCTGAAAACGCTGAAAGTTGCTCCGGGGTTTAAGGTTCAGATCGTCGCTGCGGAGCCGATGATCGAGGCGCCAGTGGCCCTGAGCTGGGATGATCAAGGCCGGCTCTATGTGCTGGAAATGCGCGGTTACATGCATGACGTCGATGGCACTGGGGAAGATCAGCCGCTCGGCCGCGTCAGCCGACTCGAGGACACCAACGGCGATGGAACGATGGATCAGCGCGTGGTCTTTGCGGATCGGCTCGTGATGCCGCGCGCGATCATGGCGCTCGGGGATGGCTTGCTGATTGGCGAGCCGCCGAATCTCACTTTCCACCGGGACACCAACGGCGACGGGGTGGCCGACACCAAAGAGATTGTCGCCACCGATTATGGTCGCGCCGGCGGCCAGCCGGAGCACATGGCGAACAGCCTGACCTGGACGCTGGATAACTGGATTTGGTCCAGCAATCATCCGGCGAAGTACCGCTTCACCGGCGGCAAGTTCATCACCGAGGCCGTCGCGCCTTCCGGACAATGGGGACGGACGCAGGACGATTGGGGCCGTCAGTATTTCAACTACAACAGCGACTTCCTCCGCAGCGATCTGATGCCGCGCAGCTATTACGCACGCAACCCGCAGCTTCCATTGCAGAGCCTGGTCAATGTGAAGATCGTGAAGGATCAAAGCATTTGGCCTTCCGCACCAACGCCCGGCGTGAACCGCGGCTACATGGATCTACTGCGGGAGGATGGTCGCCTGAAAGCCTGCACCGCGACCTGCGGCCCGACCATTTACCGAGGCGACCTTTTCCCGCCCGAATTCCGCGGCAATGCCTTCATTCCGGAGCCCTCCGGCAATCTCCTGAAGCGTTTCGTGCTCCGGGACAATGACGGCGCGCTCACCGCGGAGAATGCTTATCAGCAAACCGAATTCCTGACTTCCACGGATGAACGCTTCCGCCCGGTCAACGCCTACACTGGACCCGACGGCGCGCTTTACGTCGTCGATATGGCGCGCGGAGTCATCCAGCACCGCGGCTTCCTCACCTACTATCTGGTGGCAAATATCAAGGATCGGAAACTCGAGCAGCCGATTCATCTCGGGCGAATCTTGCGGATTGTTCCGGAAGGCTCCACGCCCGCGACCGTAAAGCTGCCGAAACCTTCCACGCAGCTGGTTCCGCTGCTCGCACACGGAAACGGCTGGGTCCGCGATACCGCTCAGCGTCTGCTGGTGGAACGCGCCGATGCGGCCGTGGTTCCCGAGCTGCAAAAGCTCGCCAAAAGTGGATCCACGCCGCAGGCGCGGCAGCACGCACTCTGGACGCTGGAAGGTCTCTCCGCGCTGACGCCCCAAGTGCTTTCCGCCTGTCTCGGCGATAGCGATGCGAAAGTCCGGGCAGCCGCCGTCCGGCTTTCCGACCCGACCCTTGCTCCCGAGCTGATGAAGCTCGCCGGTGACAGCAGCGCGGAGGTTCGCCTGCACGTGGCCTTCAAACTCAGCGGCCAGCCGGTCGCCGGCGTCGAGCAGACGCTGCTTTCTTTGCTGCGATCGGGAGGTCCGACTTTCGGCGAAGCGGTCGCGAGCGGAGTCGCCGGACGCGAAACCGAAATGCTCGCGGCCTTGCTCAAGATCGCGCCTGCGGATGACGAAAAGCTGGCCGCCAGTGGAACCGTGCAAACTCTCGCCGCCAGTGCAGCCAAAACTCGGCAACCCGCGCAGATCACGCGTTTGCTGGATCTCGCCGCAGCGCAACCGGCTGGCTCCCCGGCACAACTCGGCGTCCTCACGGCGCTTGCCGGCACACCCGCGCGCGGCGGAGCAGCTGCCCGGAACAACTCGCGCCCGATCAAAATCGATGCGCAACCGATCGCCCTGACTCGCCTGATGGAGACCACGGACGCGAAGGCGAAGTCGCTCGCCACGCGAATCGAAAGTCAGCTCACGTGGCCGGGGAAAGGCGGGGCGGCCGAGCCGACATCGGCGCCGTTAACTCCGGAACAACAGGCGCTCTTCAAAAAAGGCGAAGCCATTTACGCGACCATCTGCGGCGCGTGTCATCAGCCAAACGGCGGCGGATTGGCCGGCCTCGCGCCTCCGCTGGCAAACTCCGAGTGGGTGCTCGGTTCGCCGGCCCGTTCCGCGCGGATCATCTTGCACGGACTCACCGGTCCGATCGAAGTGCTGGGGACAAAGTGGCAATTGGAAATGCCGGGTCTTCCGCATTTTACCGACGAAGAAGTCGCCGGGATTCTCACTTACATCCGGCGGTCCTGGGACAATAACGGATCGCCGGTGACGCCGGCGGAGGTGGGGAAGATTCGGGAACTCTCCAAAGGCCGGAGCAAGGCGTGGACTGCGGAAGAACTCGCGACCGAAGCGGAACCGAAGGCGGTCGCGAACTGAAATCAGCGAGCGGGAATGTCCCGCCCGGTGTGTCGCGCAGGCGTGGTTTTGCGTCAGAACGCTCCGGAAGAAAACAGGATCCCGCTGGTTTGGCTTCGGATTGCCTAGGAGAAATGCAGGAATCCTCCTGATGCAGTTCATGCGCGGAAGTCGGCAGAGTTTATGCAGGCTGCGATTGCTGACTTCATATGAGATTCGACCGTTTTACCCAGAAAATGCAGGAAGCTTTGCAGGCCGCGCAGGACCGCGCGAGCAAGGCTGGCCATGCGGAGATCGCCAACGAGCATTTCCTCCTCGGGCTCCTCGAACAGCCCGACGGCGTCGCCCGGCCGCTGCTCAAGAAGATGAATATCCCGTCGAAAGCCCTGGAGGATTATCTGCATCTGGACCTTTCGCGCCGAGCCTCTGCGACGGGCGGGCAGGTCGCGCTCGGTCGGGATCTCTCGCTCACGCTGGACACGGCCGAGCAGGAGATGACCCGCCTGAAGGATGAATATTTGAGCGGCGAGCACTACCTCCTCGCCGTCTCCGAGACTGCCGCGCCTCTCGGACAAATGCTCCGCAAGAGCGGCGTGACGCGGGCGAAGTTGATGGAGGCGCTCCAGCAAGTCCGCGGATCGCAGCGGGTCACGGATCAGCATCCGGAGGGGAAATATCAGACGCTGGAAAAGTATGGCCGCGATCTGACCGCTGCCGCGCAGAAGGGGAAGATTGATCCCGTCATCGGGCGCGACAATGAGATCCGCCGAGTCATGCAGGTGCTTTCGCGCCGGACGAAAAATAACCCGGTGCTGATCGGCGAACCGGGCACGGGGAAGACCGCGATCGTGGAAGGTTTGGCGCGGCGAATTGTCAGCGGCGATGTTCCGGAATCGCTGAAGAACAAGAAGGTCATCTCAATGGACATCGGGTCGATGATCGCGGGAGCAAAGTTCCGCGGTGAGTTTGAGGATCGCCTCAAAGCTTTCCTGAAGGAAGTCACCGACTCGCAAGGCGAGATTATCCTGTTCATCGATGAGCTGCACACGATCGTCGGCGCCGGCGCGAGCGAAGGCGCGGTCGATGCCAGCAACATGCTCAAGCCGCAGCTCGCCCGCGGAGAGCTCCGGACGATTGGCGCGACGACGCTGGATGAGTATCGCAAATACATCGAAAAGGACGCGGCGCTAGAGCGGCGGTTTCAGCCGGTGCAAGTGGATGAGCCGAGCGTGGAAGACACGATCGCCATCCTGCGCGGGCTCAAGGAACGCTACGAAGTCCATCACGGCGTCCGGATTCAGGATGCTGCCTTGGTCGCGGCGGCCACGCTTTCAAATCGCTACATCAGCGACCGTTTTCTTCCGGATAAAGCGGTGGATTTGGTGGATGAAGCGGCGTCGCGGATGAAGATCGAGCTGGAGTCGATGCCGACCGAGATCGACGTGCTGGAGCGTGAAATCATGCAGCTCGAAATGGAGCGTCAGGCTTTGAAAAAGGAGAAGGACGCCGCGAGCAAAGAACGGCTCGGCCGCATCGAGCGCGACCTCGCCGATCTCCGGGAGAAAAGCAGCCAGCTCAAGGCGCAATGGCAGAACGAGAAGAAGGTGATCGATGAACAGCGCAAGCTGCAGGAGCAACTGGAACAGCTCCGAACGGACCTGGAGCGCGCGCAGCGGACCGGCGATCTGGCCGAGGCGAGCGAGATCCAATACGGCCACATTCCCGCGGTGGCGCGGCAACTCGAGGAGCACAACTCCCGGCTGGCGGGGATGCAACGCGACGGCACGCCAATGCTCAAAGAGGAAGTCACTGAGGAAGACATCGCCAAAGTGGTCAGCGCGTGGACCGGCGTGCCGGTCTCCAACTTGCGCGAAAGCGAACGCGAAAAACTCCTCCGCATGGAAGATCGGCTCGGCGCACGGGTGATCGGGCAGCGCCGTGCCGTCACCGCGGTGAGCAATGCGGTGCGCCGCGCGCGCGCTGGGTTGCAGGATGAAAACCGGCCGATCGGCAGCTTTATTTTCCTCGGCCCGACCGGCGTGGGGAAGACCGAGCTGAGCAAGGCGCTGGCGGAATTTCTGTTCGACGACGAGCACTCGATGGTCCGCATCGACATGAGCGAATACATGGAGAAACACAGCGTCGCGCGGCTGATCGGCGCGCCTCCGGGTTACGTCGGTTTTGAGGAAGGCGGCCAGCTCTCGGAAGCCGTGCGCCGGAAGCCGTATAGCGTCGTCCTCTTCGACGAGATCGAGAAAGCGCATCACGACGTCTTCAACGTCCTGCTTCAAGTGCTGGACGACGGGCGGATCACGGATGGCCAAGGACGCACGGTGGATTTCAAGAACACCGTGATCATCATGACGAGCAACCTCGGTTCGCAGCACATCCTCGAGGTCGAAGACAATCCGGAGCAACGCGAAGCCCGTGTGCTGGAGACGCTGCGCAACCATTTTCGTCCGGAGTTTCTCAACCGGATCGACGACATCATCATCTTCGATCGGCTGGCCGACGAGGAGCTCACGCGCATCGTGGAGATCCAGCTCACGCGGCTTCTCCAGCGACTCGCGGCCCAGAAGCTTACGCTCCAGCTCACGGACGCTGCGAAGCGGCATCTGGCTCGGGAAGGCTACGATCCCGTGTATGGCGCGCGACCGCTCAAGCGCGCGATCCAGCGGGACTTGCTGGATCCGCTTTCGCTGGAAATCCTCGCGGGAAGATTTCGCGAAGGCCAGACGATCACGGCGGATGCGCCCGACGGGAAGATTGTGTTTGGAAGTTAAGACGAAGCGGGAAAGCGAAGTAACTCCATCGAATCCCGGCGCGTTCCTCGCACCGGTTTTCTGCTGGTGGCTGGGGAGGAAGGCGCGTGTCGCTTGCGCGCCTGGCTCCTTGCTCCCGATCCGCAGCACGGGATTGCACTTTCTTCCGGGCGTCCTGTAGGCTGCCGGCTCCATGAGACTTCCCCTGCTCGATTGGTCCGGATCTTTTTTCCTGTCGGCGATGACGGCGGCTCCGATGCCGGTGACACAAAGACTGCGGGAGTTTGCTCAGCATGGGGAAGTGCAGGCGGCCGCCGGGACGCTGGCACTGATCTTCCTGGCGTTACTGGCTCTGGCGATCTTCGCGATCTGGTTCGCGGCGAAGCTCTTTGTTCCCGAATCCACTTTCCGCCAGGCGTTGAAGGTGTGGATTGTGCAAGTCCTCTGGTCCGTCGTCTGGGTTGTCGCTTTCATCAGCGTTACCGCGGTGCTGATTTCGACGAACAAACCGGAGTTGCTTCCCGTCGCCTTGATCTTGGGGATCCTGCTTTGGTTGCTCTCGCTCGTGGTTGTGGTGGGGAAGATTTATGAGACGAATTTCTTCCGGGCGCTGGCTGTCTTCGTCGTGAGTTTGATTTTCAATCTGCTGCTCAATTTCGGGCTGGACCGGGCCTTGTCGCGGTCCACCGGAATCGCGCAGAGGTTTGCCGCAGTCGAACGTCTCGCGGGCAAAACTCCGGCCGAGCGGCAGGCTTTTTCGCGGCGACTCGCGGGGATTGATTCGCCGGATGAAGTCGAGCGCGCGCTGGATGAAGTGATGCATCCGATTGGGAAACCCAAGACGCTGGCGGAGCGCGAGGCGGCGGTGAGATCGATCCAGGCGCAGCTCGAAGATCGTCGCCGCGAGTTGCAGCCCGGCGATGTCGCTGGATTGGAGCAGCACCGCACGCTTTCCCGGCGCTATCTGCAGCTGCTGGAAGAAGTGAAAGCGGAGCGGGCAGCTCGGCGCTGATTTCCCGACCCACCGCTTCCTCCGGAGCCACGGGAAGACGCGAGCAAATCCCGGCTCTTGCGCGTGGAGTTTGCGCCGCTACTCTCGGCCCCCGCGCTCGTGCGGCCCTGCGGCCAGCTGGCGCATTCCCGTTTCCATCATCCGCAAAAATACGAATCCGCAATGAGTAACACCATCCTCGTCGGCGCCCAGTGGGGCGACGAAGGCAAAGGCAAAATCATCGACTTCCTCACGGAGAAAGCAGACCTCGTGGTGCGTTCCCAAGGCGGGAACAACGCCGGACACACGGTGATCGTGGGCGGGAAGAAATATGTGCTCCACCTGATTCCGAGCGGCATCCTGCGTCCGGGGAAAATGTGCGTAATCGGCAACGGCGTCGTGATTGATCCGATCGCGGTTGCTAAAGAAATTGACGGCCTTCGTGCGGAGAAAATCAAGGTAACGGCGAAGAACCTGATGATCTCGGACTGCGCGCATCTGGTTCTTCCGTATCACCGGCTGATCGACGAGCAACGCGAGGTGACCAAGGGGAAGAACAAGATCGGGACGACCAAGCGCGGAATCGGTCCGGCGTATGGGGATAAAGCAGCGCGCGTCGGCATTCGCATGGGCGATCTGGTGCAACCGGAACTCTTCGCGGCAAAGCTGGCCGTCCGGATCAAGGAGAACAACGCCGTGCTGAAAGCTTTCGGAGCAAAGCCGTTGAGCTTCCAGAAGGTGCTCGCGGATTATTCCGTCGCGGCGGAAAAGCTCGCGCCCTTTGTGGGGAACACGGTCGTCTATCTGCACGAGGCGTTGAAAGCGGGGAAAGAAATTCTCTTCGAAGGTGCGCAAGGAACTTACCTGGATCTGGATCACGGCACGTATCCGTACGTGACTTCCTCCAACACCACCGCGGGCGGCGCTTGCACCGGTTCCGGCGTTCCTCCGCATCGCATGGATCGCGTGCTCGGCGTGATGAAGGCTTACACCACGCGGGTCGGCGAAGGTCCGTTTCCCACGGAAAACGAAGCTTTCTCCGACATGCTGCACGGCATGGGCCGTGAGTTTGGCGCGACGACGGGACGCGCCCGCCGCTGCGGATGGTTCGATGCGGTGGCGACGCGTTATGCTGGAATGCTCAACGGCATCGACGAGATCGCGGTGACCAATCTTGACGGACTCGATGCGCTGAAAAGCATCCGGATTTGCACCGCCTACAAGCTCGGGCGCAAAACGCTGGAAGTGCCGCCGAGCGATTCGCGGCAACTGGCGGAATGCACGCCGGTTTACCTCGAACTGCCCGGCTGGGAAACACCGACGCACGAGGCGAAAACCTGGGCCGAGTTGCCGAAGAACGCGCGCGCTTATCTGCAAAAGCTCGCGGAACTCACCGGGGCCAAGCTGGTCATCGCGAGCGTGGGGCCAAACCGCGACCAAACGATCGTCGTCTAGTCGCACCGCCGCGTTGCGCACTGATGCCCGCCGAACCACCGATTCCGGAGCCCGGCAGCAACTTGCCGCCGAATCTTCCCCGCCACATTGCCATCATCATGGACGGCAACGGGCGCTGGGCAAAGGAGCGCGGCTTGCCTCGGATCAAAGGACACGAACGCGGGTCGGAATCGGTCCGGGCCGTCACGGAGGAATGTGTCGCGCTGGGCGTGGAGTTCCTCACGGTTTACGCATTTTCCACGGAAAACTGGAAGAGGCCGGCGGAAGAAGTCACCGCCCTTTGGTTTTTGCTGGAACATTTTGTGGCCTCCGAGTTGCCGACCATGATGAGGAACAACGTGCGGCTGCAGACGATCGGGAGAACGCACGAGTTGCCCGCTTCCTGCCAGGCGGCTTTGGCTGGAGCAATCGCTGAAACCGCGGCGAATACCGCCACGACTCTCGTCCTCGCGCTGAATTACAGCGGTCGCACCGAGCTGGTGGACGCGATGCGGAAGATCTCCGCAGAAGTCGCCAGCGGCCGCCTTCTTCCGGAGGAAATCGAAACCGAAACCATCAGCCAGCACGTTTACACTTCGGCTCTGCCGGATCCCGATCTGCTCATCCGGACTTCCGGAGAAATGCGACTCTCGAACTTCCTCCTCTGGCAGCTCAGCTACACCGAAATCCACGTCACGCAAAAGCTCTGGCCGGATTTCGGCAAGCAGGACTTGCGCGACGCCATCACCGAGTTCAATAGACGCGAACGCCGCTTCGGCGCTCTCTAGCCATGGAGATCCACCAAACCATTCTCATCGTCGATCCGGAGACCGACTTCCTCGAGTGGGCGGCGCATCAGCTCGAGACGCCGAACACCCGCGTGATCACCGCGACGACCGCGGATGAAGCGCTGAAGATTTTCACTCGGGAAGATCCGGATCTCGTGATCACGGAAACCCATCTTTCGCCGTTCAGCGGACTCGAGTTGCTGGTCAAAGTGCGGCAACGGGATTCCAACGCGATCGTGGTTTTGACCAGCGCCTTCGGGACAACGCAGACGGTCATCGAGTCGATGAAGATGGGCGCCTTCGATTTCATCCGAAAGGAAACGCTCCCGTTTAGTTTCAAGGTCGTTGTGGATGCAGCGTTGAAGTCGCAGGCGGAAATGCGTGCGGCGACCACCTTCAAACCGCAACTCACGGTGGAAGATCACCAGGATTCCATCGTCGGGAAGTCTGCCGCGATGCAGCAGGTTTTCAAAATGGTAGGCCGCGTTTCCCATTCGGACGCGCCCGTGATGATCACTGGGGAAAGCGGCTCGGGCAAAGAGCTGGTGGCGCGCGCGATTCATCATTACAGCGCACGCAGCACCAAGAATTTCGTGGCCATCAACTGCGCGGCAATTCCCGAGCAGCTTCTCGAGAGTGAACTTTTCGGCCACGAAAAAGGAGCGTTCACCGGAGCCACCGGAACGCGCGTCGGACGCTTCGAGCAAAGCAACGGCGGCACCTTGTTTCTGGATGAAATCGGCGACATGCCGCTGCCGCTGCAGGGGAAGATTTTGCGCGTGCTCCAGGACGGGGAGTTCTCCCGCGTCGGTGGGAATGAAACGCTGAAAGCGGACGTCCGGATTGTCGCCGCAACGAACAAAAATCTGGAAGGCGAAGTCTCCGCGCGGAAATTTCGGGAGGATCTTTTTTATCGGTTAAACGTCGTCCGCATTCAGTTGCCGCCTTTGCGTCAGCGGCTGGAAGACATCCGCCTCCTAGCCGAGTATTTCGTCCAGAAAGTCGCGATCCAGAAACATCTTCCGCAGCTGCAGTTTTCCGAAGAAGCGATGCGGATCCTCGAGGGTTATTCGTGGCCGGGCAACGTGCGCGAATTGGAGAATACGATCCAACGCGCTTGCGTGCTGGCGACTTCGGACCTGTTGCTCCCGAAAGACATTCCGCTCGGCACTTCATCCACGCTCGATCAACCGACCGCGGCGGGAGCATCCGCACCAGCGGGACCGGTGACGACAGAGGCCGCGATCGAGGTGCTGCTGCGCGCTGCTCAATCGAACCCGGACGTTCAGCTGCTGCCGTGGCTGGAACGAGAGTTCACGCTCTACGCGATGACCGCGACGAAGGGAAACCAGGTCCGCGCGGCCAAGTTGCTCGGGATTACCCGCGCGACTTTGCGCAAGCGCATCGAGCGTTTCTCCATCACGAAAGAGCTGACGATTTCCTGATCACTTGCTGGCCAGGTCCGGCGCGAGATTTTGCTTCTGCTCCTAAGGTTCGATGGCCAGCGGCCTTGACTTGGCGCGCCGGTTGGCGCGTCCTTGCGGCTCCCATATGAGACTCCGTTTCCTCCTTCTCACGGTCATCGCGCTGGCCTCCGGCGCGACGACGCTTCACGCCGCTGAGGCAAAAAAACAGGTGCTGCTGATTGCTGGCCGACCCAGCCATAACCCCGGCGAACATGAGCACAACGCGGGAATGCTCCTGCTCAAAAAGTGTCTGGATGAGAGCGGCCTGCCGGTGGAAACAAAAGTGCACCTGAACGCCACGTGGCCGAGCGCGGAGGAGCTGGCGAAGGCCGACACGATCGTCTGTTACTCGGATGGTTCGACCGGCCACTTTTTGCTGAAAGACGACCGCCTGGAACAACTCGGCGAACAGATCCGGCGGGGCGTCGGCTTTGCGTGTCTCCATTACGCCGTGGAGTACCCGCTCGGCCGCGGCGGCTCGCAGGCGCTGGATTGGCTTGGTGGATTTTTCGAGAGCAAATGGTCGGTCAATCCTCACTGGCAAGCCGACTTCAAGGAGCTTCCGCAGCATCCGGTGAGCAACGGCGTCAAACCGTTCAGCACCAACGACGAGTGGTACTTTCACCTGCGTTTTCGCGGGGATAATCAAGGGAAGCTCACCCCGATTCTCTCCGCGATTCCGCCCGAGAGCACCATGTCGCGCCGGGATGGCGACCGCTCGGGAAATCCCACGGTGCGCGCCGAGGTGGCCGCGAAGAAGCCGCAGACCGTCGCCTGGACCTACGAGCGGCTGGACACCGGGCGCAGCTTCGGCTTTACCGGCGGCCACTTTCATTCCGGCTGGGGCCATGACGATCAGCGGAAGCTCGTGCTCAATGGAATCCTTTGGACGGCCAAAGCAGAACTGCCAGCCGACGGCGTGCAGTCCAAGGTCACGCCCGAAGAACTCGCGGCGAACCTCGACCCGAAACCGAAAAAAGAACCTCGCCCGGCGATCGCCTCACCCACTCCGAATCCCCCCAACCCGAACCCATGAGACGCCACCTTTCCTTTTTCGTCGCCGCTGCGCTGACTTGCTTCGCCGGCAATCTTTCCGGCAAGACTCCGGAGGGAAAACAAAAGCTGGTGATGATTGCCGGGAAGCCCAGTCATCCGCCGCGGCTCCACGAATTTCGCGCGGGTTCGCTGCTCCTGCAGAAAGTTCTCGCTGGTACTCCGGATCTCACGGTTGAAGTCCACGAGAGAGGCTGGGTGAAAGACGAGAAGACCTTTGAGGATGCCGATGCGGTGGTGATCTATGCAGATGGCGGCGGCGGCCATCCTGCACTTCAAGGGGATCATCTCGCCAAGCTCGGAGCGCTCATCCAGCGCGGGGTCGGCTTTGGCTGCATGCATTACGGAGTCGAAGTTCCACCAGACAAAGGAAGCGCCGAGTTCAAGCAATGGATCGGTGGGCACTACGAAAACATGTACTCCTGCAATCCGATCTGGGAGCCGAGCTTCGAGAAGTTTCCCGAGCATCCGATCACGCGCGGAGTAAAGCCCTTCCAGATCAAGGACGAGTGGTACTTCAACATGCGTTTCGCGGACGCGTTTCCGGAGGGAAAAGCAGCTCAAGCCGGTGGACAGAAATTCACTCCGCTCCTGGTGGCAAAACCGAGCGACGCCGTCCGCAAAGGACCTTACGTGCATCCGAAAGGACCGTACCCGCACATCCAGGAAGCATCGGGTCGGGACGAGGCAATGATGTGGTCGCTCGAACGGGCCGACGGCGGTCGCGGCTTCGGTTTCACCGGAGGCCACTTCCACGATAACTGGGGCAACGATGACTTCCGGAAGACCGTCCTCAATGCTCTGCTCTGGGTCGCGAAGGTGGAAGTGCCGGCGACCGGCGTGCAGTCGAAGGTGGAGAAGGAAGAACTCGACCTGAACCTGGATCCCAAGAAATGACTGCGCACAGAGTTCAACCGGTGAAAAGTTACGTTCGTCAGATCAGTCTCTCCGCATCCATGTCCCCCACCCGATCCTCCACTCTCCTTGCCTCAGCTTGTCTGGCGCTCGCGCTGATCGCACCTTTGACAGTTGCTTCTGCCGCCGAGATGGATGCTGCGGAAATCGCCCGCATCCGGACCGAATCGGGGAAGCAATTCGGGATGGGACCGCAACTCACGCCGGAGATCGTGGCCGGCGCGAACTCGGCGCTCAAGCAGGAGATCCCGAAGGGTCCTTTCGAGCCGACCTGGCCTTCCATCGCCAAGAACTACAAGGTTCCGCAGTGGTTCACTGAGGGGAAGTTCGGCGTCTTCCTCCACTGGGGGCTCTACGCTGTTCCGGCGTATCACAACGAGTGGTACCAGAAGCACATGTATGCGACCTACGCGGACTGGCACGCGCAGAACTTTGGTCCTCAGCTGAAGTTCGGTTACAAGGACTTCATCCCGCTTTTCACTTGTGAGAAATATGACGCCAATCAGTGGACGGAACTTTTCAAGAAAGCCGGTGCGCGCTACGTCGTCCCCACCGCGCAACATCACGACAACTTCGCGCTCTGGGACAGTGCGCTGACGGAGATCGATGCGAAGGACATGGGTCCGAAGCGGGATCTGATTGGGGAACTGGCGGTCGCCAGCCGAAAGCACGGCTTGAAGTTTGGCGTTTCCAATCACGGGATCGAAAACTTCACCTTCATCAGACCCAAACAGGGACTCGCGGAAGAACTCAAGGCGGCCAAAGCGGACCTCTTCGATCCGCGCTGGAATGACATCTATCATGTCGCGGATCGCAGCCCCGCGGAGTGCGAGAAGTTCCTCGTGGACTGGGCGGCGCGGAACTTCGAGCTGATCGACAAATATCAGGTGGACATGCTCTGGTTCGATAACGGCGCGAACAGCCCTTTGCTGGACCCGCTGAAACTGAAGATTGCGGCCTACTACTACAATCGCGCGGCCGAGTGGGGCAAAGAGGTTTCCATCAGCACCAAGAAGCTGGCGTATGAGGCCGGCAGCATCCTGGACTTTGAGAAAGTCGGCCGCGCGCCCAAGGAAATCCTTCGCGGTGCCTGGCAGGTGGACGAACCGATCGGCAGCACCTGGGGTTACACGAAAGGCATGCGGGTTCGCTCCGGAGCCTCGGTCATCGATGCGCTGGTGGATACGGTGAGCAAAGGCGGCAACCTTTTGCTCAACCTCTCGCCGATGGCGGACGGAAGTATTCCGGAGGAGCAGCAGAAGACTTTGCTGGAAGTCGGCAAGTGGCTGGAAGTGAATGGAGACGCGATTTACGGCACGCATCCGTGGACAACTTTCCGCGAGACAACTTTCCGCGACGGCACGGATCGCACCGCGGCTCATTTCACCGCCAAGGGCGACGCCGTTTACGCGCTGTTGGCCGCTCGTTCGGGGGAAGAGGTGACGCTGGCCGCCTTGGGCTCCGGCAAACCCGGGGCGGAGCAAATCAGCAGTGTCAGCTTGGTTGGCGATTCGGCGAAGTTACAGTTTACGCAATCTCCGAGCGGGCTGAAAGTTACGCTGCCCGCTGGTGCCGGGGGCAAGTTTCGCCCGGTGCTCAAGATCACCGGACCGAAGATCAATCCACCCGGTCCCCAAGTTCCCGCGCCCTTTTATCCTCCGGCCGGGCAAAGCCTCTACTAAGGCTTCAGCGAAGGTTTTCCAGAGCATCCAGGAGATTGCCGAGCAAAGACGGATCGAAACTGGACGGCGGCTCCAGGAGCGCTTCCTTGCTTTGCACGAAGCGACTTGGAACCAAAAACTCCTCGCCGCCGGTGACAAACTCGGCAATCCGATCGGGCGTGACTTCGAGGTGAAACTGCAGGCCGACGACGCGGTCGCCGAAAAGAAATGCCTGGTTTTCACACGCCTCGCTCGCGGCCACCCGCACCGCACCCGGAGGAAGTTCGAAGGTGTCGCCGTGCCA
>DASVRR010000150.1:0-11622 GCA_036388515.1 Chthoniobacteraceae bacterium | reverse complement strand
TGTTCGCCTTCCCGCACCTCCGCCGCGTTGGCGGTCGGAACGTGAACCAGCGCGCTGGAACCGACCGGAATCGCCACGTTCAGGTTCAACCCAGCCGCCTCTTTCGTCCAATGGCTGACGATCTCCCCGCCGATCGACCGGTAACTGGCTTTCGCCCAGCTGAGATCGCCGACCAGCGACGGTTTGATGACGATCTTCCGGAACGCTGGAGCCGAGGGATCCTGTTGGATACCGACCAGGTCGCGGAAGAACCATTCGTTGATCTGCCCCAGCATAAAATGGTTGTGCGAGCCGAAGTTCCCCACCGTCGCATCCCACTTTTCGGTGAGCGCCGTTGCACCTTTCTTCAGCATCATTCCGTAGCCCGGTTTCTCGGTCTGGTGATTCATGTCGAAGATCACGTCGGACCGGCCGCCATCCGCCAGCGCTTGCAAAAGATAGCGGTAACCGACGTCGCCGGAAGTGAGCGAGTTGCCGCGATCCCGCACATCTTTCACGATCGCGTCCAGCAACCTCGGACGCCACTGCGGCTCGGCGAGTCCCATGACCAGCGGAATGGCGTTGGCCGTCTGCGAACCGGTGGCATAAACGCCCGTCTCCGGCTTGTAAAATCTCGTGTTGAAGGCCGCGCGGATTTCCGTCGCGCGCTGGTCGAACTGCGCCGCTTCCTCCGGCTTCCCCAGCAGCTCTGCGGTGCGCGCCAGCACCCAATGGTCGTAGTAATAAAAAGCGGTCGCGGTCAGCGGCGGCGGCGTCAGCTGCGAACCCCACGGCGGCTTCGGACCAAGATCATACCAGTCACCGAGGCCCACGGAGACAATGTGCTCCTTCGCACTCGCCCCCAGAAAAGCCACGTAGCGTTTCATCGCATCGTAGTGCCGCCGCAGCAGCGTCGTATCGCCGGTGAACTGATACTGCTGCCACGGCACGAGCAGAAAAGCGCTGCCCCATTCCGGAGAGTTCCGGAAGGGATCGGTGATCTTCGGCTGCGCCTTGAAATATTCCGGCGCGATGTTCGGGATGAAGCCATTCTCCAGCTGGCTGTCGGCCATGTCGTTGACCATCTTCGCCAGCAGCGGCGCCATCTCGAAGCTGTAGCGCAGCGAAGGTCCGTTGAGGTGCGTTTGCTCCAGCCAAGGCAGTTTCTCCCGATGCGGACAGTCCGTCATCACGCTCATCATATTGCTGCGTTGCGCCCAGCGGACGAGTGCGTAGGTCCGATTGAAGAGCTCGCTGGAAGAAGAAAACTGCCCGATCGGAGTCGAAGCGGAATGCACCACCACGCCTTCGAGTGTTTCCACGGCAGGCAAGGTGCCGCCTTGTTCCGCGGCGATCAGCTCCACCTGGAAGTAGCGCGATCCATGATAGAAAAACTCCGGAAACCAGCCTTCGCTCCCCTGCCCTTTCAGCGTGTATTGCCACCAGGCCGGACGGATTCCGTCCTGCGTGCTCGATCCGCGATCGGCCAGTCCGTTGGCGTCCAGCAGCTCCGACGGAATAATCCGCACCGATGATCCGGCGGGACCGCGTGCGACCAGCCGCGGCATCACGGAAGCATTTTGCCCGAGATCATAGACCTTGGTTCCGGGCTTCGGAGTCGTGACTTTGATCGGGCTCAGCACGTCATGCGAGCGGATCGGCGGAGCCGCGCAGGAGAGGCCGCGCAATGCTCCACCCGGGCCAGCGGTCACCACCACATCGGTCCAGTTTGGCTCAATCCGCGCGTCGTAATCTTCCCCAGCAAACATGTTCTCAAAAGTCATCGGACTCCTGGAGGCACGCCAGCTCGCGTCGGTTTCGATTCGCTCCGTGGTGCCGTCGGAATACTCGATCTGCAGTTGCGCGATCGCCTGGAGCGGACCGAACGACTGCCGGAATTTCACATAACGCCCGTCCGGAGCCTTGGTGATGTCGAACATCCCGCGCCCCAGCGAAAGTCCGAGCACGTTGAGCTTCCCGCCGTTCAGGAGCGAAGTGAGATCGTAGGTTTGGTAGAGGACCGTTTTTTTGTAATTGGTCCAGCCGGGCGCCAGCAGATCGGCGGTTCCCTTGCGGCCATTCACCGAAAGCGTGTAGTTCCCCAGGCCGCTCACGTTCAGGACCGCGCGCCGGATTCCTTCCCGCGCGGTGAACTCGCGTCGGAGCCACAAACCGGGCGCTTTCACTCCCTCACGATCTGCCGCGAGCGCGACTGCTTCCGCGGAGCTGATCCACTTCGCTTTTCCCCAATCCGCTTCACTGAGCACGCCCATCGTCCACTGCGCCGGTTTGCTCCATGCGGAAGGTTTTCCGCTGCGATCCCAAGCGCGCACTTTCCAGAAAATCTGCTGCACGGAGCGCAAAGGCTTCCCCGCGTAGGCGACATGAAAGCTTTGCTCCGACTTGATCTGCCCGCTGTCCCAAAGATCAGCTTCATTCTTCCCCAGCAGCTCTGCGGAAGAAGCCGCGAGAATCTGATAGGCGGTCTGCGATTCGCCGCGCGCGATTGCTTCCGGAACTCGGCCCGCCTGCGGGAGCGCACCGGATTCAAACGTCCAGCCGAGCCGCGGCTGCAGCACGTCCACGCCGAGCGGATCTTCGAGGTATTCGCAACGCAACTTCGCCGGCTGAATGGCGGAGCTTTGCGCGGAGATTTCTGGCTGACTCCAGACCAGGAACAAGACGGGGAGAATGACTCGACGGAGAAGTGGGTTCATGGGGAATAAAACAGAACGGCGGCGGATTGTGCCGAGCGACCACTCCCGGTGGCAAGCCGGCGAAGAGTCTTCCGCGAGTTCTCGCCAACCTCTCGCTTCCTCCGGAACGACGCCCGAATTTGGAGTTTCGAGAACTGTGGCCGCGGTGTATCGCTCTGGAATGGCGACACTCACCATCGAGCTTCGCGCGGGAACGGAGCAGACCGCGTTCAATCTGCACCGCTGGTCGGAGTTGCTGGAAGACGCCGAGTTGGGACGCGAGCTGGCGCGCTTTCGCGGCCGCATCGAGACCGATCGCCACGGCCATATCGTTATGTATCCACCTCCCGGTTATGCGCACGGCGGCTTTCAGGCGGAAATCGCCCATCAACTCCGGGATCTCCTCCCGGCCGGTCGAGTGACGACGGAATGCCCGGTCTCGACCGCGGATGGCGTGAAAGGCGTGGATGTCACCTGGGTTTCGGACCGCCTCCGGATGGAGATTGATGCAGGAGTTTTCCTCAGCCGCGCGCCGGAGATTTGCGTGGAGGTCATTTCACCTTCCAACACCCGCCGAGAAATGGCGGAGAAGAAGGCGCTGTTCTTTGCCGCAGGCGCCACGGAAGTCTGGTTCTGCGCGGAAGATGGCCGAATGACTTTCTTCCTCAGCGCGGCTTCACGCGGAGCAAAGTCCTCCAGACTTTGCCCGGCATTTCCCGGCAGCATCAAGTTCTAAGAGCGCGTTTGAAAAGTCGTCACCGCAAAGAAATCATCCGCAGATTTCGCAGATTAACGCAGATTTCTGGGGAGTTGCCGTCCGTCAATCTGCGGCAATCTGCGTAATCTGCGGACATAAACACTTTCGCGACGGCCTCTAAGGACACAGCACGGAGTCGGGCGTGGGTACGGAAATCTGCTGGAGCAAACTCAGGCTCCAAGCTCGCCAGACGTCTCGCTTCGGGAAGAAAATCGCCGCTCGTCCCGCAGCTGTTGGCGCCAACCTTCTGCGCCCGAAGATCCGTGATCCGCAGCGCCGCTTTTCCCCGCGTGACCTAAAACTGCAGCGTTAAACCGACTGAAGCGGTGAAGCTCTGATACGTCGCGCGGCTGGTGTTTGATTCGTTGTCCACCAAAGCGGAAGTCACGTTGCCGAAGAGTCGCTCGCTGAACTGATAGACGAGATTTGCACCGACCATGTGGCGCGAGTCACGCCGTGGAAGAGCCGTGTAGTCGTTATACTGGAAAGCGTAGTAAAGCTGGCCGACGAGTTTTTGCTGGAACTGGTGCGCAACTCCGACCGTCGCGCGATGGGAATGGCGATCGTCGATGCTCGGATCGGCGACATAGTGCGAAAACGCGTAGCCGGCGTAGAGCAGCGAGCGCCCGTTGTTGAAGGCAAAGCCGCCATCGGTTCCCGCGGTGAAACCGATCGCCTGCGTGACTTTGTCGCCAGTGTCAAAGCTGTCGTAGCGATACGGCTCGGCGCTGATGTAAACCCGCGGCAAGTTCGGCCGCGGGCGGAAGTCCAGCGTCACATTGGCGGAATAACCGAGGAACCCGCGATCGCCATGTTCCGCAAACATCGCCGACTCAATCTTCGCCGCTAGATCGAAGGTGAAATACTTCCCGAGCGGCGTCTTGTAGCCGGCCTCGATCGTGGGGAGAAAGAGGAAATCACCGGTCGAGTGATCTCCCGAAAGAATGGCGTTGGTCGTGAATTCGCTCCGTGCCTGAACGTTGAAGCGGAACTTTTTCTTGATTGGCTCAGACGGCGGCAACGCTGATTTGCCGTCGCCTTCAGTCCCGCCATCCGGCGCGGCCGAAATCTCCCCGATGTCCTCCATTTCTTCCGCAGTCTGAGCATTCGCGGAAGATCGGTAGCTGTAGTTTTTCGCGTCTTCCGCATGAAGCGTGAGACTCAGCGCAACGCAAGCCGCGCTTAGAAAATAAGGAACCCGGGCGCTCATCAATATTCGGGACGCGGCCGCTCCGGAAGGCGCTCACGCGGACGCACCGTCGGCTGGTTTCTCGGACGATCCGCTTCGCCCGGACGCTGGAAGTTTACCTCGGGGAAGAAGTTCCTCAGCGCCGAAGGTCCGATCGCCGTGCGCTCACGAGATTCCTGATTACCGATCGCCGACAAATCGAGCGCCGGTCCGGCGATCAACTGCTCTTCCGCAAATGGCGGGAGCGGTCCACCGAAGTCGATCAGCTTGCCATCGAGCGCTTTGCTGCGATCGAAAAAATCCACGGTGATCGTCCCGTTCGCGTTGCGCCGGGCAAATTGCCCCGCGCTGACGATTTCGCCGGAAGGGATCAGTTTGATCGAGCCTTCCAGGATCGCGATGGTGTTCTCGGAAACTTTCCCCACCGTGCCGGTGATCGCCGCGGTCAGGCTGGGCGTCTTGATGACTCCGCCGCCTTGCCCCTTCGGGATGTAAAAGATCAGGCTGCCTTTGCTCAAGCTGAGCGTGCGGCTTTCCGCCTCAAACGAAAACACGGTGTTCTGCCCGATCCGCACGATCGATCCATCCGGATACTTCAGCTCGGCGCGCGCATCATTTTCCGTGAGGAGGAAATTCCGCGCCTGGATCACGTCGCTCACCGCCGCCGGGCGCGTGACGCTTTGCGCTCCTTGCTGCTCGCCGTAGCTCACTTTGTTTTGCAGCCGCGTGACCGTCGCCTGGTCGAAAGGCGTGGCGGCATGAGCCAGCAGCGCCGTCACCGAAAGCAGCGCGAGCGCGCGAAGCGTCGCTCCGGTGGTGGACGAGTTGAGGCTGCTGCGGCGAAACACGTGCGGAGTGAAAGCGGCGCGGCGGGAGCACGTCAAGTCACAAAACGGTGGAAAGATTCACGCATTGTGCAGGCGCCGGCTGCTTCGCTATGAAGGCTCCGCATGTCCACTCAGTTTGCGAAGCATCGCCGCACTCTCCTGGCGATCTGCGTCGTCTGCACGGGTTTGACCGCCGGCCTGCACACGGCCGGCGAGGCATATCAAAGCGTCGAACTGCTCGCCCGCGATTGGCTGGCGACCAATCCGGCGGCGCGGCGCTCGCCCCGGCGTGAGGACATCGTTTACCTCGGCATCGACGACGCTTCGCAAAATCTCGACACGCTCTTTCCGGAAGATCTGGAGAAATCGCCGACGTTGCGCCTGATGAAAGCTGGGTTTCCCTGGAACCGCGCGGTATGGGCGGCGGCTCTCGATCGCCTGGTTTCTTCCGGAGCAAAAGCGGTCGTCTTCGATATGATCGTGCCGGCGCCGCGCGCGGGTGATTCCTCGTTCAAGGCCGCGCTGGATCGTTTTGCCGGGCAAGCCGTAATCGGGAGCAATCTGGAAACCAAGTTCGATCACAACGACGGACTCGGAGGCGGGAACAAAAACAAAAAGCCCGCGATCATTCGTCCTTCCGCTTCGCTGATTCCTCCGGAGAAAGACGATTCGCGAGTCGGTTTCGTGAACGTCTTCGCGGACGCGGACGGCCGGATCCGGCGCATGCATTTCCGCACGACGCTGCTCGAGTTTTTCGGTTGGAATCCGGACAGGAATGCTCCGGAATTGTTTTCCCTGGCGGCGCGCGCTCTTCAAAAAGCCGGTTACGAAAACAGGGTTCCGCGCACTCGTGATCCCGTTCTCTTCCGGTTCTCGGAAGATTTCGTTCCGCGCTCCTTCCACGAAATCTTTGTGGAAGATCAGTGGCAAAATCCGCCTTACAGCAGCGGCGCTCTCTTCAAAGACAAAATCGTCCTCATCGGCGCGGCGGGGAACCAATCCGAAGACCGGCTGCAAACTCCTTTCGGCGTCACTTTGGGTCCTCTGCTTCATCTCAGTGCGATCAATGCCGCGCTGAACGGCGACTTCCTCCACGAGTCCTCTTTCCCCGTGAATCTCGCGCTGATCTTTGGTGCCGGCGGAGTCGCCTGGATGTTCGGCGCGTGGGTCCGCCGGCCTTTGCTGCGGCTGATTCTCCTGCTCTCCGCCCTCGCCGGCTACGTTGCCTTGGTTCAGTTGCTCTACAATTCCGCCGGCTTCTTCCCCATCCTGCTCAGCCCGTTGCTCGCGCTCGGCACCAGCGGTTTCACTTGGTCCGTCTGGGAGCAAGTCCTCGATCTCCGGGAGAAAGCGCGGCTGCGGAAAACGCTCCAACGTTATGTCTCCCGCGACGTCGCCCGCGAGCTGCTGGAAAATCCGCAAAGCTGGCTGAGCACCGTCGGCGGCGTGCGGAAAAACGTGACGGTGCTTTTCTCCGATGTGCGCGGCTTTACCACGCTCACGGAATCCGCCAAAGATCCGCAGGCGCTCGTCCGGCAGCTCAATGAATACTTCACCGAAATGGTGCGGATCGTTTTCGAAAACCACGGCACGCTGGACAAATTCATCGGCGATGCGGTCATGGCGCATTGGGGAAGCATGGTCACGGAAGGCGAAGCGAAAGACGCCTGCCGCGCGGTCGCCGCGGCGGTGCAAATGCGGAAGGAACTCGCGCGCTTAAACCCGCTCTGGAAAGAACGCGGAATGCTCGAGCTGAGCTTCGGGATCGGGCTGAACCACGGGGAAATGATTGCGGGCGAACTCGGTGCTTCCGGCGAATACGAGAAGGTCGAGTTCACCGTGATCGGCGACGGCGTGAACCTCGCCTCGCGGCTGGAAGGCGTGACCAAAACTTACCACATCGATCTCTGCATCGGGGAAAGCCTCGCCGCTTTGGTGCGCGATGCTTTCATCCTCCGCTCGCTCGATCTCATTGTGGTCCAAGGCAAAACCAAACCGGTCGAAATCTTCACCGTGCTGGATGCCCGCGACGCGATTCCGGAACCCGCGTGGCTTGCTCCGCACGAAGCCGCGATGCGCCATTATCGAGCCGGCGCTTTCGCCGAAGCGGAAGCCGGCTGGCGCAAAGTCCTGGAGCAAAATCCCGGCGACGGAATCAGCGAACTTTTCCTCCAACGCTGCGCGGACAAACGCGCCGAACCGCCGGATCCTGCCTGGAACGGCGTCTTCGCCATGACCACGAAGTAGCGCCCGGCGCGGGAAGACTTTCTTCCGCAGATTGCGCAGATTTCCGCAGAGGAAGGCGGCGCGGCAACTCCCAATAAATCTGCGTTCATCTGCGCAATCTGCGGATGTTTTCTTCCGCGACGCCTCTAAGATGGAACCCGCAGCCGAATCCCCGACGCGTCCATGAAGTCTTCCACGTTCCTTTCCCTCTACGAAAAACTCGAGAAGCTGGTGCATCGTCTTCCGGAGTCTTTGCAGGGGCCGATCCTCCGCGAGATCACGCCGATCAAGACGCTCTTTTTGCTCCAGCGTCCGCCGCGGCTCGTGCTGCTGGGGCAAAGCGGCGTGGGCAAAGTGGAACTGGTGAACGCCATTTTCGGCGCGGAAGCTTTGCTCCCGGGCGAGGAGAATCTGAGCGACGGCAGCTGGCAGGAAGTGCGGCGCGCCGGCCGCGGAACCTTGCGCCTGCTGGATTCGCGGCGGCCTGCTTCGCTGAACATGCTCCGCGCGGCGCTGAGCAAGGAACCGCCGGATCTTTTCCTCTTTGCCCGCGAGTCGCTGGCCAGCGGGGAAGATCTCGCTGGCGATCTCGACCATGCGGAGGAAATCCTCGCCTTTGCCGATCAGCAGCACCGAAGCAAATCCCGGCTGCTCGGCGTCTTGCTCCCGACCGGGAGAATCTCCAGCGACGCGGAGCGCTCCCGGCAGGATCTGCACGCCGCCTTGCACGCGCGCCAGCCAATCAGCGACCGGATGGTCGGCACGCTCGCCATGGCGACCGCGGGCGAAATCGAGCGTCTCGCGGAGCTGATCGCCATCGAGCTTCCGGGCGAAGCGCAGCTCGAAATGGCGCGACTCTCCGGAAACGTGGCCTTGCAGAAACAGATCGCCAGCGTGGTCATTAAATCCGTCACGGCGATCTGCGCGGCGATCGGGACGCAGCCGATTCCGCTCGCGGATTTCCCGATCCTCATGTCGCTCCAGGCGAGCATGGTCACCGGGATCATGCACATCAGCGGTCGCGAGATCAGCCCGAAGCTGGCGGCTGAATTTACCGCCGCGCTGGGAGCAAATCTCGGCGTGGGTTTGGTCCTGCGGGAAGGCGCCCGCGCCGCGGCGAAGTTTGTCCCGATCTGGGGCAACGCGGTTTCCGGCGCGGTCGCTGGCGCCGGCACTTACGCGATGGGCCGCGCGGCGACGGCGTATTTCATCGAAGGCATGTCGCTGAAAGACGCGCGGAGCATCTTCCGCCGCCGGAAACAACCGCCGCTGCTCAAGGAATAAGCCAGCAAATCGGCGGTGAGCGGACAGCGCGGTTCGGGGAGCCCACGCGTCCCGCGTGGTGGTCGTCGGCGTCCCGCCGCGACGAACTTCCGCGCACCTCCCGCAGTCCAACCGCGTCAGCTTTCCGGAAGCCTCACGGAAGTTCGCCCGGGCGAGACGCCCGCGCCACCACGCGGGACACGTGCGCTCCCCGGAGCCACCACGCCGGACGGCAGCTCCTCTTTCCAATCCAACGGCAGCTCCTCTTTCCAATCCAACGGCAGCTCCGCTTTCCAATCCAACGGCAACTCCGCTTCCCGTCGAACGGCGGCCCCGCTTTCAATCCGGCGACAGCCGTTTGCGGCATCGACTTCATCCGGAAAACTTCTCAAGAGTCTCGCATGAACACTTTCCTGAGATTCCTGCGACTGGATTTCCTCCCCGCGAGCGCGGACGCCGGGTTGCTGATCCTGCGGCTTTGGCTGGGACTTTCGCTCGGGCTGCTGCACGGCTGGAGCAAATTCACCGGCTTCTCGAAAATGTCCGGCAAGTTTGCGGATCCGCTCGGCATTGGCTCCCAAGCCAGCCTCGGCCTGGCCGTCTTCGGCGAACTCGTCTGCGCGGCCTTGATTGTCTTCGGCCTGTTCACGCGCTCCGCCGCGCTCGCCGCCGCGATCACCATGGGCGTCGCTTTCTTCGTGGTGCACAATATGGCGTTGTCCGGACCGGGCAACGGAGAATTGGCGTTCATCTATCTGGCTGGATTCGTGACTTTGTTCCTCGCTGGCGCGGGGAAGTTTTCGCTGGATGCCGCGATGGGTGGCCGTTCGCGGAAAAACTGATCGCCCCGCGAATTCAGATTGCGTGCGTGCGATGCGAGGCGCGTTTGCTCCGCATCAACGGGGGCAAAATCAACTTGCGAACGCCGGCTCGCGACCGACCATTTTCCGGATGGAGACCAAGCGCAGAAGCAGGCGGCACACTCGTCCGGATACGATCGAGATCAGGGACCCGAAGATTTCGCGCCGGACAATTTGGACGATTGCCGCGGTCGCTGCCGTTCTGGTGGTTTTGGCCGTCTGGGGCTTTCTCCATCTGGTCCACGAGATGTTTTAGCCCGGCGATTTCTCCCGGTGAACGCACGCCTGCGTTTGCTGCACCGAACATGCCTCCGACCGTTCTGCTGATGCTGAAAGCACCGACCGCCGGTGCGGTGAAAACGCGGCTGGGACGCGACCTTGGAATGCCAGCCGCCGCCGCGATTTATCGTCGCCTGGTCGAGCATCAGATGAATCAGCTCCCGCCAGGCTGGCCGGTGCGCATTTGCTTCGCGCCAGCGGAGGCTCCGTCGGCGATGCAGGATTGGCTGGGGGAATCGCACGCATATTCTCCCCAAGTGGAAGGTGATCTCGGCGAGCGACTCACCGATGCAGCAAAAACCCACTTTGCCGCCACGGATGCGCCGCTGGCGATCGTCGGCGGAGACTGCCCGGCTCTGACTCGCGCCGTTTTCCTGCGGCTTCCGGAACTCCTGAGCCGGCACGACGTGATTTTGGTTCCGGCAGACGATGGCGGTTATTGCCTGATCGCGATGCGGCGGTTTGTTCCGGAAGCTTTCCAGAGGATTCCGTGGAGCACCGCCGCCGTTCTGGACGAGACGCGCGCCCGGCTCGCCGCGAGCGACAGGAGCTGGAATGAGCTGGAGCCGATGGAAGATGTGGACGATCTCCCGAGCTGGCGCCGTGCCGTGGCGGCCTTCCCAGCGCTCGGCGCTGGAGACTGCGGATGATCAAGCCGGTAAGCGCCTGAGGAAGATGCTGGCTCAGAAAATCGAGTCAAAGATGGCGTTGCCGCGAGTGTAGTTTTTCCCACGCGCGCCCTGATCGTTCAGGCCCCAGTGATAGGGAAGAAACTCGATCTTGTACCCGCCTTTGTTGAGGAACTCGCGGGCCTCCGCCGGCGCATATCGACCCAGAATGGTCGGCACACCGCCGGCTTTCTCGAAGTCCTCTTTGAACCAGCGGAAGATGCTCGAGATCCGCACCCGATTGCTTCCCGCGTCGAACTGATTCAGATCTTCCCGAGCCAGCCACGCCCGATAGGCCGCGGTGATCTGCGCATCCACGCTGGACGCGGTGTAAGCACTCCGCTGAAGCGGCGGACAACTTCGCGCGCAACAAACCAAAGCCGAGTGCGCGCGGTAGCCAATCGCCGGGCGCAAAGTGCCGTGCTCGATGTCGTTCAGGGCGACTTTCCTTCCGCCGATGAGATGCGCTTTGCGGGCGAAAGATTTGGAAAGGGCGAGGATGCTTTCGGTCGGGTAGTTTTGCAAAATCCACTGAACCGCAAAGGCATTGTAGGCGTTGATTGCAGATGCCGTGAGATCGGAGTCGACCGCCACTGTTCCCGCGGGAGCAAACTGCGCGAGATAATCATCCAGGGCTTTTCGGTCCGCCGGATTTCCCTTCCACCGCTCATACGCGACCAGTCCTTGCGCGTTGACATACTTCTTGAGCAACGCGTCCCAAGCGTCGTGCCGGAGGCCGGCGGGAAACTTCACCACGTCTCCGGTTGCGGCAATCGTCTGCTGCAGGCCGAGGAACAAGGAGACGGCAAAGGTGAAGAGAGTGATTGGGCGAAGGCTCATGGTTTTATCGGGATAAGAATCGCTGGAAGAAACTGGCG
>DASVRR010000149.1:0-5381 GCA_036388515.1 Chthoniobacteraceae bacterium | reverse complement strand
GGGTCCGAAGTAGCTTCCCGCTCGCGGAAACGGCGGGAGAGTTCGACGTATTTATCCGCCCAGACGCGGATGCCTGCCTGCTCCTCCAGCGAAAGCGCACGCACCACTTTCGCCGGCGAACCCAAAACCAGAGAACCGGCCGGAATTTTCCTGCCGCCGGTGACCAGCGCCCCCGCGCCGACGATCGAGCGCGCGCCGATTTCTGCCCCATCGAGCACGATGGCGCTCATCCCGATCAGCACTTCGTTGTCGATCGTGCAGGCGTGAAGGATTGCTTTGTGCCCGACGGTGACGAGTTCCCCGACCGAGACGCCGAAGTCATCCGCGAGGTGCACCACGGCTCCATCCTGAATGTTCGAGCGCGGCCCGATGACGATCCGGTGAATGTCTCCGCGAAGCACCGCCTGATACCAGACGCTGGTCTCCGCCTCCAGCGTCACATCGCCGATCACGTCTGCACTTGGGGCAATCCATGCCGTCGGGTGAATGGCGGGTGCGCGACTCAGGTGGCGCGCGAGCTGGGCATCGAGAGGCATGCCGGAAGTGTGGGTTGCGGAAGGTCGCCAATCAACCGCGAAGGCTGATCGATACAAGGTTTGCGGCCCGCGGAAAATGTCCTAAAGATGTATTGACTTGAATTTCCTCGGGTGGCATCACTCAGCCCCTTCGCTGGCCCCACCCCCAGCAACAATCAATCAGCCAAGGAACAAACATTATCTATGAATAAGGCAGAACTCGTGGAGGTCGTCCAAAAGGCGCTCGGCAAGGAAACCAGCAAAGCGCAGGCCGAGCGTTCACTCGAAGCGGTGATCGGCGGCATCAAGGCCGGACTAAAAAAAGGCAAGCCCGTCCAGTTGGTTGGATTCGGAACCTTCAAGGTCGCGAGCCGCAAAGCGCGGATGGGCATCAACCCGAAGACCGGCGTGAAGATCAAAATCAAGGCCTCCAAAAGTGTGAAGTTCTCCGCGGGCAAAGATTTGAAGTCGAAGCTCTAAGCTTTCCCCCCCCGAGGAACCCCGTTTTGCGTCGGCAAAACGGGGTTTCTCATGTACGGAAGCAGACGCGCCCACGGCGCTCGCGGAGTCGCCGACCAACCGGAGGCGCGGTTCCTGCTCGGAGGCTTCCTCAGCTCCCTGCCATGAACCCTGCTCTCGAACGAAACATCTTTGCCGGCTTTGTGTCGGCATTTGTGATTTTCCTAGTCATCGCCGGGGTGACTTTGCACAACACCCGCCGGCTGGATGATGCGCGGCGGAAGGTCGCTGAAAGCGAAGCAGTTCTGGGCAGCTTGAAGGAGTTGGTGGTGACGCTGATCGATGCGGAAACAGGTGAGCGCGGGTTTGTCCTGACCGGTGACGAGCGTTTCCTAGCGCCTTTTCAAAGCGCTGCGGACCGGATGGAGTCGAAGCTCGCAGCGATCCGTATCGACGAACAGATGACTCCGGAGATGCGCCTGCGAGTGACGAAACTCAAGGAAGCGAGCCGGGAAAAACTCGCCCAGTTGGAAGCGATCATCGATCTTCGCCGGACCAAAGGCACTGAGCCGGCGCGTGCCGCCGTCGCGACCGGTCAGGGGAAAGAATCCATGGATCAGATCCGGGCGCTCATTCAAGAGTTGGAAGACTCTGAGCACCAGGATCTGGAGCAGCGGGGACAGCAAGCTGACACCAGCAGCCGGACGGCCATGCTGGCGGTGTTGGTGGGGAGTGCATTGCAGCTAGGCTTGCTCGGCTTGATCTACCGCCTGACTTTGCTCGACATCCGCGCCCGACGGGCCGCCGAGATCGCCCTGCAGGAGACCGAGCAGTTTACCTCCCGAATCCTTTCCAGCAGCGGCGATTGCATCACCGTTCTTTCGCTGCAGGGGGAAGTTCTCACGCTCAACCCGGCCGCGGAAGCGGTCGTGCATTCCAGGGAAGACGGAGCAAATCGTCTCTGGCGCGACCTTTGGGATGAGCAAACCTCGCCGGCTGCGAGCGAGGCTTTCAGCAGAGCGATCCGCGGTCAGGAAGGAAGGTTCTCCGGGCAGGTGAAGACTTCGGGCGGAGACTTGAAATGGTGGGATGTCTCCGTCACGCCGATTGTCGGGATCAAAGGAACACCGGAAAAACTTCTGGCCGTCGCGCGGGACATCACGGAAAGCCACTCAGTTCAGGAGCAGTTCCGGATTCTGTTTGAAAGTTCGCCCGAGGCGCACGTGCTCTCGGATGAAACCGGCATCTTTGACTGCAACGAAGCGGCCATCCGGATGCTCGGCTGCAAAACGAAAGCCGCGTTGCTGGCGCTGCGGCCGGAAGATTTGGCGCCCGAATTCCAGCCGGATGGAGTGCGTTCCGCCGAGCGGGCGGCGGAGTTTAAGCAAGCGGCGTTGAGCGACGGCCATCGCCGCTTCCAATGGCTGCAGTGCCGCGCGAACGGCGAGCAGTTTCCGACCGAGATTTCGCTCACTCCGGTGGAGGTTCAAGGCCGGCGCGTCTTGATGTCTGTGTGGCGCGATCTGAGCGAGCGGAAGCAAGCGGAAGCTGCGTTGCGCGAAAGCGAGGAACGCTTCCAGGCGTTCATGGATCACAGTCCGACGGTGGCGTTCATCAAAGATGAGGAAGGTCGCTACGTCTTCATGAACAAGCCGATGGAGCAGCAATTCGGGGTCTCGTTCGAGGAGTTGAAAGGGCAAACCGACTACCATTGGCTTCCGGAAGAAACGGCGCGAGTCCTTGCGGAGAACGACGAGAAGATCGTGAAAACCGGTCAGCTCTGCCGGATCGTTGAGGCGGTGCCGAGTCCTTCCGGCGCCGTGGTCGAATGGCTGATCCTGCGTTTTCCCATCAAGACTGCGCACGGCGGAACACTGATCGGCGGAGTCGGGATCGACATCACCAAACAGAAGCGCGCGGAGCGGGTGCTGAAAGATCGCGAAGCTGAGTTCCGCGATCTCTTCGATGAAGCGCCCGTCGCTTACCACGAGCTGGATAACACCGGCCGGATCACGCGGGTGAACAAGACCGAACTCGCGCTGCTGGGTTACACTGCGGAAGAAATGGAAGGCCGCACCGTCTGGGAATTCATCGTTCCGGAAGATGATGCGGAATCCGTGCCGCGGGAGATCGCAGGAGAGCTGCGCCTGGAAGCCTACCAACGCACTTTCCGGAAGAAAGGCGGGACGAAAGTGCCGGTACTGATGCGGCATAAAGTCATCACCGATGCCGCTGGGGAAGTTCGCGGAATGCGTTCCACCTTGCAGGACATCAGCGCCTTGAAGCGCATCGAGCGCGACTTGCGGGAGGCGGAGGAAAAGTATCGCAGCATCTTCGAGAACGCGATCGAAGGAATCTTCCAGACCACTGCGGAAGGTGCGTACATGAGCGTCAATCCCGCGCTGGCTTCGCTTTACGGCTACGCCACGCCGGATGAGTTGATGCGGACGGTCACGCACATCGGACGGCAGCTTTACGTCGATGCGCGTCGTCGCCAGGAGTTCGCCGCACTGATGACGGAGAAGGGCGCAGTCAGTGATTTCGAGTCGGCGGTTTACCGCAAGGATCGCAGCGTGATCTGGATCTCGGAGCGCGCCCGCGCGGTCCGCGATGTGGACGGCAAGCTGCTTTACTACGAAGGCACCGTGGAGGATGTGACGGCTCGGCGCGAAGCGGAGGAAGCGATTCGCAAGGCCCGCGATGCAGCGCTGGAGTCCGTCCGCCTGAAGTCGGAATTCCTGGCCAACATGAGCCACGAAATCCGCACGCCGATGAATGGAGTCATCGGGATGGCCGGACTGTTGCTCGACACCAGCCTCACTCCGAAGCAACGGGACTTCACTCAGACGATCTGCGACAGCGCCGAAGGCCTGCTCACGATCATCAATGACATCCTGGATTTCTCGAAGATCGAAGCCGGAATGTTGAGCTTCGAGGAGATCGACTTTGACTTGGTGAATGCGGTCGAAGGTTCCATCGAACTGCTCGCAGCGAGGGCCGCGAGCAAGAAGATCGAACTCGCCTCTCTGGTGAACAGTGAAGTTCCCGTCAGGCTTCGAGGTGACCCGGGACGGCTTCGGCAGGTGCTGACCAATCTCATCGGCAACGCGGTGAAATTTACCGAAGAGGGTGAGGTCATCGTCCGCGCTGAATTGGTGGACGAGACGGAAGGAGACGTTCAGATCCGGGTGAAGGTGAGCGACACGGGCATCGGCATTTCTCCCGAAGTGCAGGGGAAACTGTTTCAAGCGTTTGTCCAGGCAGACGGCTCGACGACTCGCAAGTACGGCGGGACCGGGCTCGGACTGGCAATCTGCAAGCAGCTGGTCCGGCAGATGCACGGGGAACTCGGTGTCGAGAGCGAAGCCGGGAAAGGATCGACCTTTTGGTTCACCGCGAGATTCCCCAAGCAGCAACGCCGCGCTGGAAACTCCGGAGGCAAAGCGGAGCTGACTCACAAACGAGTCCTCGTCGTGGACGACAACGCCACCAATCGGGAAATCCTGCGCCACACTTTCGCTGCGTGGGGAATGTCCCAACGAGAAGCCGATGGGGGACAAAATGCACTCGATCTGCTGCGGGTTGAAGCCGCCCGCGGCCAATCTTTCGATCTTGTGGTGCTCGACATGCACATGCCCGGGATGGACGGGTTCGAGCTGGCTCGGGCGATCAAAAGCGATCCTCGGCTGCGGTCGCCCAAGGTCGTCGTGCTCACTTCGCTGGATCGGCAGAATGACGCCGATGTCCTCCGCGAAATGGGAGTCGATGCCTATCTCAACAAGCCGCTGAAAAACGCGCCGCTTTACGATTGCCTCACGACCGTGCTTTCGGCGGACGTGGAGTCGCGCGAACTGAAATCGGGACTGACCATCTTCGCCGAACCGGAGGCTCGGACCGTGTCCACGAGCAAGCTTCGACTCCTGATTGCGGAAGATAACGTGGTGAATCAAAAGGTCGCTTTGCATCAGCTCCAAAAGCTCGGTTACATGGCGGATGTCGTGGAAAACGGGCGGGAAGCTTTGGAGGCGATCGAAACAGGCACCTATGATCTGGTGTTCATGGATTGCCAGATGCCGGAGCTGGATGGCTACGCGGTCACGCGTGAAGTTCGTCTCCGCGAAGGCAGCGAACGGAAGACCTGGATCGTGGCGGTGACGGCGCATTCGCTGGAAGGGGATCGCGAGAAATGTCTGGCCGCCGGGATGGACGATTACGTGAGCAAACCGGTGAAGACCGAGGATCTTCGTTCCGCGCTGGATCGTTTCAGGGGAGTTCGTCGGATTGAAGCAGAAGTCCGCACGACCGGCGCAGCCGGGGCGATTGATCCCAAGGTCATCTCAGCCTTTCGCGATCTGGACGACGGCACGGGGAGCAATCTCCTGATCAGCCTGATCGACGTTTTTCTCG
>DASVRR010000148.1:0-2828 GCA_036388515.1 Chthoniobacteraceae bacterium | reverse complement strand
GGGCACGGGATGGGCGGCGGCCACGACGAACGGGAACAAACGCTGAACGCGCTGCTGGTCGAGATGGATGGCTTTGACACGCAGGAAGGCGTGATCATCATCGCGGCGACAAATCGTCCGGACGTTCTGGATCCCGCCTTGCTGCGGCCCGGTCGTTTCGACCGCCAGGTCACGGTCAATTTGCCTGATGTGAAAGGCCGTGAGGAAATCCTCCGGGTTCACGCGAAAAAGGTGAAACTTGCGGAAGACGTGGACCTTTCCGTGGTGGCGCGCGGCACGCCGGGATTCTCCGGAGCCGAGCTGGCCAACGTGATGAATGAAGCCGCGCTGATTGCCGCGCGGCTCGGGCTGAAAGCCATCACCAATGCGGAGTTTGAGGAAGCGCGCGACAAGGTGCGTTGGGGTCGCGAGCGCCGGAGCCTGGCGATGAGCGATAAGGAGAAAGTTTCCACGGCGTGGCATGAAGCGGGACACGCGGTCGTCAGCGTTTTGCTGGAGAACACCGATCCGCTGCACAAGGTGACGATTATCCCTCGCGGGCGCGCCCTCGGAGTGACGATGTCGCTGCCGGTCGGCGATCAATATTCCATGGGGCGCAAGGAGGCACTTGACCGGCTGGCGATGACCGCAGCGGGACGAATCGCGGAGGAACTCTACACGCACGACGTATCCACCGGCGCGTCGATGGACATCAAGCAGATGACCCGGCTCGCGCGCAAGATGGTCTGCGAATGGGGAATGAGTGATCGCATGGGGATGGTGGAATACGGTCAGCACGAAGATTACGTCTTCCTCGGGCGCGACCTCGGCCAGGGCCGGGAATACAGCGAGGCGACGGCGCTGGAGATCGATATCGAAGTGCGCAAACTCTGTGATGAAGCGTACGCCCGCGCGACGAAGTTGCTCACGGAGAACCGGGATAAACTGGAGATCATCGCCAAGGCTTTGCTGGAGTTTGAGACTCTGGAAGGGCAGCAAATTCGCGACATCATCGAGCACGGTCACATGCGGACGCCGCCCAGCGCGCCGCCGAAACCTCCGCGCGCTGAGCCGCCGCCGCTCAAACGCGAGGAAGGAACCACGATTGCGCCGGACTTCCCGCCCGGCCTGACCGGGGCGCCGGCGTAAGGCTGGGGAGAAGATTCGAGATCCTTAAAAAAAGGGCGGCGATAAAACCATCGCCGCCCTTTTTGCGTCTGGATTTTCGCTGTTCCGCGCAGAACTAAACACCAACTTTCGGCAGCTTTCGCGTGGATGAAACCTGCCCAACTCTGCTCGGCTTCGGAAAGTTTCCCCGCTGAGCAGATTTCAGTTGCCTGGCCGCTGATATTTTCCCTATCACTCCGCCACTCCGATTTGAGAGCGAGTGAGGCGCCGTGCGCTTTCCTCAGAAACCCGCGGGCGACATGCTCGTTATCCGCGGTTCTTGGCTCGGAGGCACACCTATGAAACACCTCCGCCTTCCCCTGATCGCTGCTGCACTGTTCACCTGCGCGCCCGCGTCGCACGGGATCCTGTCGTTTAGCTTTACCTATCTGGATCAAAACCAGGGTTTCAACGATCCTCAGCTGGGCCAGCAGCGTCGTAGCGCGTTTGAAAATGCGGCGCTCACTCTCGGCAGTTTCTTTGTCAATACGGCGGTTCTGACCTTCAGCGTCAATGGCTCCGAACAAAACGACGACGTCCTGGCTGCTGCAGGCAGCGGAATGAACATCGGGGCCGCTGGGTTCTTCAACACCTTCGCGCAGGGGAAAGCCATCAGTAATGGCCTGACTGACGGGAACGGCAATGCTGCGGACGGCGATGTCACCTGGAACTTCCAGGATCACGCCTGGGACTACGATGACACCATTGATCCCAACCAATTCGATTTCAAATCGACCGTCATTCATGAGCTGATCCACGCGCTTGGCTTTTCCTCGAACATCGATTCCAGCGGAAGAGGTCTGGAAGAAAAAGCCTCCGGCCAACCGGATGTGTTCAGCACGTTTGATCGTTTCCTGACGAACCAGGCGCAGCAAAATCTGGTCAATCTCAACACCTTCGCCTTCGACACCAGCAAGCAGAGCACGCTGACGAGCGGAGGCACGAACAACCCGGCACAAGGCGTGCATTTCAGCGGTGCAAACGCCCGTGCAGCCAACGGTGGAGCTCCCGTCCCGATCTTCTCGCCGACTCCTTACGAGAATGGCAGCAGCGGAAGTCACCTGAGCGACACCTTCTACAACACCACGGATTTGCTCATGGAAGCAGCGACTCTGCCGGGCCAAGGACCACGTTCCTTGAGCGCGATCGAGATCGGGATCCTCAAGGACCTTGGATACACCATGGTTCCGGAGCCAGGCAGCCTCGTTCTTCTGGGGTTTGCTTCCGCCACGATCCTCGGCCTGCGCCGTTCACGCCGCAGCGCTTAAACAGTCTTCTTCGAGTTTCGCGGGGGCTTCGCGTCAGCGGGGCTCTCGATGAACAGGCGGCCGGCACGTCTTCGGGCGTGTCGGTCGCCGGGAAGATTGATCTTCGAGCGGAGGCTGCGGAGCAAAGCGCGGACACGTTCCACTTCTTCAAAACCGAGATCGGGGACTCCTCGCGCCTGGAGCCACGCATGAAGACCGCGGCGCTGAAGCGCGAGCGGAAGAGCACTCACTTCCTCGGTGGATAGTTCCGGCTGGGCAAACGCGGGAGCGACCTGGGTGGAGAGATATTCGTCTTCCGCAGAAAGCAATTCGGCGGCGCGCCAGACGGCTTTCCGCAAGCCAGTTCCATAGGCCGCTTCCAGCTGCGGAATGAGCTGATGGCGGATGCGGTTGCGCGTGTGCTGGAGGTCGGTG
>DASVRR010000147.1:0-22954 GCA_036388515.1 Chthoniobacteraceae bacterium | reverse complement strand
CGACGGTTTCTTTTGCCTCGGTGAAGGGACCGTCGGAAACCATCCGCGCCTGACCCGAAACAATCCTCGTTTCAGTCCCGAGCGACTGGCCGCCGGTGCAGCGACCTTCCGCCCGGAGGCGGTTGAACCAAGCCATCCAGTCGGTCATCGTGTCCTGGATTTCTGCCGGCGAGAGGCCCGCGTGCCAGTCGCTTCCGCGGAAGAGGAGCAGGTAATCAGCTTTTGCCGAAGTCGTATTCATGGCCGTGGTTACTTCTTCCGGCGGTAGTTGACCGTGACCGTGGTCCGCCATTCGCCGTTTTCGCCTTCAATCGAAGAAGTGAAAATCCGGTGATCGTCGCTCTTAAATTCGGTGACTTCCTTGAACCGGGAAAGCTTTCCCGGTGCTCCGGGAAACTCGGCTTCCGTATCCAGCGTGAGGATGTTCCCCGCGGCGTTCACGGTGCCTTCATACTGCCAGAGATGGCTCGTCATCGAGTCAATCCAGGTGCCGACATACTTCCCGCGTTTCGGGTCGTATCCGAGCGTCAGCACACTCTCGAACGGCATCTTCCCCATCTCACTGCTGCCCCGCGCGACCAGCCAAAATCCTCCCAGCATCGCCGCCGTCTCCGTCCCGGCGCAGAGCATCGGCGGCTCCGCAGGATTGCAGCAAATCTCCGCGCTGGTTTCCCATTCGCCGACAAACCGCTCGAGCCAGGCGTGCTCCTTTGCCGGCACCGGCATTTCGGGCATTGGCTGCTCTGCTTTTGCTTCGCTGACAGGTGGTTCTTCGATCTCTGTGGTCATGGTCTTTTGCTGGTTTTGGTTTTTGAAAACGACGCCGCCTGGATCAGCAGCGTCTCACTGGGAAGACGAACGAGCTTCCTGGTTCAGGACATTCCGGACAAAAATTTCGCGGCACCCTTTACCGACTTTTTGCTCCGCGGCTCAAGCCGGACGCGACGTACACGGTGCTGGCAGATTCCTGCTCCAGCAAAGGATTGGCAAACTTGACGACGTGCGCTTCGACTTTCGCGAAAGTGCCGCCGAGCATCCGGAGGAAGTCGTCATCCGGCGGATCATCTGACCAAAGCGCGAAAACGCCGTTTTCCTCCAGATGAACCGCCAACTGGCGCAAACCCGCTGGGGAATAAAAGCTGCCATGCCGAGGATGCAGGAGATTGCGCGGCGAGTGATCGATATCGAGGAGGATCGCGTGGAAACGCCGCTGCGCGGAACTGGGATCAAAGCCAGCTTCCGATGCGGCGAGAGCAAAGAAATCCGCGTGGACGAAGCGACACCGTGGATCCTGAGTCAAAGTCGATCCGAGCGGAACCAGACCGCGCTGGTGCCAATCGATCACTGCCTCCAGCGCATCGACTACGATCAACTCGCGCACGGAAGAATGCTTCAATGCAGCGACCGCAGTATAGCCGAGGCCAAGGCCGCCGACGACCACATCGTAGCGCGCCTCGCCAGTCCCGGAGCCGGCGTCCAGCGCGGCAAGACCCAGATCAGCCAGCGCGACTTCGACTTCATGGAACAGGCTGGACATCAGAAACGCCTCGCCAAGTTTCACTTCGAAAACCTCCAGATCATCCAGCACTCGCACGCGACGCCGGCGCAGCGAAAGATCGCCCAACGGAGTCTTCCGGAAATCCAGCTCGGCGAAGTCGCGACTCATGCAGGTGGAGCGTAGGCGCAGGAGAGAGAACCTCGCGATGAATTTCCTGCACCCGATCGACCGCGACCCTGATCCGGTCGGCCGCTCACGCTCCGCTGGATTCCGCTCGCATATCCTCTGCTAAGAAGCGCTTCCTTCCGCAAGTTGGTGAGCTCATTCATTCATTCCGCAGTGCCCGGTCATTGGTCAGTTCGAAAAATCGTCTTTGTCGTGGTCAGCGTCGCGTTCATTGCGGCGCTCGCCTTCCGCTGGCAAGTCCTCTCCTCAGCGAACCGAAACCTCGCCGCAGAGGTGACGCAACTCGAACGCGAGTGGAAGATCGCAGCCAAATACTCCCAGGACGCTGCAGCCCTGAAGCCGTGGTTCGATCAGGTCCTCGATCGTTCCCGGCGGATCAGTCAGGAAGCAAACGCCGGGCGTTGGACTTCCGCTTTGCAAGCAATCCTCGAGAGCAACGAACCGGGCGTGGAAGTGCTGGATTTCCGAGCTTCCGGAGACGCGAAGCAGACGTGTCTCCTGGAAATCGAAGGTGCTTCCTCCGGGTCAATGCCACGCACCGCGGCAGACGGTTTCCGGAAGCGTCTTCAGACTGCGCTGGAGTCGAAGTTTCCGGGAGCAGTGACGACGCGATTCGATGCCCTTGAAGATCAAGGGGAGCCAACCGCCGCGGAGCGAAAAGCGGTCTTCCGCTTAAGCGCGACGGTCGCCCGCGAGCCTGCGTCTCCGGGCAAAGAGACGCTCGGAAAATGAATCGCGCCGGAAAGTTGCCCAAGATCGGCGCGTGGTTATCCGGAGGCGTTTTGCTGATCGCGTCGGCTTTGCTCCTCGCCGTTTCGTCCCAGCAGACTCGCGGCAGCCGTCTCGAGACTCAACGCGATGCGCTCCAGCAGCAAATCCAAGCCGCCCGGCAATCCACGCAGGAGATCAAACAGCAGGAGCAAGCCAGCGCCAAGGCGCGCGGTCAGCTCCAGCGTGCGCAAGGCGATTCGCCGCCAGGCTCCGCCTTGGTCTGGCTGCCGAGCCGGATCAAACGGCACTTTGATCGAGCGGGAATCCGGGATTCGGTCACGCGCCTCAATACCGCGGCGGACGAACCGAGAATCCCGGGATACGAGCGCACCTACTGGGCGGTGGATCTTCCGCTGTCCGGAACGCCCGATGAGCTGCGGCTCCTGCTCCGCGCCGTCTCGACGTTGGAGGAAGCCGAGCCCGCCGTGCTGGTGATCGACCTAGGCGTCAGAGTGAATCCGGAGACTCAACTGCGTGCGGGAGTGATCAACATCTCCGCGCTAAGTCGGAAATAGCCGCCGGTTTCCCAGCTTTCCCCAACCCGTGAGGCGAGGAAGGAATGATCCTCCGCCTCTTTCTGGCCTGTGACTTGCTTCCTCGGGATCCTCGAATTCATGCCGGAACAACCCATTTGCCAATCTCTGACCTCGCGGCGAATGCTCCGGAATTCCGCCTCAGCCGGTGCGGTGATCGTGGAGGCGCTCGCTGCAGCGATGATTATCGGGCTGTTCCTCGCGGGCTTGTTCGAGATGAACGCCTTCAATGTGCGGACGCTCCGATCCGGGACGGAAACCGTGGCTGCCAGCCTCGTCCTTCAGGAGCGCCTGGATCAGGTCCGCAACACCACTTGGGCGAACGTCGGTGACGCAACTTATCTCCGCACCGTGCTGACGACCAAAGCCGTCTCAGCGGACGCTTTGCTGGATCTGACCGAAACGCTGACCGTCAGCGCATATCCGCCTCCTTCACCTGCAGTCGCTTCCGCCATCGTGACTCGCGCCGCCAGCGGAACGACGACCATTGTCTCCTCAAACTCAAAGCTGGCCGAACAGGCGACGCTCCGCGCAGACATCACGATCAGTTGGCGCGGGAACGGTCGTCGCCTCGCTCGTACCCGAACGCTGTGCACGATCATCGCGGAAGGCGGGATTACGCGATGAAGCGCGGCGAAGGCAGCAGAGCCGTGGCGGGTTTTACCTTGGTGGAGGCATTGATCGGCGCGGTCGTCACTTCCATTGTGCTCGCGGCGCTGATCGCGGGTGGCATTGCGCTGCTCCGATCTTTTACAGCCACCAAGGACTACTCGACAGCTCGGACCGATCAGCTGCGGGTGCTGGATTACATCTCCCGGGATGTGCGCCGCGCGCTGACGGTCAGCGTCACGGCCAATCCCGCCAGGCTAACGCTCACGGTGCCGGATCAATACGCTGGAGCAGATCCGGATCGAACCTTCAGAACACCGACTCTGGTGACTGACGGCACCTATCTTGGGGCAAAGTATGGGACCAATCCAGTGACCGTTTCCTACCAGGTCAACGGCAGCAATTTTGTCCGGACGGAAGCAGGAATCTCGACCGTGATTGCCGATGAGATCACGGATTTCCAGTCTTCGTTTGATTCCGCAGATCCCGCGGGGAAAACAGTCGCGACCAGTCTCACGTTTGCTCCGACTTTCGGGCGGAACGTTTCGAGTCATGTCCGGAGCACCACATCGCTGACCAGCCGGGCAGTGATGCGGAACAACCCCAAAGAATGAGAACGCGCCTTCACTCGAGTCGAGACGCCGGCGTTCTCCTGACCACTCTTTTCACTGTCGCAGTATTGGCGCTGCTCGCTGCTCACGTCTGCCGCGTGGTCACAGCGAGATCGCGCACCTTCTACCAGGCCGCAAGCTGGCACGAGGCGCTCAGCGCCGCAGAAGCTGGGGCCGACCTCGGGATGGCCGCGCTGCGCCACAACAAATGGACAGGCTGGCAAGGCCCGGACGCGGCGGGCGTTCGCACGCTACAGGTGCCGATCCTGACGCATGGAGGTGAAGGCAATACGACCTTTTCCGCCACGGTGAAAGTGAGTTCGCCGAATTGCACCTATCACCTTATTCGCTCCACCGGCGCAGCCGAACTCCCTGGTCCGGCAGTAGCTAGTTTCGACAAGCTGGATAACCAACTGCGTCACCTCAGCCTTCGCTGGGATCGGGATACGAACTCCGCCGTGGGGCGAGCAAAGGTCGCGCGAACCATCGAAGTAATCGCGCGGGGATCCAGTCCCTATACGCATGCTCTGCTGCTCACGAACTCGATGAACGCGAACAACAGCGGCAGCTACGCGGACAGTTATGATTCCGGGGATCCGACCAAATCTTTGAATGGCCTGTATGTTGTTACGCGAAGGCAGTCTAACGCGAAGGTTTCATCCAATGACAGCACCGGCTCCAACCTAAAAGGCATGTACATCTATGGCGATCTGTCCTATACGGGGCCACACATTCCCGGGGCACAAAATGTCCAGGGAGATGTGATCACCCCGTTCACGGAAAACGCTCCTCCGGTGCCTAAACCTAACTGGACTTCCGTGACTGCCAATATGGGGACAGTGAGCAACTCAACGATCCTCACGGCCGGCCCTTCGGGTTCGCCGACTCGCTACAAAGTAACGAGCGTCAACCTCGCGAGCGGCAGCACCCTGACGTTCGCCCCGCCGGCAGTGGGTCAGCCAGGCGAGGTGGAAGTCTGGGTGACGGGCGACTTCTCCAATGGCGGAAGCTCCCAGATTGTCACGCAACCCGGGGTGAAAGTGAAAATCTATACGGAGGGCGACATGACTCTGTCGGGGAATGCGGTGGTCAACCAAAGTAACGTTGCAGCGTCGCTGCAGCTGTTCGGTGTGACCCCCGCAAACGGTGCCACCAAGCGGGTCCAGATCGGCGGATCATCCAATTTCATCGGCGTCCTGAATGCGCCCGCTTACGACATGAAGATCAACGGTGGCGGCGCGTTCTTCGGTGCGTTCATCCTCCGCAGCATGTCCATGGTGGGGGGAAATACCGCGATTCATTACGACGAAGCGCTCCCGCGGAGCGGCGGCTCGCTCTAAAAAATGGCGAGCTGGGCTGAGGACGTCCGCTAGCTTTTCGCTGAACGTTAGCTGTCGGTGGGATTCGCGCGTGGAGCTGCTTCCGCGATCGCCTTCAGATTCGCCAGACCTTCCTCAAACTGGCCGCCGACGATCGCGTCGCAGTTCATGAAGAGACCGAAAGCTTTCGCTACGAAGTTCTTCTTCCCTTCCATGCTCCAGGTGACAGCGGTCTGATTGCCCTCGCCTTTGAAGCTGAACTCCGCGGCGTTTGTGCCTTTGAAGGGCTTGCGGAATTCCAGATTCAGGCGCACGAGCTCCCCCGGATGGCTTTCGACAATCGTCATGGTTCCTTCCCCGACCTTGCTGTTGCCGACCCAGGTAAAAGACGCGCCGTTTCCCGCCTTCGGGCCTGCGTAACTATTCTTCGCGGTGGGATCCATCTTCGCCCAAGGAGACCAGCCTTGCCATTGGTGCAGATCGTTTACCTGAGCGAACACGACTGCTGGCGGAGCCAAAATGGTGGCGGTGCGCACGACTCGGAAATCTTCCGGCTGCATGGCAGCGACGACGGCGAAAACAACGAGAACAGCAGCGAGAGAGATGAGGATGATTTTCAACATGGATTACAGGTAGTTGGGAGCGGATGACTTTGGTGGACGGCTCCAAAAATCGAGGAGCCAATCTGATGACGCACGGGCCCGGCTCTTCAAGACAACTTTTTTTTCCCGGTGCGCGGATGCGTTTGCGGCAAAGATGAGCAATCGTAGGCGGATGAATTTGTTTGTCGCACAAAGCCAAAAGTACGAAGGCGATGATCTGTGGAAGTGGTCACTCTGGATGGAAGGTTCGGACGACGACCTGGACGAGATCGAATCGGTAACCTACACGCTGCACCCGACCTTCCCGGAACCAATCCGCACCGTCACGGATCGCGCGAGCAAGTTTCAGCTCCGTTGCGCAGGCTGGGGTGTTTTCTTGATCCCCATAGAGGTCCAGATGAAGGACGGCCAAACCCTTGAGCTTGAACATCAGCTGCAGTTTGCCCTTCCCGAAAACGTCCAGGAGGAGGATTAAGCGCGGCCCGTGGACCGGCTTCGCCGGAGTGGTCCCTGCTGGCGCGGCGTGCGTTCGCTTAGCTCTTCTTGGGGCGACAGCTTCCTTTGCTGCCAGGCTTCTTTCCTGGCGTCGGTTCGTAGCCAGGCCAACAGCGACTCGTCTTCTTTTCGCTGCTTGCCTTCTGCCTGGGCGCAGACCTTTTGCCGCTGCTCGGCTTTGCTTTTGTGGCCATACGGAAAGTTCGTCCAAGGCTCGCCTGCGGATGCGGAGGAAGTCAGGAAAGCGCGTCCAGGAAAGCACGCGCGGAACTCCGAACCGTCTCCTTGTTGCCGTCACTCCGTTTCATCCAGCCAGTGACTATGGCGCGCATCCGGGGGTTCAGAGCAAAACGCTCGGCGTGTTGATCGATGAAGTGCCAATACAGGTAGTTGAAAGGGCAGGCGTCCGGGCCGGTCTTCTGCGCGGGATCGAATCGGCAATTTGCGCAGTAGTTGCTCATCCGGTTGATGTAGGTGCTGGTGGCCGCGTAGGGCTTTGTGGCCATGAATCCGCCGTCCGCGTAGAGCGCCATCCCGAGGACGTTCGGCGCCATCACCCAATCGTAGCCATCGACGTACATTTCGTGATACCAGCGCAGCGCTTCCTGTGGGTTGATGCCGCTGATGAGGAAGAAATTGCCGATCACCATGAGCCGCTGAATGTGGTGATTCCAGCCGAGTGAAAGGTTCTGCTTCACCACGTGATGCAGACAGTTCATTTCCGTCTCGGCCGTGTAGAAAAACGCCGGCAAAGGATGTTCCGCGCCCAGTGAATTCAGCGTTTTGTATTCCGGACCGCGCAGCCAATAAACGCCATTGATGAACTCGCGCCAGCCGATGACCTGCCGGACATAACCTTCGACCGAATTGATCGGCGCGGCGCCACGATCGTAGGCCGCGATGGCCGACTCGACGCACTCGCGCGGAGTGAGCAGACCGAGGTTGAGCGATGAGGAGAGGACCGAGTGAAAGAGGTGCGGTTCTCTCTCCGCCATCATGTCCTCGAACGCGCCGAAGTTCGGCAGGCGTTCATCGATGAAGTAGCGGAGCCAACGCAAAGCCGCCGCGCGATCGACTGGCAGCCAGAAGTCGCGGACGTCTCCCGGATGATCGGGAAACTCCGCGCGCACCATCCGCATGACGTCGCGCGTGATTTCGTCCGGCGCTTCGTGCGGCGGAGTCTTCGGTCGGGGTGCGCCGGAGTGCTTCCAGGTGTGGAACGTTGCGCGGTTCTCCGGATCGAAGTTCCAGGCGCCGCCAACCGGCTGGCCGTCCTTTTCCATGAGGAAGCCAAAGCGCTCGCGCATGCGGCGGTAATGGTTCTTCATCACGAGCCGTTTCTGGCTTCCCGCCCACTCACGGAACTCGCCGCGAGAGACGAGAAACTGTTTCGTCGGCACCAGCTCCACCGGAATACCGAGCTTGCGGCCGAGCTTCAGAACAGCGTCCGTTTCCGCGAAGGAATTTGGTTCCGCGAGGACGAGGCTGGCGGGCTGATGTTTCCCCAGATGCCGCCGCACACCGTCCTCAAACGTGCCGGTATTCTCGATGACCTGGTAATCCACTTCCCACCCGGCGTCGCGCAGGTCGCGGGCGAAATGGCGCATCGCGCTGTAAACGAGCACGAGCTTCAGCTGGTGATAACGGAGCGCGGAGCCGCGCGCTTTCGACTCGACCATGAGCACGCGCGACTCGCGTGGACTCGTCGCGGCGAGTGCCGCGTGTTCCGGCGATAGCTGATCGCCCAGGATCCAAACCGTATTCACGCCGCCGTTTACCAGCTCGGGGGCCGCGGAAAGTGGAGGTTGCCCTCGATCGAATCATCGAGCGTTTTCCCGATCGCTGCTCCGACGAGCATCTTCAGGCCAGCAACCGCGCGACCGTGCTTTGTGTCCCAATAGTAGCCTTCGGTCGGCGTGACGCGGAGGACCGTGATGCGCGGATCGTCAATTCCTTCCGTGAACCATGTTTTCATGATCGGCTTCCAGAGTTCCTCGATTTTCTCCCGATCGCGCGAGGTGTTGACGGTGCCGGTCAACGCGAGAAAGCCGGAGTGCGCGCTGGCTTGGAAATAGAGATGCACGACCGGATCACGCGCGACTTCCTCATTCTTGTGCGAATCGCTCGCGCTCAAAAACCAAAGCCGCCCTTGCTCGTCCACCTGCTGCACCGCCATCGGCCGCGAGCGGCTGGAACCGTGCGTGGCGACTTCGGTGCAGAAGAAACAGGACTCCGCACGCTCGGCCAGATCCTTGATCTTGCGAGCTGCGTCCAGTCCGGAAAGGTCGGCCCGGTTCTGTTCGGGTTGGTTGCGGTTGATGGAATCCATGCGAACGAAACGCGTTCCCGGCTCCAGCGGACGCGTCCGACCGGCAGCACGCGCTCATCTGTCAACGGATCGTCAGCGGACCATCAAAGACGGTGAGGCTGATCACTTCGGACCGGGCCACATGAGGACCATGCTGGGTTCCTTTCGGGGCAAAAAAGAGCGCACCCGCGGTGTAGTTGACGCCACTTTCCTCCCAGTCGCCGGAGAGAATCCAAGCCCATTCATTCGCTGCCGGATGCGTATGAGCGGGGATGGTTTGACCGGCGTGAAACTTCCGCAGCACCACGAGTCCGCCGGTCGCGGCGTTTTGGTGCAGGATCTTAAGCTCCACGCCGGGATACGGCCCCGGCTGCCACGGTTTGTCTTCGGCGAGTGCGACGTAAGGGAACATGCAGCCATGAAGCTGGAGCACGCCTCCGCGGCAAGTCCGCGCATTCGGTCAGACGGGAAAAGCAGCTTTGGAATGCCGCAATTTGCCGGACCAAGCTGCACGCAGCCGCGCACGGCCGCGCGAGTTCGCAGCGCCGCTGATCTAAAGTTTCCCCAAGATTTGCAGACACTCGCGGGCGAGCGAAACGCGCTTCGGCAAGTCTTCTTCCCGAGCGATGTCCATGTTCAGAGCAAAGGGGAACATTTTCCCTCCGCGTTCGATCCAACCGACAAACCAACCGATCTGCGGTTGCCGCCCAAACACCCAGCCCGTTTTGCCGTGCAGCCGGAGGTTGTCCGTTTGTTCCAGCAACGTGATCTCCTTCACTGCAGCGATTGCTGTCGCTCGGATCGGCAACTTCCCCGCTGCAACCCGGCTGAGAAATTCCGTCTGCTCAAGGGCAGAAATCGCCAGTGGCCCGTCCAGCCAAAAGCGATCCACTACGCTTCCAATCTCGCGGTTGCCGTAAGCCAGCTTCGCGATTCCTTCGCGTATTCGCTCGAGCCCGATTCGGCGCGCGAGCTCCTGATAAATCGGGACGCTGGAGAGCTTCATCGCTTCCCGAAGACTCATGTCACGCTCCCATTGTTTGAAAGGTTGCGGCTTGCCCCCGTAAGGCAGGATTTCTTCCACGCTGGTGACGACTTCGTGCTCCAGGCCGAGCAAGGCATTTGCAATCTTGAACGTCGAAGCAGGCGTAAACCGTTCCTTCGCCCGAACCTCATTCGTGCCGAACACCGTGTCCGTGTCCGGGTCCAGCAGGACGAACGTGCCAGTCACGCCTTTGGCCTTCAGCAATTCCGCCAGCGCGGGAACTTCCCGGAAGTTGGCCGCCTGGACTGATCCACCGAGAAAGAGCCAGGCAACTGCTCCCAGCAAAATGGGCGCGACTCCGGAAAGCGTCCGCGCTTCTCGTTTTCGCGGCTCCGCATCCGGAGTGATTTCCTTCCCAAGCTCCGCGGAAGAGCGGCGCTCAGATCTCGAACGGATCACCACGTAAAAGACCGGTGTCAGCAGCAGACCGAAGATGGTCACGCCGAGCATTCCCCAGAACACCGTCGTCCCCAACGCGCGCCGCATTTCGGATCCTGCTCCCGTCGCGAGCGCCAGCGGCAAAACGCCCAGGATGAACGCCAGACTCGTCATGAGGATTGGCCTCAGCCGCAGCCGCGCGGCCTCCACGGCGGACTCGACGACGCTCTTGCCGCTGTCCTGCAGCTGCTTGGCAAACTCCACGATCAAGATCGCGTTTTTGCTCGCGAGTCCGACCAGCACGACGAGCCCGACTTGCGTGAAGATGTTGTTATCCTGACCAGCGCCCCAAACTCCGGCGAGCGCGCTGAGCAGACACATGGGGACAATCAGGATCACCGCGAGCGGCAAGCCCCAGCTTTCGTATTGCGCCGCCAGCACCAGGAAGACGAAGAGCACGCAAAGCGGGAAGACATAGACAATGGTGTTGCCCGCGAGGATTTGCTGGAAGGCAAGGTCCGTCCACTCAAAGGAAAAGCCGCGCGGCAGTTCCTGTTCGCCCAGCCTTTGCACCGTCTCGATCATTTGTCCGGAACTCACTCCCGCCAGCGTATTCCCGGTCACATCCGCCGAGGTAAACATGTTGTAACGCTGCACGCGGTCCGCGCCGCCGATGCGGTTCACTTGCACCAGCGAACCCAGCGGAACCATCTCGCCGTCGCGGTTCCGCATCTGCAATCGCGACACATCTTCCGGAGAATCCCGGAACTGCGGTTCGGCCATGGCGAACACTTGATAAGTTCGCCCGAACAGATTGAAATCGTTCACGTAAACCGAGCCGAGGCTGATCTGGAGCGTCTCGTTTAGCTCTCCCAGCGAGACGCCGAGGTTCTTCGCCGCGGCGCGGTTGATATCCACGAAATACTGCGGCGTGTTTGGCCGGAAACCGGTGATCAGCGAAGTGAACCCCGGCTCTTTCGCCAGCGCATCCATCAGCTTGCGCGTCGCTGCTTCCAGCGAAGCCAGCCCGGCGCCGTCTAGATCCTGCACCTGAATGCGAAAGCCTCCGGAATTGCCCAGCCCGCGCAGAGGCGGCGGCGGCAACACCAGAATCCGCGCCTCTTTGATCGAGGAAAACTTCTGCCGCAGCGTGTTCATCAATGCCGCGGCGGTCAGCGACTTGTCTTTCCGATCCTTGAAATCCGCCGGAATGATGAAGGCCGCGCCCACGTTCGATTGGTTTGCCTGCAGCACCGACGAGTATCCGGAGATCGCGAAAGTGTGCGCCACTCCTTCGGTCGCGCGCGCGATCTCATCCACCTGCCGGACGACCACATCGCTGCGCGCGAAGGAGGCGCCGTCGGGCAGTTGCACCACGACCAAAAAGTAGCCCATGTCCTGCACGGGAATGAATCCCACCGGCACCCGGCTAAAGGTGAAGACGGTCAGCGCGATGAGCCCGGCGTAACCGGCGAGCGCCAGTTTGCTGTGCTTCACGAGCCAGCGCACGACTCGCGCATAGCGATCCGCCAGGCTTTCGAAGCCCGCGTTGAACTTCGCAAAAAAGCCGTGCAGCAGCCGCGCGGGGAAACTTTCCCGATGCGTGGGCGGCGCATGTTTCTTGAGCAAAAGCGCGGTCAGCGCCGGGGAAAGCGTCAGCGAATTGATTGCGGAAATCACCGTCGCGGTCGCAATCGTCAGCGCGAACTGGCGATAGAATTGTCCAGTGATTCCGCCGAGGAAAGCGGTCGGGACAAACACCGCGCAGAGCACCAGCGCGATTGCCACGAGCGCTCCGGAGACTTCGCCCATCGCCTTCAACGTGGCGTCGCGGCGCGACAATCCTTGCTGCAAATAACGCTCCACATTTTCCACCACCACAATCGCGTCATCGACCACGATGCCGATCGCCAGCACCAGACCGAACAGCGAAAGATTGTTCAGCGAAGAGCCGAGCAGCTTCATCACCGCAAAGGTCCCGATCAGCGAGACCGGCACCGCCAGCAGCGGGATGATCGAAGCGCGCCAGGTCTGGAGGAAAAGAATCACCACCAGCACCACGAGCGCAATCGCCTCCAGCAAAGTATGCAGCACCGACTCGAACGATTGCCGGACAAAGCGCGTCGGATCGTAGTTGATCCGGTAATCCACGCCGGGCGGAAAGCGCTCCTTGAGCTTCGCCATCTCGGCATACACCGCATCCGCCGTGGTCAGCGCATTCGTTCCGGGAAGCTGGAAGATCCGGAGTGAAATCGCGTTCTTCCCGTCCATGTAACTTTTCACCGCGTAATCCCGCGCGCCGAGTTCCACCCGCGCCACATCCCGCACGCGGATCACGTCGCCATTGGTGCCAGTCCGGAGCACGATTTCGCCGAACTGCTCCGCGGTGCTCAGCCGCCCTTGCGCGGTCAGCGTGAACTGGAAGTCGGTTCCGGGGGAGGCAGGTTCCTGCCCGATCGCGCCCGCCGCGACTTGCACATTTTGCTCCCGGATCGCCCGCACCACGTCGCCGGAAGTCAGCTCACGCGCGGCGAGTTTCTCCGGATCCAACCAGATCCGCATGGTGAAATCCTGGCCGCCGAGCGTGTTCGCATCTGCGACTCCGGGCAGCCGCGCGATCCGGCTTTGGACCTGCAAGGTCACGTAGTTCGCGAGGTAAAAGATCTCGCGCGAGCCATCCGGCGAAAAGAACTGCACCGCCAACGTGAGATCCGGCGACTGTTTCTTCGCCGTGACCCCGAGCCGCCGGACATCTTCCGGAAGCCGCGGCAAAGCAGCATTGACGCGGTTTTGCACCTGCACCTGCGCGTCGTCGAGATTCGTCCCCAGCTTGAACGTCACGGTCAGGTTCAAGCGCCCGTCGCTGGTTCCGGAAGACGACATGTAGAGCATTCCTTCCACGCCGTTGATTTCCTGTTCGAGTGGCGCGGCGAGCGTCTCGGAGACGGTCTGCGCATTTGCTCCGGGATAACTCGCGCTCACGATCACCGTCGGCGGCACCACTTCCGGATATTGCGAAACGGGAAGCTGGAAATACGCGAGCCCGCCGAGCAGCACGATGACGATGCTCAGCACCGCGGCAAAAACCGGCCGATCGGCAAAGAAGCGGGGAAGATTCATGGTTGAGCGGGAACCGCCGCCGCCGCCGTTGCCGCCAGCTTCATCCCGGTTTCTTCCGCATTCACCAGTGCTCCGGATCGCACCTGCATCAGCCCATTGATCACCACGCGATCACCGGCCTTTAATCCCGAGCGCACGATCCGCAGCCCGTCTTCCATCGGGCCGGTCGAGATCGTTCGCTGCGCGGCTTTTCCGTCCGGCTCCACCACATACACAAACGTCCTGCCTTGATCGCTCCCGATCGCCGTGTCCCGGATCAACATGGCCTCGTAATCCCCGCTCCCGGGAATCCGCACCCGAGCAAAAAACCCGGGCGCCATCAGCCGATCCTTGTTGGGGAAGATTCCCCGCGCGCGGATGGAACCGGTCGTCGCACTGATCTCGTTATCTACAAAATCGATCATCCCTTCCTGCGGAAAACCGGTTTGGTTGGAGAGACCCATCTGTGCCGGGATCGAGTGGAAGAGCGCGCTCTCCCGCTTCCCGGATTTCACGAGTTCGCGATACTTCAGCGCCGAGCGTTCATCCACGTCGAAGTAACAGTGGATCGGGTCCAGCGCGACAATCGTCGTCAGCACCGTGGCGCCGGCTGGACCGCCGGTGATCAGATTTCCTTCCGTGACCTGCTTGCGCCCGATTCGTCCGGAAATCGGCGCCATCACGCGGGTAAAATCGACTTCCAGCTTCGCCGCATCCACGGCGGCTTGCGCCGCTTGCAAGGTGGCCTCGGCTTGCTGCCGCGATTTTGATTTCGCCTCCGCCTCTTCCGTCGCAATCGTCCGCGACGCGACCAGACGGGTCGCACGGTCCGACTCCAGCGTGGCCAGTTCCAGCGCCGCCCGCGCCCGCGCCAACTCCGCCGTGGCTCGTGCCAGATCCGCATCGTAACGCCGCGGATCCACGATGAAGAGCAGGTCGCCTTCCTTCACCTCGCTTCCCTCCTTGAAATGCGTGCTCTGCAAATAGCCGCTGACCCGCGCGCGCACTTCCACGCTCGCCACCGCGCTCAAGCGCCCCGTGAACTCATCCCACTCCGTGAGCTGCTTGGGAATCGGCCGCGCCACGGTCACCGTCGCCAGCGGCGCTGCCGAGGCTGGAGCCGCCGTTTTCCTGCAACCGCCGAGCAAAAGTCCGCCCGCTGAGATCAGCACCAGAAAGAAGAAACGCGAAGTCATTGGAAAAGAGAAAAGCGCTCGGATCGGCGTGATTGCTACGTTTCTTAAACCCGCCCGGTCGCTTCGTCCCACAGCAATTTCGTCCGAGGAACCCAATTCCCACTCTGCTTCCGGAGCGCCCGCCGCGCTACGCCACTTCTGTCCCGTAAAGATACTTCTGAAATCCTGCGAATGCCTCGCCGATGTCCCCGCCCAGGTCCTCCACCGCGTCATTGATCGAGTCGTGATATCTCAGCCGGAGTAAGGGAGTCAGTTTGCTCTGCTCGAGTTCCTCCACGCCGACGCTGACATAATGGGAAAGGACGAAGGCCAGAAAGACCTGCTGTTTGCTGTTGAAGTGAGTGCTGATCTCCACCTTGGCTTTCGAGGCGCGATGCTCACGGGTGAGCGGAGGAAGGGCGTAGGCGACATGCGCCAGCACGTCGAAGAGATCGCTCTTCTCAGCCTCGATGCTTTTCTGCATCTCGGATAACTGCTCGCGCCCAAAGCCCTTCTCCGCCAGCCCCTGCAGCAGCCTGGCGCGGGTCTCAGGCGCGCCCATAGTTCCCGCAACTCCGCCTGCTCCGTGTAATCCAGCTCGCTCGCGCATCCGGCATCCTTGTGGAGGATGTCGTCGATGTTTTTGAAGGCTTGTTCGAACATTGCGATCGGGAGGAAGAAGGACGGGCCAACGTGAGCGGGGCGAGGAGGAAAGCAGAGCGCATTCTTCCGGGCAATGATCCGGAAGAAAATGCCATCGGCACCGATCCTCCGCACGCCATTCCCGAACGCGCTCGGCGGCGGAGCGCTCCCGCTTACGGCGCGGCGTCGGTCTTCCCCAGCGCAAGATCCACGATGATCGGCAGGTGATCGGAACCGATGTTCCCGCCCCGCTTGATCGCTTTGATCCGGATGGAACGGCTGACGAGGCAATGATCGAGGGGAATCGCCAGGATCGGCAGATGCGCGGGCCATGTTGCTAAAACGCCGTGTCCTTTGCGCGCGTCCAGCAGACCGGAGTCGCGGATGAGTCGCGTGTAGAAAGGAGACCACATGGTGACGTTCAGATCTCCGATCAGCACCAGCGGCAGCGTTGATTCCCGCGCGCGTCTCGCCAGGTTGGCCAGTTGCGTATTCCGCTCCGCGAATCCGTCGGCCGTCACGGGCGGAGGAGGATGAGTCGCCAGGATCGTGAAGCGATGACCATCCAACTCGATCTGCGCCTGGATCGAGGGCAACCGGAAGAACCCGGACTCGATCACCTCCACATTGCTCAGCGGAAAACGGCTCCAGATCCCGATCCCGAAGTTGTCCGGGCGCGCGATCTTTCTGGAATGCGGAAAGGAAACATCCAGCTCGGCGACCTTCTGCTCCCAGCGGGCGTCGAGTTCTTCCAGCACCAGCACATCCGGATGCTCCGCGCGCACCAGGCTCAGCAGCGGGCCTGCGTCCTGGTTGCTGGTGAGCACATTGCTCAGCAGGATGCGCAGAGGGAAATCTCCGCTGGCAGGAGCTCGGGAAGCATCCGGAAAATACCACGGCAACACGAGCGCGGAATTCAGCACGACGCCGGCGAGCACGGCGACGCTCCAGCGCCAATCCCGGAAAATGACCAGGATGATCAGACAGACGGTGGAAAGAACCAGATACTGCAGCCGAAAGTGAGAACTGAGTTCAAGGAACCGGTGCGCGCTGCCGATGCATCCGCAGAATGTCGCCAGCAAAATTAGCGACGCGGCCAGACGCACCTTGTCGCGGAAAAAAGCTTTAATATGCCTACCCTTCCAAACGCCGCTAGTCGCCTCCGCCGCCGCTACAGGAGGCACCGCCGCACGAAGAACCGGAAGAACAGGAGTGGCCGGATGCACCGCTGTCGTGGCCTCCTTCCGCCGGAGTGCCGGGATCCAAGTCCTCCAGCGGTGACGCGCTGCGGATCGGAGGATCCGACTCAGGAGAATACGGGGTCGTTACGAAAGAAGGGCTCGAATCTCCGCCGGAAGTTTCAGTCGGGCGCCGCTGTAGTTTCTGCCGAAGCCAGTCAAACATGGCGGCAGCCTAGCTCCTCCAGCGGAACTGACAACGCCGAGCAATCAACCTCTTCCAGCGGATCCTCAGGGAGTCGCTTTCCTCTTCTCCAGCACCGGCTTCAGCACCGCCCAGACATTCTCCGCAATCCGCTGCTGACCTTCCGGCGTCGGGTGGATGAGATCGGGTTGGTTCAACTTCGCCACGCCGCCGACGCCTTCCAGCAGATACGGCACCAGATCCGCGCGCGTTTCCTTCGCCACGCGGGGAAAAAGCGCGGCAAATTGCTCCGCAAAATCGCGCCCCATGCTCAGCGGCATTTGCATCCCGGCGATGATCACCGTGAGCTGCGGAAGACGCGCGCGTGCACGGAGAACGATTTGCTCCAGATTGCCGGCGGTCTGCTTCGGCGGAAGACCGCGCAACCCGTCGTTCCCGCCGAGCGCCACGATCAACACCTCCGCGCCCTGCCCCAGCGCCCAGTCGATCCGGCGCAATCCTCCGGAAGTCGTGTCGCCGCTCAGGCCTGCGTTCACCACTTCATAGTTCAGCCCCGCTTGTTTGATCTTCGCCTGGAGCAAATTCGGATACGCGGCCGACGGATCGATCCCGTAGCCGGCGGTGATGCTATCGCCGAGCACCACGATGCGCGGCGCTTTTGCCGGCGCGGGGTTTGCGGAAGCAGCGTCTGCTCCCCATAGTGCGTGGTTCGTCCACATCAGCAACCCGAGCGTAAGCGTCCTCAATGAAGTCATCTGTTTCAGAAATTCCGGCGGCAACGGAGCCCAGCGTCCATCGCGACCCCGAACCTGTCAAACGGCCCATCCTGGAAATCCGTGCGCTGCGGAAAACTTACGGGGATGCGGGCCGCGAGCTGACCGTCTTGCGCGACATCCATCTTCTGCTGGAGCAGGGCGACACCTGCGCGATCATCGGTCCTTCCGGCAGCGGGAAGACCACGCTGCTCGGACTTTGCGCCGGACTCGACGACGCGAGCAGCGGCTCGGTGCTCCTGGATGGTCAGGCGCTGGAAGCTTTGGATCAGGATGCTCGCGCGGCTTTGCGCAACCGGTTGGTCGGCTTTGTCTTCCAGAACTTCCAACTCATCCCGACGCTCACCGCGATCGAAAACGTCCTCGTTCCGCTGGAACTCCGCGGAGAAACCGGCCGGGATCAAGACGCGCGTGCGATCCTGGCTTCCGTCGGGCTCGGCGATCGGCTGCATCACTATCCGCTGCAGCTTTCCGGAGGAGAACAGCAGCGCGTGGCGCTCGCGCGCGCTTTCATCCACCGGCCGAAGATCCTCTTCGCGGATGAACCGACCGGGAACCTCGACGCGGAGACCAGCGAGCCAATCGTCGAGATGCTTTTCCGGCTGAACCGCGACGCCGGGACCGCACTGGTACTGGTGACGCACGATCCTTCGCTTGCCGCTCGCGCCCGCCGCGTGATCACGATGCGCGCCGGAACGATCGTCTCCGAGGAGGAACATGCCAGCCGCTGAAGTCGGGCGCGGATTGCCGCGGAATCTGGCCTCCGCGCTCTTTCATCCGTGGACCTGGCGCATGGCGTGGCGGGACAGCCGCACGCAGCGCAAACGGCTCGCGATCTTTGCTGCATCCATCGTTTCCGGAATCGCCGCGCTGGTGGCGATTCATTCGCTGAAGGCGAGCCTCGAAGACGGCATTCGCGATCAAGCCAAGGCGCTGCTCGGCTCCGATCTGCAGATTTCTTCCCGGCAGCCGTTTGCGGAAGAAGCCGTCGCGCAGGTCGCCGCGCAGGCAAAGCGGGTCGGGCGCGAGACCGCGTTTGCTTCGATGCTGAACTTCACTTCCGTGAATGCCGCGCGGCTGGTGCAAGTGCGGGCGATCGAAGGCGGCTATCCTTTTTACGGCAAAGTGGAAACCTCCCCGCCGACCGCGTGGACTTTGCTCCAGACGCAGCCGGGGATTTTGCTGGAAGCAGCGTTGCTGGATCAGTTTGGGATCAAAATCGGCGACTCCGTGCGGCTTGGTTCGCTCGATCTTCCGGTGCTCGGGACGGTGCACAAGCCGGCACCGCGCAGCAGCCGGTTCAGCGGTTTTGCTCCGGAAGCTTACGTCCGGATGAACGATCTGCCGGCGACTGGATTGGTCGGCACGAGCAGCCTCGCATTTCATCTCCTGCACCTGGAACAACCGTCCGCGCCGGCGGTTCGCAGCTTGCGGGAAAGCTTCCGCGGCCATGGCTGGAGATTCGAAACTCCGGAAGATCGCCAGGAATCGCTGGAAGATTTGCTGGAGAACTTCCAGCAATTCCTCGGCGTGATCGCGCTCGTCGCTTTGGTCCTCGGCGCGATCGGCGTCGCCGGCGCCATCCATGCGCACGTCAGCCGCCGCGTGCCGACCGTCGCGATCCTCCGTTGCCTCGGTTGTCCGGGAAATTTGGCCTTCAGCATCTACCTTGCGCAAGCCGCGACGCTCGGTCTCGCCGGAGCATTCCTCGGTGCGATTCTCGGCAGCGCGTTGCATGTCGGGACGATCCTTTTCTTCCGGAATCAACTTCCGTTTTTGGTCGAAGCCGCGCCGCATTGGGGAGTGATCGCGCAAACTGCGGGCGCGGGTTTTGCAGTTTGCTGCGGCTTCGCTTTGCTCCCGCTGCTGCGCGTCCGGAACATCTCGCCGGGAGCCACTTTGCGCGAAGGCGCCACGGAAGAACGGGGGCGGTTGCGCTGGCTCCGCGTCGCGCCGCTTTATCTTTTGCTGGCGGCGCTCCTGACGTTGCTCGGCGTGCTCAATAGTTCCTCCTGGGAACGAGCGCTCGGGATGACCGGCGGGTTGTTGGCCGCGTTTCTTCTGCTCGCCGGAGTGGCCGCAGCTTTGATCCGGCTGGCGCGAAAAATCGTCCGCCCGTCCTGGCCGTATTTGATCCGGCAAGGCGTCTCCAATCTATATCGGCCGCACAATCAAACGCTGCTCTTCCTGCTTTCGCTCGGACTCGGGACTTTCCTCCTGCTGACAACTTTGCTTTCGCGCAATCTCCTCCTCGAGCGGATCAACGTCACGCGCGCGAGCGACAGTCCGAACATCTATCTCGTCGATGTTCAGCCCGACCAAACCGCGGGCGTCCAGGAACTCCTCCGCTCCGCGCGACTCCCCGTGCTCGAAACCTGCCCGATGGTGACGATGCGCATTCAGTCCGTCCGCGGCATTCCCGTGCGCGATCTTCGGAAGCAGGAAGGTGTTCCCCGCTGGGTCATCCAGCGGGAATTTCGCTCCACGTACCGCGACCGCTTGAATGCCACGGAAACATTGGTCGCCGGCGAGTGGAAGACTGCGCTGGATCCCGCCGGCGGGCCGGTGCCGCTTTCGCTGGAGCAAGGAATCGCGCGCGATCTCAAGGTCACCGTCGGCGATGAGCTGGAGCTGGATGTGCAAGGCGTCACGGTCAAAGCGCGCGTCACCAGCCTGCGGAAGGTCGATTGGAGCCGCTTCAATCTGAACTTTTTCATGGTCTTCCCGCCCGGTGTGCTGGAAGGCGCGCCCGGCTTCAATGTGGTGACCACTCGGGTGCCGCCGGGCCTTTCTTCCGGACAGTTGCAGCGCTCGCTCGTGGAGAAGTTCCCCAATGTCTCCGCGATCGATCTCACCTTGATCCTCGAGACAGTTCGCTCGGTGCTCGATCGCATCGGGCGCGTCATTCAAGTCCTTTCCGGATTCACCCTCTTCGCCGGCCTCGCGATCCTCATCGGCACGCTCCTGAATGGCCGCGATCAGCGCCTGCGCGAAAGTGTTTTGCTCCGCACGCTCGGCGCTTCGAGCGGACAAGTGCGGACGATCCTCATCGTGGAATACGCCACGCTCGGCGCGCTCTCCGCCTTGAGCGGAGTGCTCCTCGCGGTCGCGGCAAATTTCGCGATGGCGAAGTTCGTCTTCAAGATGCCGCCAACGCTCGATCCGCTCGCCCTCCTCGCGACACTCGTCATCGCCACGCTCCTGGCCGTCATCGCCGGACTCAGCCTCAGCCGCGGCGTCTGCAGCCACCCGCCGCTCGCGATTCTGCGGCGCGCGTCTTAGCTGGAAGATTCCCCCAGCGTTTAGCCGCGGTTGCGTTCGAGCAGGAGCATCATCAGGCAGCTGAGGAGAATTTCGAGCGACTGTTCGTCCTGTAGGTCGCCGAGTTGCTCCAGGGTGAATTTGCCTTCCAGCAAAGCCGCGCGTTTGGTCAGTCGGGCGACGATCGTGCCGTCTGCGGTGCGGACCGCGTAGCGCGGGTGGAACAAATACGCGGTGAGCACGCCGAGGATTGGAATTTGCCCCAGCAGCGAGTCGAAGATTTTCGCGAACGGATTTTCCTCCTGAATGGTCATCGAGACTTCCTTCGAGTCGGCTCGCGAAAAGATGTCGTAATGGGAGCGCCACAGTGACTTTGCTCCGCGCCGGCCGACGGCGCCAAACGGCTGGCCTTCGGCATCGCTAAAGGTGTAGCGCGCCGACCAATCGATAATCCGATCCGCCTTGATCGTTCCGAGCACGGTTTGCTGGGAAGAATCGCGATGCACCGTGACAGCTTCCTTCAGCCGGAAGAGTTTTTGCCGGACAAAACAAACCTCCGCTCCGGAAGAATCCGTGACGACGATGGTGGGGGCGATGCGGAAGAACGGGAAATGGAACTCGAGCGGGAACCGGAACATCCCGCGAGTAAATCACGACCGCGCCGGCTGCCAAGCGGCAACGCTTTCCTCCCGACGCCGCGACTAAAGCACCGCCGGGTCGCCGTAGAGACTGAAGCCGCTGGAGCGCGTGATCTGCACCTCGAAAATTTCGCCGTGATGCCGCTGGTCTCCTTGGAAGATCACGACTTTGTTCCCCGGGCTGCGCCCCATCAGCGTGTCCGGATTGGTTTTGCTCGGGCCTTCGCAGAGGATCTCCACACGGCGACCGACCAACGCCGCTCCTTTGGCGATGGCGGAGGCATCGATCACCCGGAGGAGATCCTGGTTGCGCTCCTCCTTCACCGCTTCCGGAAGCTGTCCGTCGAGTTCAGCCGCCGGCGTATCGCGCCGCGGGGAGTAGCGGAAGATGTAGGCGTTATCGAAGCCGATGCGTTCCACCAGCGCGCGCGTCGCTACGTAATCCGCGTCTGTTTCTCCGGGAAATCCGACGATCAAATCCGTGGTCAGCGCGATGTCCCGCCGCGCGGCTCGCAGCTTCTCCACGAGGGAAAAATAGCGTTCCGCGGTGTAGGCGCGGTGCATCGCACGGAGAATGCGGTTGCTTCCGCTCTGCATCGGGAGATGCACGTGCGGCATCAGCCGCGGGAGTTCGGCGAAGGCGTTCACGAGATCTTCCCGGAAGCCGATCGGGTGCGGCGAAGTGAAGCGGAGCCGTTCGAGTCCGGGAACCGCGTGCACGGCTTCCAGCAACTGCACAAACGGGCTCTTCGTCGTCTTCCGCGTCTCCATCTTCATTTCTTCCGGAGCAGACGAAGATGATGAGGAAGAAAACGACGAGGACACCGCGGGGAACTCATGTCGGCCATACAAGTTCACGATCTGCCCGAGCAGCGTGACTTCCTTCACCCCGCGCGCGACGAGTTCCTCGACCTCGCGCACGATCTCCGCGATTCCACGTGAACGTTCCGCCCCGCGCGTGGCCGGCACGATGCAAAAAGTGCAGTGCATATTGCAGCCCTGCATGATCGAGACAAACGCCGTGGCCTGGCGCTCTTTCAGCACGTGCTCGCGGATTGTTTCCTGCGAGCCGGGCTCTTCTTCCACATCCACGATGGAAAACCGCGCATCGTCCATCAGCCGTTCGCGCAGCGCGTGCTTCCGCTGCACCAGCGTGTCCACGTATTCCGCGACCTTGTGGAATTTTTGGGTGCCGACCACCAAATCCACGTGCCCGAGATCCCGCACGAGTTCTTCCCCACGCGACTGCGCCATGCAGCCGAGGAAACCGAAAACCATCTCCGGTTTCGCCGAGCGAAGCCGGCCAAGCAAGCCCATCTTCCCGAGCGCTTTTTGCTCCGCCATATCGCGCACGGAGCAAGTATTCAGCAGCACCACATCGGCCTCGCCTTCCCGCGGCGTCATCTCGTAGCCGCGCGCCACGAGCATCCGCGCGACTTGCTCCGAGTCGCGCTCATTCATCTGGCAGCCGTACGTTTTCAGGAAGACCTTGGGCATCAGGAAAGTGGGGCGCGGAACCTAACGCAGGCACTTTGGCCCGTCGATCAAAAGTCCCAAGGGCTGACCATCCGCAACTCGTCCTCGTCCTCGTCCTCGTCCTCGTCCTCGTCCTCGTCCTCGTCCTCCTA
>DASVRR010000146.1:0-13060 GCA_036388515.1 Chthoniobacteraceae bacterium | reverse complement strand
AACCGGGCCGGTAAGCGCCGACGTCGAGCCGGAAGCGAAGATTGGGGAGCGCAACTTCGCAAGCGGCGATCGGATAACCGTGTGCTTGCGCCCAAATCAGCGTCAGCCGCTTTAGCTCCAGATGGGCAGGTGATTCGCTGGCGGACACGCCGCCCAGGCTAGCGCGCCGCATCTGGGAAAGCGAGCGTCCAGCGCGTTCCTCTTCCCGCATTGCGCCGGATCGCCGTGACGGGTATCCAGTCGAGTGAATGGATAAGGACCTCGGCAAAATCACCGAAGCGATCCTCTCCTCCTACAACACAGGAGGCGGGATGAACAATATCGACGGCTCCAATTTGCCGTCGAAGCGCGCGATCGCGTCCATCTGCGAAGACCTGCTCCAACTGCTCTTCCCGGGCTTTCACGATCAGGAACCGATCCACTCGCGCGACTTGCGGCGAGTCACTTCGCACCGGATCTACTCCATCGCCGATCGGCTCACGGAGGAGCTTTGCAAGAGCCTGCGCCTGGCCGAGCCGAGCTGTCCCCGGGAACGTGCTGAAACGGTCGTGACCGATTTTCTCTCCACGGTGCCCATCGTGCGCGCGCAGCTCCGGACCGATGTGGAAGCCGCGTATGCCGGTGATCCAGCGGCCGGTGGATACGACGAAATCATTCTTTCGTATCCCTATCTGGAGGCGATCGCGATTCAACGCTCCGCGCACATGCTGTATTGCCATGATGTGCCGCTGATTCCGCGGATGATGACGGAGTGGGCGCACAGCCGGACAGGCATCGACATTCATCCCGGCGCGCACATCAAGTCCCACTTCTTCATCGATCACGGCACCGGCGTCGTGGTGGGGGAAACCTCCGTGATCGGCTCCCGAGTGAAGCTCTATCAAGGCGTCTCGCTGATCGCGCGTTCGCTTGCTGGAGGGCAAGCGCTCAAGGGGAAGCAACGACATCCCACCGTCGAAGATGACGTCACGGTCTATGCCGGCACCACGATTATGGGCGCGGACACCGTGATCGGTACCGGATCCACCATTGGCGCCAATGTCTTCCTCACGCACAGCGTTCCTCCGCGCTCGCTCGTCCTTGCGGAAGGACATGGCGTCCGCGTTCTGGATAAGGATCAGCGCAATCTCGCCATCGGAGATGACTGGATGATCTAAGCGATCGGAACGCCGGCCGCGGCATTTCCTCCCGAATGATCTATCTCGATTACAACGCGACGACGCCGCTCGATCCGGAAGTGTTCGCGGCGATGCAGCCGTATCTCGAGCGGCACTTCGGCAATCCTTCCAGCATTCACTCCGCGGGGCGCGAAGCCCGCGCCGCCATCGACGATGCCCGGGATCGCGTCGCTCAACTGCTGGGGAGCAAACCGCACGAAATCATCTTCACCGGCGGCGGCACGGAGTCGGATAATCTCGCAATCATCGGCCTGGCCCGCGAGCGCGCGTCGGTGGGAAAGCACCTGATTACTTGCGCGACGGAGCATCACGCCGTGCTGCACGCCTTCCGGCATCTGGAAAAACGGGAAGGTTTTACCGTGACCTGGCTCCCCGTGAATCGGCTCGGTCTGGTGGATTCGGAGGAAGTCGCCGACGCCATGACGCCAAACACGACCTTGGTTTCAGTCATGACGGCAAATAACGAAACCGGCGTGCTCCAGCCTGTGGAAGAACTCGCGCGGGTCTGCCGTAACCGAGGCGTTCTCTTCCACACCGACGCGATCCAGTCGTTTGGCAAACATCCGCTGGCGCTGGAAGATTGCGACGCTGTCTCGCTCGCGGCGCATAAGTTTGGCGGATCAAAAGGCGTGGGCGTTCTTTTCCTCCGGGCGGGACACTCGATCGAACCGCTCCAGCACGGCGGTTCGCACGAAAACCAACGCCGTCCTGGGACCGAAAACGTCGCCGCGATCGTTGGGTTCGCCCGCGCGGCGGAACTCGCGCTGGCTTCGCAAGAGCTGGAAGAGAAACGCCAGGAAGCTTTACGGGACCAGCTCTGGCGAGGATTGCACGCGGTATTTCGCGCAGCGATTTGCAATGGGGAAAGCGCTCCCCGGCTGGCCAACACGCTGAATGTCAGCTTCCCCGGATTGGATGGGGAAGGTTTGCTGATGAACCTCGATCTCGCGGGGATTTGCGCCTCCAGCGGGTCGGCCTGTATGGTCGGTTCGATGGAAACTTCGCATGTGCTGCTCGCGATGGGTGTGGCTCCCGAGCTGGCTCGCTCGACGGTTCGCTTTTCGCTCGGGAAGCAGACCACTGGGGAGGAAATCGCGGAGACGCTGCAGCGAATCCCCGAGATTCTGGCGCGGCTCCAGCCGGCGCGGACATGAGCGCCGCCGTGCAGTTGAACTTCTTCCGCGAACTCACGCGGCTCCTTCGCCCCGCCGCGCCGTTGCCCGCGGCGCCCGCACCGCCGGCCGACGGATCCGATGCTGCGCTCTTGCTCCGGGCGCGCAGCTTGCTCACGGCGCTGGGCTGTGATGCCTTGGCGGAAAAAGTCTGCGTGATCTGGAATCCACGCATGCGCAGCACCGCCGGAACGGCGCACGCGGGACGCTCCTTGATCACGCTCAACCCGAAGATCCGCGCCTTCGGCAGCGACGAAGTGGATCGGACGCTGCGGCACGAACTCGCGCATCTGCTGGCGCATCACCGCGCCGGACGACGACGCATTTCGGCGCATGGAGCCGAGTGGAGGAAAGCCTGCCGGGATCTTGGGCTCGGGGATGAAAAGCGTTGTCACTCTTTGCCGCTGCCGACGCGCACGATGCAGCCGAAGCATTTCTACGAATGCCCCGGATGCCGCGTCACGGTTGCGCGAGTTCGAGTCCTGCGCCGCAAGTCGGCTTGTCTCGCCTGCTGCCGCCAGCACAACGGCGGCCGATACGACGGCCGTTTTCAGTTCGTCAAACTGCGCGGCTCTGTCCGCTGAAAATCGCGAACTTCTTCCGGAAGAATCAAGGCTCCAACGTTTGCGAGATGCGGAGGAAAGTTCGTCCGCAGATTCCGCAGAAGGCCCCGGATGATTTCTCCCAATCTGCGGAAATCCGCGGAATCTGCGGATGCTTTCCGTTGCCCGCGCGAGGACTGCGAGCCACCAAACATCCGGAAGAAAGTTCCAGACAACTCGGGTGTAACAAACGCAAAGAAAAAGACACGGCCGAGGCCGTGTCTTTTTCGGAAATTGCGGGCGCGTTCAGGCGCCCATGGAGCGGAGAGCAGTTACTTCGCGGTCTTCTCTTCGATGTACTTCACCACGTCGCCGACGGTCTGAAGTTTCTCCGCATCTTCATCGGGAACTTCGACGGAAAATTCTTCCTCGAAAGCCATGACCAACTCGACGGTATCCAGCGAATCCGCACCCAGATCTTCAATGAATGAGGCGCTCGTCGTGACCTGCTCCGGGTTCACACCGAGCTGCTCGACGATGATATCCTTAACTTTTTCTTCGATCGTTTTCTCTGACATAAAAATTGGGTGCGTGCTTGGTTGGTTGGCTTGAGTCGGGCATGCTTTAGAGGCGCTCTCCAGCCTTGGCAATGCTTATTTTTTCCGCTGCTGCGGGGCGCAAATTCAGCGCTGGCGTCTGTTCGCGCGGGTTATTAGTAAAGGAGCTGCATGAGCGATTCGCCGCAGGATTTCGACCTCAAATTTTTGCCCGACTGGCTCAAGGAAGCGCCGTCCACCAATCGCTACGCCGACTATGAAGGCGACACCGGCGACCGCCCCCGACGCGGGCGGGATGATCGCGGCGGTCCGCCTCGCGGAGACCGTCCTCCAGACCGACGCGGACCTCGTCCCGGACAGGGCGATCGGCGCCCCGGGCCTGGCGGCAATCGTCCTTCCGGAGATCGTCCGCGCGGCAATGCGCCTCGCGGAGACCGGCGCGGCGAGCAGCAGCGGCCTTCGGATCAACGCCGCGACTTCCGCGGCGGCCAGGATGCTCCCCGCCCTGCGCCGATGGTGGCTCCAGCGGAATTGCGGATCGACTTTCTGCCGGAAAAAAACGCCGCCTCCGGAATCGCGCGACAGATTCGGACGAGCAACCGCGCGTATCCTGTCTTCGGGACGGCGAAGCTCTTCCTGGAACGGCCCGAACGCCATCGCGTGCGGGTTTCCTCGCAGAAATCCGAAGTCGCTCTTTTCCAGGTCGGCGACGGACCGATTTCGTTTGATCGCGCGACCGTCGAGCGCGGAGCTTTCCTCCACAGCAAGGACGAGTATTACCTGGAGCAAGCGGTCGAAGGTGAGCCGATCAAGGGGAACTTTTCCAATGTCGCGCGTTGTCGTTCCACCGGGACGTTGATTGGGCCGACGAACCATCACAGCTATCAGCCGGGCTTGCGCAAACTCTTCGAGGAACGCTTTAGCCGCAGGATGTCCTTTCAGGAATTCCAGCAGCACGAAATCGAAGTCATCACCGGCGAGCAGGCGGTGGCGGACTGGAAGGAGCAGGCGCGGACCACCGTGACCTACATCACGACGAAGGAAGCCGAGCCGCTGACCTTCAAGAGCCTCGCCGAAGCGGAGCAGCACTTCCGGAAGACTTACCTGCCGCAGCTGGTGAAGAGCGGAACATCGCTGGAGTGCGACGGCCCGGCGAGTCGCGCCGCGCTGGATCGATACGTCAACCAGGCCGTGCGCGCCGCTTGGGAACAGGAGCGGCTTTTTCCGCAAGGTCTGGTCAATGCGCTTCGCTCCTACTTCAACGAAGCGGGCCTCCAATTTTTCAAGCATCGCAAGCGTGTGCTTTATGTCGGCGCGATCAAACCGCTGCCGCACGCCAAAGATCAGCCGTTCTCGGACAGCATCACGGGAATCCTCCGGACGATCGAAGAGCGCCCGCGGATCAAACGTCCGGAGCTGGCGAACAAAATCCTTGGCGCAGGCCATGAATCACCCGAGGCAGCTGCGCGGAAAGCTCAGCTCGCTTCTGATGTGCATTACCTCGTCCAAATGGGGCACGTGATTGAGTTCTCCGACGGCAGCCTGGACCTGGCGCTCACGCCGAAAATGGAGCAGGCGCCGCAGCAGAAAGCTTCCGGAAAAAAGGAGGCAACCTCTGTGGACCAGCCAGCTGCGGAAGCTGCGCAACCAGACACTTCCATGGGGAATGAAGCGGCGAGTTCTGAAGTGGAAGCAGCAGCTCCGGAAGCAGCGGATCCGGAACAGGCGGTCGAGCAGTCAGAGCCGGCGGAATCGCCCGAGTCTCCGGAGAAAGCTGTGGAAGAAAAGGCGGGAAGCCCGGTGGTTCCGGAAGATCCCGTAACGCCTGCGAGCGAACCTCCAAGCGGAGAACTTCCGGATGGAGAACTTCCGGGCGCCGAAAATCTTTCGGACCTGGAAGGTTCCCCTGCGGAAGCCCCGGAGATTCAGCCAGTCCCGGATCCTGACGAACGCGCAAACTCCACGCCCATCTAACGCTCAACCGCTCTGTTCGGCGATGCTCGCGTGACCCGAAACGTGAAATGAAACATTCCCAGAACGATCATTTAAGTGGGTGGAACTCCCCGGTGTGGGACCACGCGGGACATATATTCTTTTGGTGTTTCTTGCTATCCGGCGTCTATAGCGCGCTCTGGGTATGGGGAGCATTGGCTCTTGGCATATTGCTGGCAATTCGTAGTTGGCGGCGCCGCTCCCGCTAGCAATGCTTTAACAATACGACAACCGCAACGGGGAACCATGCGCTGCTGCGGACCATCCCCCCGCCTGCGCCCATCCTGCCCCTGCCGCCTTTCCACAGCCAGCGCGCCGCGCTCCGCAGTCGCTGAGCTGGGGGTCGTTGGGACTTTGCTTGAGAGAAGTAAGAGTTCGCATCGACGAGGTTTGCCAGACTCGGAACGTAACTTGAAAAATGCTTCGCTCGGTTCACAAACTCCAGCGGTAAACCGGGACTTTGGTGAACCGCTCGGGACGAGCCGAAACCTTCCTGAAATCAGTGCGCTGGTTGGCCGAAGAACCTCACCGGCATAGGCGTGTCCCGTCTCATCGCAGAACTCAGATTCCCGATTCTCGATGTCGATCGTCTCGAGGTTTGCTTCGGCGGCAACGACCGATTTGTAGATCGCCAAGTCGCCGTCTGTGTCGAGCACAAGAAACATCTCAGAGTCCTCTAGCGCGCCGTTACGGGACCGGAACCACCGTCCGGCTGGCGCGAAGCCGCTCGAAGTTCGGGAAGAAACCTTCCACGGTGTAAGTCTGGCCGGCCTTTAGATCCCGCGTCGCCACGTTGACGCTGTATTCCAGGCGCTCTCCCGGATTAATCGCCACCAGCGTCGGCTCGTTTTCAAACGCCTGATCTTCCGACCAGCGCTCGATCAGTTTGCCGTCGGCGTGCTTGAGCAGAACCTCGATTCGTTGACTCGTCGGGAAGTCCAGCTGCACCAGTTTCCGTCCGCGATTGGCGAGCTGCAGAGTCACCTTGCAGGTCCGAACCTCGGAGAGCTTCAGCGGGATTGGTTCCACGGAAATCGTCGGCAGCAATTGCTTCCAGGTCTTGCCCGTCTCCGCATTTTTCGCGGCCGGATCCTTCTTCTTGAAGGGCCAGATCGACTGTCCGGCGCGCTTCAACCAACCCGGCCGCGCCTGAGTCGTCGATTCCTCCGCAGCCTGCAGCGAGGCCGTGGCAAAAACAAAAGTAACAAGCAGAAGCAGGCGGAGAATCATCGCGATTCCTTACCGGGCCGGATCCGAGTTTGCAAATGGCATCACTTTGCCGCGAAGCTGCCGTCATGCGCTTCGTCCGTTTGCTTCTCCCCATTCTTGCAGTTTGCTCACTCGGCATGGGCGGACGTCCTCCAGCGGTGACGGTGCGCTTTTTCTGTGAAGCAAATGCGCGTGATGGATCGGCGTTTTCCACGCCCTACAAACTGACCAATCCTCCTCGCGAAGCCTTCCTGCAAAAGGTTCCGTCGGTCCACGAAGGCCAGATCAAAGAGGTGTTCCCCTTCCGCGCGCCGGATGGATCGTGGGGCTGCGCTTTCCGGCTGGATAACGATGGCCGGATCAATCTCGAAGTCGTCAGCACCGATCATCGCGGGAGCGCTTTGGTCGGCTTTGTCGGGACGAAACGCGGCAATCATCCGGTGGTCGAGATGATCATCGATCGCACGGTCGCAGACGGCGTGATTTCGGTTCCACGCGGGTTGACCGATCTGGAGATCGTCGCCTTGAGCAAGCAGTTCAAAGTGCTGGGCGATCGGAGCCAGCTGCCCAACGTGAAGTTGCCTTCCGAGAAGCGCAAAGGCGGCATCTTCCGGAAGAAAGAGCCCACCGCACCCGCGGCCGCGCCCGTCGCTTAGAGAGCGTCTGAAAAATCGTCCGGAAGAAAGGAAACATCCAGCTTGCGGAGATTCACGGAGGATTTGGAAATTGCCGCCTCTTCCATCTGCGGAAATCTGCGTCATCTGCGGACAAGAACCCGACCCTTCGGCAATTTTTCCGGACGTGATTCCGGATGATGAGCGCGTTTCACCGGAGAGCCTGCGGCGCCGCCGCCTTCCGGGACGAATGAGGAAAGCAGGAACCTAGGAAGAAAACTCAGTTCCTGTTTTCCTCCTTTCCTAGTTCGGAAACTTCTTTTCGGCGGTATTCCAGCCGAACCCGCGCCTATTCCCCGTAAGCGCGGACGCGATTCTTCCAGCCGGGCAACCACTTCGATTCGCCGCGTTCGGCTGGGGAATTTTCCACGCGGCGAGTGAGCACCCGCGCGGCGCTCGCGCCAAATTCCCGCGCTCCACCGGCACCCGAGCCATTCATCCCCGCGAGCACCTGGAGCAAACCCCAGCCTTCGCCCCGGTATCGCTCTGACGACTTTGTTCCCTCGCCTTTGAAGTTCACGTAATCGATCAGCGCGAAAGTCCCCGCGCCACTCCCGGCGAGGCGCTCAAACTGAGCGCGCACATTTTCCCGCTGACCGGCCGGAGCCGCGGCCAGCATCTTCGGCAAAGCGGCTCGCATCCGCTGCGCCAGAAAGCGGCTCTGCAAGCGGATCGTTCCCGCGAGCAGATCGCGCAGTTCATTCATCCGCGCACTCCGGAAGTCCGCCTGGAAACTGGCCCGATTGTTCCAGGGACAATCTCCGCGCAGCCACTCCGGCACTTCCCGTCCGTTTGCCGCCAGAAACTTCACCAGATCGGGAAAACTTTCCTCAAACGGTCCATCCTGCCCGCGCGGATACCAGATGAAATGTCCGATGCCGAGCGAGGCGAAGCTTTCCCCCGCGTTCCAGGAAGTCAGGCCGTCGCGGGTGCCGCCGCATTCGTTTTGCCAGACGCGCCGCCCGATGGAATCGAGCTCGGAGTCGGATAAAGCCACAGCGAACGGCGCGAGCGCGAGCAGGATCAGGAAGAAAAGGGAACGAATCACGACTGACGAATCGGGGATCGGGGAAAGAAAGTCGAATGAGGAAATTCGTCCGGAGGAAATCGACGGTTTTTGTCATTCGTGCTTCATCCGCTCGCGCCTTCTCCCGTACGGTCGCGCATGCAGAAATCAGACGGCATGAACTACGCCCCCGAGGGCAAACCGGCGCCAGTGGTCGGCAAAGGTGAATTTCCTTTTGCCGCGATCGCGCTGGATCACGGTCACATCTACGGTCAATGCAAAGGCTTGCTCGAAGCGGGCGGCGAGCTGCGTTACGTCTATGATCCGGATCTGGCGAAGGTGGAGAAATTCTGCAGCACCTTTGCTGGAGTCCAGCCGCTCCGGAGTGAAGCCGAAGTGCTCGATCAACCGGAGATCAAGCTCATCGCCGGCGCGGCGGTTCCCAGCGAGCGCGGACCGCTCGGCCTGCGCGCGATGGCGGCGGGGAAGGATTACTTCACGGATAAAACGCCTTTCACGACGCTCGAGCAACTGCAAGCCGCGCGCTTTGCGGTGCAGGCCACGGGACGAAAATACATGGTCTATTTCAGCGAACGCTTGCATGTGGAATGTGCGGTCCGCGCGGGGCAACTGATCGACCAGGGGGCGATCGGCCGCGTGGTGCAAGTCATGGGTTTGGGGCCGCATCGATCTTCCCCCGCCTCGCGGCCCGCGTGGTTTTGGTCCCAGGAGAAAACCGGCGGAATCCTCTGCGACATTGGTTCGCATCAGTTCGAGCAATTCCTGCATTACAGCGGCGCCAAAAGTGCGGAAGTTCTCCACGCGCAAGTGGCGAACTATCACCACAAACAGTTCCCGGAGTTCGAGGATTGGGGAGAAGCCAATCTCCGCGCGGATAATGGAGCGACGAACTACATCCGGATCGATTGGCTCAATCCGAACGGGCTGAGCACTTGGGGCGACGGCCGCACCTTCATCCTCGGGACGGAAGGCTACATCGAGCTCCGCAAATATCTCGAGGTCGGGCGAGAAACGGTCGGCGACCAGCTTTACCTCGTGGATCATCAAGGCGAGCACCACATCCGGTGTCATGGGGAAGTCGGCTATCCGTTTTTTGGGCAGCTCATTCTCGATTGCCTCCACCGAACCGAAACCGCGATGACTCAGCAGCACGCCTTTTTGGCCGCCGAACTTTGCCTCCAGGCTCAGGCGATGGCGCGGCGGATCGAGTGAGCCATTTGCTCCGGCGAAGCGGATCGCCCGCCGGCGGAAGACTTTTAACCGCGACGGCGCGACGGGCGCTACGATGGGGAAGAATCCAGGAACTGATCGGGCCGGTTCGTCGCGACCGTTGCGGCGTCGGGCGGTACTCTGCTCGATCCTTGCTTGCGCGGTTGCACCGGAGCGGCAACAGTCCGCACCTCATGAAATCCTTCGCTTTGCTCCTCTCTGTTCTCACCGTCGCAGTCGCCTTGAGCGCTTGTGGAGCTTGTCCGAAAAAAGGTCAGGCCTGCTGCTCCACCGGAGCGGCGACGACTTCCAAGTAAAACCGGCGGAACCGCGTCCCAATCCGGCGCGCCGCATCTGAAAGCCCCGGGGAAGAAACGCGTCCACGAAACACACGAAAGAGGTCTTCCCTTTCGTCCGCTTTCGTCAAGTTGGTGTTCCTCAAGGAACCTGTTCGGCGCGGGTTTCGGCAGGCGCGGTCAGCGTCAGCACTTCGCCTTCCCGGGCGGCGTCGATGCGCAGCTGACTTCCAGCCTCTTCCGCCAGAGCCCGCGCGTGCAGCAGCATTCCGGAGATACAGCGGTCGTCGTGCGCCGGGTCGTGGTGGAAAAGAATGAGCCGGCAAACTTTGGCGCGGATCGCGAAGCGCACGACATCATCCACGCAGCCGTGTCCCCAGCCGAGATGCGACTGGTATTCTTCGCTGGTGTATTGCGAGTCGCAGATTAGCACGTCCGCGTCTTCGGCAAAGCGGGTGAGGTTCTGCTCGATGGTGCGCGGACGAACGCTCACCGCGTCCGGTTCATCCCGGCCTGACTCATTATCCGGAAGGTAAACGACCGAACCCGCACGGGTGAAAAGCCGGTAGCCGACACAAACGCCGGGGTGATTAGAAAAACAGGCGTCCACGCGGATGCCGCCAATCCGAAAGCTCAAATCCTTCAGCTCCTCGATCACGATGTTCCCCGGCATTTCCTTCAGCGCGATCGGGAAGTAAGGGCTCTCCATTTGCCCCGCCAGCGTCGCGGCGAGTCCATCGCGCGCACCTTCGTAGCCGAGAATCCGGAGCCGATTCTTCGCCGCATATGCGGGGAGGAAAAACGGGAATCCCTGGATGTGATCCCAGTGCGTGTGAGTGATCAGCACGGTCGCCTCGATCGACGCCGCGCCATATTCCGCATCCAGCGCGTGCCCGAGAGCACGAATCCCGGAACCCGCGTCGAGGATGATCAGCTCACCGTCCGCGCGAAGCTCCACGCAGGCGGTGTTTCCGCCGAAGAAAACCGTCTCCGGACCAGGCGACGGGATCGATCCGCGCACGCCCCAAAACTTCACGCGAGTGACTCCGCTTTCTTCCAGAGAATGCTTCCGCTGATGCTCCGCGGCCGCTTCCTCGCCGGACTGGCGCAGCATCCCGGCCGCGGACGCGCGGGAAGACTCGTCGTGGTCGATCGGCAGGCTCGTGCTCATTCGGAAGGACGCGCACTGTTTCAGCTTCGCCCGAAATAACAAGCGGCTGCTTGGACGCGGGGAAGCTTGTCCAGCTGAAGCCGCGTCCGCTAAGTTGCGCCCATGAACGTGTCCAATCTGCGCAGTCCTGCGGCGAAAGTCGGCGGCTTGTTTTATTTCGGCCGGATGCTCGACAAGATCCGCTTGCATGCGGCTCACCAACTTCCTCCGGAATATCACGGCAATCTCGGCACCGGATTCGACGCGCGGGCGCTGAGCTTCCTCTGGCTGGAATACCCCGCGCTGGTGGACCGCGTGAAAGCCGGCGGAAGCGACGAGGAGATTTTGGAGTGGGCCTTTGCTCAAGGCCGCCGGCCAAGCGAAGAGGAGATCGAGATCTGGAATGACTTCATGCGCAAGCGCGGCTGGAACGATGAATCCACCGAGCGCCTGCAGATGCGCATCCGCGACAGCGGCTTCGAAGGCCGCGCGGACATTCACACGTTCTTCGACTACATCGACGCGGATGAAGGCCGCGCCCGCGCGGCTTAGCACCGGCTGGGCAATTCTGCGCGCCTTCTGTGAGCCACAATCTTGAAATGGAGCGTTTGGCCGCACGCACTGCCGCTTTGCTCGCCGTTCCATCGTGGGTCGGCTTCATCTACACTTTTTTGCACCGTCCTCACGACGTGACTTTTCCGATCAGCGCATCACTGCCAGAAGTCGGACTCGTCACCGTCGCAACGCTAGTCTGCAGCCTCTTTACTCTCCTTTGTGCTCTCCCGACACTCAGTGACGACATCTCATCGTTTTCAGGCTGGCTGTTCGTCGCAGTTTGCGGGTTTCCCTTTATCGGCATGATTCAACTTCTCGATCCAGCCGGCATTACGCCCACGTTCTGATCAGCGCCTCACTCCGCCGGAGAAGAATCACGCGCCGGCTTTGCTGCAGCCGCAGTCCGGACCACAGCCGCCTTCGCCCATCACCCGGACTTCCAGGTTGATGTCCTGGAAACTGATCTGCTCGCGGACGACGGAGAGAAACTCCACCACGCTCGAGTCCGGCATTCCCACGCAATCCAGCTGCAACCGCAACCGGCGGCTGGCTAGCGCGGGATAAGCCTCGGCCATTTCACCGTCAAGCGCGAACGCCAGGTAAGTGTTGATCTTCTCCTGGAGCTGAAAGAGCCGCAGCTCGGAGCCATCCCAAGGACGCGGTTCCAGCATGATCAGCACGGCTTCACCGGTGTTTGCGTCATCGGCGATCAGGTCGATCACCGCCGCGTGCTCGACTCCGCGAAGTGGATCCGGAGCCGGTGTTCCGGACGATTTTGCCGGAGAGTGGATTGGGGAAGAATGAGTCACAAACTTGGAACGAGAGCTTTCCGGATCCAGCGTCTCTGCGAGGGCGAGGCGACATTGGAGCCGGTGATGGGATTCGAACCCATGACCTGCTGTTTACGAAACAGCTGCTCTACCCCTGAGCTACACCGGCGAAAGCGGGCCGGAAGGTATCGCACGTTGTTCCGGCGGAGCAAGTCGGTTTTCCTCCGATTCGGGGAATGCTTCCGGGTCGGGAATTTGGATCCGGGAGAGCTTCGAGCCGGCAGGTCGCGACCGGGGAAGAACGCTGCCGCGAATGGAAGAGATGCGCACCTCGTTCTTTGCTCCCGCTGTTCTCGCCCTCACGCTTGCCTTGGCTGCACCTTCCTCCGCGTTTGCCGCGGATGATTCCGCAAACGCCGGAAAACCGGCCGGCGGTTTGTCGTTGCCGGAGGAGAAGTTCATCATGAAAGCCGCTCAAGCCGGCATGACTGCGGTGCAGCTGGGACAGTTGGCGGAGCAAAAAGGCGCGCGGGCAGACGTGAAGAAGTTTGGGCAGCAAATGGCCACGGAACACGGGAAAGCCAATGCGGAACTTACCGCGCTGGCTTCCAGGAGAAGCGTCGCGGTTCCAACCCAGCTCGACCAAATCCACGCCGGATCGGTGGATCGGCTGTCCAAGCTGGAAGGCGATCAGTTTGACCGCGCATACATCGAAGAGATGGCGCGGGA
>DASVRR010000145.1:0-12323 GCA_036388515.1 Chthoniobacteraceae bacterium | reverse complement strand
GGATACAGTGGCGGCGGCGGCGGTGGTGGTGGCGAACGCCGCTACTAGCAGTTCGCAGTTTTAGTGCTTTGAAAGCGCGGCACGAGAGATCGTGCCGCGCTTTTCTTTTCCCTGCTCTTCCCGCTGCGCGGCTGACCTCCGCTGCGCGCTCGACGGAGCTCTTTGCACATGTTTGCCGCTGCACTTACTACGATTCTCTTTTCGTTCTCGGTGATCTTCGGGGCGCGGGCGACGCGTGTCCTCGGACCCCGTTGGGCAAATCTCGGGAGGATGACGCTCGCCACACTGCTGCTCGCGATCTGGGCTCATGGTTTTGGCTCCGGATTCGCCGGACCTGGGTTCGCCTGGTTTTTCCTGAGCGGCGTGATCGGTTTCGGTTTGGGCGACATGGCTCTTTTCGGCGCGCTGCCACGCATCGGGCCGCGACTGGCAATCCTCCTCACCCAATGTCTCGCGGCGCCCTTCGGCGGACTGGCAGAATGGGTTTGGCTTGGCACCACTTTACGCGTTCAGGAGATCCTCTGGGCGGGAGTCATTCTCAGCGGCGTTGCCTTTGCGCTCGCGCCGGATCACGGCAGCACCGTTGCGCCGCGGGTTTTCTGGATTGGCGTGCTCTGCGGTGTCGGTTCCGCGCTCGGCCAGGCACTCGGTGCCGTGGTCAGCCGGAAGGCGAATGCCGTGAATGCGCTGGCGGATCTGACGCTGGACGGCGGCACGGCTGCTTACCAGCGGGCTGTTGGAGGATTGCTGCTGACTTCCCTTTTTGCCGCGCTGTGGTGGGTGTCAGCTCGCCGAGCGAAGACACCCGATCCTGCACCGCGCTGGCGCGAAGGTTGGCCGTTGACCGTGGTGAATGCCTTGGCGGGCCCGACGATCGGCGTCGCGTGTTATCAGTGGGCTTTGCGCGGCAACCCGAGCGGTGTGGTCTTGCCGATCATCGCCACTTCGCCCATCGTCACCATGCTTTTTGCCTGGTGGCTCGACGGGACTCGGCCGACTCGCCGCGCACTGGTGGGCAGCTTCGTGGCGGTCCTCGGAGTCGTCGGGCTCGGGATATCTTGAGCGCGGGATTTGAACGGGATCTCTGGATGAGGCGTCAGGATTGCATGAAGACTTTCGCTTCCCTGCTCGGCACCCTGACGCTCGCCACCGCCCTGTTCCTGGTGCTCGGATGCGGCAGTTCCAAGACTTCCGCTCCGACTGCGGGCGCGGACGCGACCGGAACTGCGGAGGTCCACCACGTCGCGTGGGGCAGCGATCAACCGAAAGCGAGTGCTCAGGCAAAAGCCGAGAACAAGCTGCTGCTGATCGACCTCACCGGAACCACCTGGTGTGCGCCATGCATCGAGATGGAAAAGATCGTGTTTAACACGAAGGTCTTCAGCGATTACGCGAAGGAGAAATTGGTCCTCCTGCGCGTGGATTTTGCCTCCCCAATGAGCGAACTCGAACCGCATCAGGAGTGGGCGCGGCAATACGTGACTGGAGGCGTTGCGTTGCCGACCGTCATCGTGCTCAGCCCGAGTGGACAGCGGCTCGGCCAGACTGGGTTTACTCCGGAGGGTCCCGAAGCTTTCATCCAGGCGATCGAAAACATCGCGAAGCAGAAGACATCGGTTCTGTAGAACGCTTCCGGAAAGCAGCGGGCGGCGGATCGAGATCTTCAGTAAGACTTCGCCCAAACCACTCGCCGCGGGCTTGGTTCGCCGGTGAAAGGACACGTTCCCTCTTCATCCGGACCAAACGGAATGCAGCGTATCGTGACTTTCAGTTCTTCTTTGATCGTCTCTTCCACCGCTCGGGAGCCATTCCAATGCGCGAGCGCAAAGCCGCCGTGGATCTCCGGTTTGCTGGAATTCTTCGCGGTAAAGAAGTCGTAGAACGCCTCCTTGGAACCGATGACGGCGGTATTCGCGTCGCGGTAAGCCGTCGCCCGCGCGAGCAGCGTCGCCTGAATTTCTTCCAGCATCTTCGGCGCGGATGAAACGAAATCCGCGGTCGGCGTGAACTCCTTTTCCTTCGGTCCGCGATCGCGCCGGGACACGGCGAGCGTTCCTTTTTCCAGATCGCGCGGACCGAGTTCCACCCGGATCGGCACGCCCTTTTTGATCCACTCCCAGCTCTTCTGCCCGCCGCCGAGTTCGCGCTGATCCACCTCCACGCGGATTGCTTCCCCGGCAAAGCTTTGCGCGCGAAGTTCCGCGGCGAGACGCTCGACAGCCTCCAGCACGGCGGCTCGCGTCTCGGGTTTCGGCGTGACTGGCAGGAGAACGATTTGCGCCGGAGCAATCCGCGGCGGCAGGATGATCCCGTCGTCGTCCCCGTGCGCCATGATCAGCGTGCCGATCAGCCGCGTGCTCACGCCCCAGCTCGTGGTCCAGGCATGTTCCTGCTTGTTTTCGCGGGAGAGAAACTGGATGCCGCTCGCCTTGGCAAAGTTCTGCCCGAGGAAGTGCGACGTGCCGGCCTGGATCGCCTTGCGATCCTGCACCATGGCTTCAATGCAGAGCGTTTTGACCGCGCCGGGGAAGCGTTCGCCTTCACTTTTCTCCCCGGTGAAAACGGGCAGCGCTAGATATTCGCGGGCAAACTTCTCGTAGATCCCGAGGATCAAATCCGTCTCCGCCAGCGCTTGCTCCGCAGTCTCGTGCGCGGTGTGGCCTTCCTGCCACAGAAACTCCGCGGTCCGGAGAAACACGCGCGGCCGCATTTCCCAGCGGACGACGTTCGCCCATTGGTTGATCAGGATCGGAAGATCGCGCCAGGATTGCACCCACTTTGCATAGCTCGCACCGATGATCGTCTCGCTGGTCGGCCGCACGATCAGCGGCTCGGTGAGTTCCGCCGCGGGTGCCGGCCGCAGTCCTCCGCGTCCATCGGACTCCAGCCGATGATGCGTCACCACCGCGCATTCCTTGGCAAAACCTTCCACATGTTCCGCTTCCTTTGCGAGATAGGAGAGCGGGATGAAAAGCGGGAAATACGCGTTCTTGTGTCCGGTCGCCTTGAACATCCCATCGAGCACGCGCTGCATGTTTTCCCAGATCCCGTAACCCCACGGTTTGATCACCATGCAGCCGCGCACGTCCGAGTTTTCCGCCAGATCCGCAGCCTTCACCACCTGCTGATACCACTCCGGAAAGTCTTCGTCGCGTCGGGGCGTGATGGCGGTCTTTTCAGGTGCGGCTTGGCTCATGGGAAAGTGGGACGCGCAAGCTAGGCGCGCGGAGGCCGCAGCGGAAGCGGGAAACTCAATCCGTGAGCGGAGGATTCTCGCCGCCGGTAGCTTTGTAGGCTTCCAGCACTTCGCGCCATTGCTCGTCGAGTCCGAGGCGCTCCACATGGAGCGCGATGAAGTGCCGGTCCACTTCGGTGACCGCGAGCATGAAGCGCAGGTCGCGCACGTGCTTATCTTGCTGCCCCTCCCGGAAGAACTCGAGCTTTCGGAGAAGGACGTATTCTGGAGGCGCCAACCAAATCTGCTCGTCGCCGTAGGCAATTCGCCTCCGGTGCTTCATTGCCCACAAATGTAAAGGATCCCGCACCACAAAAAAGAGGTCCGCCTTGAACCCACTCAGATGGTGAAACAGGTTCAAACATCCTCGCTGACCGCGCAAAAGCTCGTTCACCAAAACCTCGGTGGGTGGGACGTAATATTGCTCTTCGGGAAAGGCGCCGCGCAACCGGTCGACCTCATCGACTCGGAGCAACAACACCAGATCGATGTCTTTGGTCGTCCGGGTTTCTCCATAGATACCCGCTGCGACAGATCCAGTGATGCAGTAGGGAATGCCCGACGTTTCCAGCGGCCCGAGGAAGTGGCAAAAGGGCTCAGGAAACGCCATAGAGCATCCGCTCACGAACGTCGCGCTCCACCGCCGCTTCATCCCAATCTGGATGCCGCATGCGAATGCCGGTCGCGAGCAGCGATCGTCCGAGGCGGTACATCTCAGCCAAGGCATCCAGCTTTTCTGCCGGGCTCATCTGCCGGTACTTTGCCACCTGGAGCGGGTGCATCGGCTCGTCCGCGGCGTAGTTTCGGGGACGCCGTGGCGCGGAGCGGAGATGAGGATCAACGAATCTCATAACGTGGCGAGGAACCTACTGAAAAACTCCACACCGCGCTCCAAATCTTCCACCTGAATGAATTCGTCCTGCGTGTGCGCCTGGGCGATGGAGCCGGGGCCGAGCGCGACGGCGGGCATTCCGCGTTGGGCGAAGTAACAGGCGTCGCAAAACCAGGGAGCACCGACGGGGCGGGCGCCGCATTCGCCGAGCTTCCGGATGAGCGGGTGCGCGGGATCGGTGAAAAGCGGCGGCGCGGGCTGCGCGGAGACTTCCAGCTCGGGACAGACCTGGCGAAGACGGGCGGCAATTTCTTCCACGATGCCGCGGTGAAAATGCCCGGGAACAAACCGAAGATCGACGGAGACTTCGCAGCGATCCGGAATGACGTTGGTTTTCGTTCCGCCGCGGATCGTCCCGATGCTCAGCGTGGAAGAACCGAGCACTGGATCGGTCTGTCTGGCGAAGTCGGCGGCAAGCTCCGTCCGGATGATCGCCAGCACGTCGAGCATCTGATCGATGGCGTTTTTCCCCAGCTCCGGACGCGAGGCGTGCGCCGCGAGTCCAGTCGTCGCGAGCTGGAGGAAGGCGGCGCCTTTGTGCGTGTGGACGACGTTCAGTTCGGTCGGTTCGGCGGCGATGACGAAGTCAAAATATTCTTCCGCAGCGAGCGCCTTGGAGCCGTGCTGGCTCGTCTCTTCGCTCATCAATCCAGCAAACCAAATCTCGTGGCCCAGAGCCGGCAGTTGGTCGCGCATCTCGCTCAGCGCCCAGAGCATCGCGGCCATCGGACCCTTCGTGTCGCTTGCGCCGCGACCCCAGATTCTTCCCGCGCGGAGTTCGGCGGCAAACGGATCGATGGTCATGCCTTCCACGCCGACCGTGTCGGTATGGGGAGCAAAAAGGACGCGCGGCTTTCCGGGACGATCTCCCGGCCAGCGGGCGACGACATTCGGACGATCCGGAAGAACTTCGCGCAGCTCCACTTTGGCTCCGAGTTCTTCCAGAAATTCCGCCAGCCATTCGGCGATCCGCCGTTCGCCCACGCCGTCGGTTCCAGGATCGCCCTGCGGATTGACGCTCGGAATCCGCACCAGCGACTGGAGCAGCTCGACGACGTTTTCCGGGCGCTTCATGCGGTGCTCTGGCGAGTCCTCCGGAACCACTCGACGAATCTCGGGATGCCTTCCGCGATCTTCGTGGTCGGGGCGTAACCGAGCAACGCGCGCGCCTTGGAAATATCCGCAAATGTCAGCGGCACATCGCCGGGTTGCTCCGGCAGCTTCTGGATGACGGCTTTCTTCCCCACCGCGTCTTCGATCCGGGAAATCAACTCGTTGAGCGTGGTCGTCTGGCTTTCGCCGAGGTTGAAAACTTCGCATTGCTCGCCTTCGTACGAGAGGCTGGCGAGGACGCCCTGGAGGATATCGTCGATGTACGTGTAATCCCGGCGCGTGCTGCCATCGCCGAACTGCTTGATCGGCTGACCTTCCGAGATGGCGCGAGTGAAGGCATGAATCGCCAGATCCGGCCGCTGGCGCGGACCGTAAACCGTGAAGAAGCGGAGATTGATCGTCCGCATGCCGTAGAGATGCGCGTAGTTCGAGCAAAGCTGCTCGGCCGCGAGCTTGGTGGCCGCGTAAGGGGAAATGGTGGCGGTGAGCGCGAGATCTTCCCGAAAGGGCGCGCTCTTCAAGACGCCGTAAACGCTGCTGCTGCTGGCGCAGACAAAGCGCGGAATGCCGGCGGTTTTGGCGGCCTCGAGAAGATGCCAGGTGCCCGTGATGTTGGTGTCGATGTAGAGCTTGGGGTCCTGGATCGAAGGCCGGACGCCGGCGCGCGCGGCGAGATGCACGATGGTGTCGAAGCGGCCTTCCCGAACGATGCGACTCACCGTTTCGCCATCGCGCAGATCCGCCTCGTGGATCGGCACATCGCGGGCAAAACCCGCCACGTTTGCCCGCTTGATCGCGGGGTCGTAGAAGTCGTTGAAGTCATCCAGCACCGCCACCGTGTGCCCTTGCGCGAGACATTGCTCGACGAGGTGAGAACCGATGAACCCGGCGCCGCCGGTGACCAAAATGTGCATCCGACAGCGTAGCCGCCGGGGAAAAATGCGGGCAAGAGAAAGTTCCGCCGAGCGGTTGCGGCGAGCCGCTGGAAGCCCGGTGTTTTGCTCCGGAAAGAACGGAGAGGAAGGTCTCCGGGCAAACCGCGGGACAAACGTATTGACACTGGGAAAGCCGGGTGAGATGAAGCGGGAACACTCTGTTTTATGCCCGACGAAATTCCTCCCGCCCCCTCAGAATCCGCCGACGACGCGTCGAAAGCCGAAACCATCCGCATCACGCTCCCGGCGAAAACCGAGATGCCGACCACCAAACGTGAAACCGTCCGCATCAATCTTCCGGGAAAAGCGCCCGGCTCGCCAGTTCCGCCCCCCGGCATTGCTCCCAAGAAGGAAACGACCAAGCTCACCGGCGCCGGAGGCATCACGCCACCGCCGGCAGCTGCCGCCGCGAGCAAGCCTTTCGTTCCGCCGCCTCCGCGTCCGCCTTCCGCTCCCGGCGCTCCGATGCCGCCCGCGAAACCACTCGGCGGCGCACCGACTCCTCCGAAACCGCCCGGCTTGAGCAAACCCACTGTTCCCTTGAAGCCCGCGCCAGCTCCTGGCGCTGCGCCGAGCGGGATTCGTCCAGCTCCCGGCGCTCCTCCGAGTGCGGTGCGTCCTGCGGCAGCAGCCGGCGCCGACCCGATGACCCAGAAAGCGGCGGCGCCCAAGAAGGAAACTGCCCGCATCACGCTTCCTTCCGAAGGAGCCCGCGGCGCGATGCCGAAGGCCACCGTGAAGATGCAGCAAACGCAACCGCTGGCAAAAGCGCCCGTCGCCTCGGCGATTCAGACCGTGCCGGCCGTGCAATCCAGCTACAGCTCGAGCGCTGCTCCGGCAAATGATGGGACGCTGAACATCCTGGCGATCGCCGCATTCGTAGTCTCCATCGGCGCCGCGGTTCTCGCGTTCCTTGCCTACAGTTCCTCGCAAATCTCCTAACTCACCGCACCAAACACCATGGCCAGCTCCAACGTCGTTCACGTCACCGATGCCAACTTCGAGGCCGAAGTCCTGAAGTCGGACAAGCCGGTGCTGGTGGACTTTTGGGCGCCGTGGTGTGGTCCGTGTGTTCAGCTTTCGCCCGTGATCGACGAGATTGCGGACTCGAAGGCGGGCACCGCGAAGGTGGCCAAGGTGAACGTGGATGAGAACTTCGAAACCGCCGGCCGGTTCCGGATCAACTCGATTCCGGCGCTGCTCTTCTTCAAGGACGGAGAAGTGCGCGATCAATTGGTCGGGCGTTCTCCGAAGGCGGACATCGTCGCGAAGCTGGAGGCTCTGGTCTAAAGCGACCGAAGCAGCTCACTCAAACACACCGCGTTCTCCTTCCGGAGGCGCGGTGTTTTGGTTTTCGGTTGGAGGAAAGTCGCGGCCTCAAGCATCCGGCAACTCCAACTCCGCGCGGCTGTAGAGCACCGCGTGACCGCCAATTCCCACGCGGTCGCCACGATGTTCGCAGAAGAGTTCGCCCCCGCGCCGGGAAAGCTGACGCGCCAGAAGCTGGGGTTTCCCCAGCCGCTGGCTCCAGTAGGGAATCAGCGTGCTGTGTGCGGAGCCGGTGACGGGATCTTCCAGAATGCCAAGGCGCGGAGCAAAGAAGCGGGAGACGAAATCGCAGCCGGTTCCGGCCGCGGTGACGATGATTCCCCGCGCGTCGAGTTCCCGGAGTTGGGCTGGATCCGGATTGACCGCGAGGACATCCGCCTCCGAGTTCAGCACGGCGAGAAGATCTTCCTGATTCCGGAAGACTTCGCGCGGCATCCAGCCACCTAAACCGTCCACCAAAGCGGCGGGAGCGGGACAAGGTTCCGCAGGCCAGGCGGGAAAATCGAGCGTGATCACCTGCTCGGTTCGGGTCGCGGTCAGCACTCCGCTCCGGGTGTGAAAAGACAGCCTGTCCGTGCTGGCTCCGAGTTCAGAAAAAATCACGAAAGCGGAGGCAAGTGTGGCGTGTCCGCAGAGATCCACCTCGAGCTCCGGAGTAAACCAGCGGAGGTCGAACTCAGTTCCCCGAGCCACAAAGAAGGCGGTTTCGGACAGATTGTTTTCCGTTGCGATCTGCTGGAGCAAATCATCCGGAAGCCACGCTTCCAGCACACAGACTCCGGCCGGATTTCCAGCAAACGGAAGGCGAGTGAAAGCATCGACCTGAAAGTAAGGAACACGCACGGCGCGACTCTGCCAGAAGCGGCGGCCCGGACAAGCCCGAGGAAAGTTCCCGCCATCTGCTTCAGGAAAAGCAAAACGCGTCGCCGGGCGAACCCAGCGACGCGTTGCTTGAGGAAGAAAATCGTTACAGCGTCCGGCAGAATTCTTCCAGCCGATCGAGTCCCTTTTTGATCACGTCCATGCTGGTCGCGTAGCTCAGGCGGATCGTCGAGTCGTTGCCAAAAGCCACGCCGGGAACCACTGCGACCTGATGCTTGCTGAGGAGCCGATCCGCGAAGTTCGTGGAGCTCAGGCTGAGCCGGGAGATATTCACCAGGACATAAAAAGCGCCCTGCGGCTTCACCACGGAAAGTCGGTCGATCGCGGCGAGACGCTGCATCATGTATTGCCGGCGAAGATCGAATTCCTCGCGCATGTCGGTGACCGGCTGCTGGTCGCCCTTGAGCGCCGCGATCGCGCCTTTCTGTGCGAACGAACATGGGTTCGAAGTGCTGTGGCTTTGGATCGCGTCGATTGCCTTGGCGATTGGTTCCGGAGCGCCGAGATAACCGAGCCGCCAGCCGGTCATCGCGTAGGCTTTCGAGAAGCCGTTGATCGTAATCGTGAGATCCACGGCGCCCGGCAGCGACGCCACGCTGACGTGTTCGGCGCCGTCGTAGGTGAGCTTTTCGTAGATCTCGTCGGACAAAATCAGGATCTCTTCGTCGGACGCAACCTCGACGATTCCGGCGAGTTCTTCCCGAGTGTACATCGAACCGGTCGGGTTGCCGGGCGAGTTGATGATCACCAGCTTCGTCCGCGGCGTCATCGCGTCCTGAAACTCTTCCGAGGTCATCTTCCAGCCGTTCTCTTCCTTGGTCTGGACGAAAACCGGATCCGCTCCGGCGAGTCGCACCATTTCCGGATAACTCAGCCAGTAAGGAGCGGGGATGATCACTTCATCGCCCGGCTGACACGTGGCCAGGATGGCGTTGTAGCAGGAATGTTTCGCCCCATTGCTGACGATGATCTGCGAGGACTTGTAAGCGATTCCGTTATCCGCCTGGAACTTGTCCGCGATCGCCTGACGCAGCTCGGGAGTGCCGGAGCTGGGCGTGTATTTCGTAAAGCCGGTCTCGATCGCGGCTTGCGCGGCCGCCTTGATGTGATCCGGCGTATCGAAGTCCGGCTCGCCGGCACCGAAACCGCAAACGTCGAGTCCCTCCGCCTTCATGGCCTTGGCTTTCGAGTCGATGCTGAGGGTCAGCGAGGGGGTGAGAATCGTGGCGCGTTGGGCGAGTTCCATAGTCTTTCGAGGGTGGTTGAGGTGGGGAAGATGGACGCGCTTATCTGCGGGCGTACCAACCTTCGATCAGGGGTTTGAGGTTGTTTTCGGAGATCTGGACGATGCCCATTTCGCGCTCGGCGTTTTCCGCCGAGTCGCTGGCATGCGCGGCATTGACCATGATGGTGGAGCCAAATTCGCGACGGATCGTGCCCGGAGGCGCCTTCGACGGGTCGGTCGGGCCGAGCACCTCGCGGATCTTCCGGACGGCATCGACTCCCTGGTAGCAGATCGCGATGCACTTTTCGCTGCCGGGCTCGTTGCGGCGATCCGGCGGACATTCGCTCGGGCGCAAACCAGCCATGAACTGCACGATTTGCTCCCAGTTATCCCGGCCGGCGATCGGGCCCAGGATGTCACCGAGCTTCGTCTCTACTTCTTCATCCAGCGAAATGCCGATCTCTTTCTCGATCAATTTCCGCGCGGTTTCTCCCGAACGACCGCGGAGTTTATCCTGCAGCACATCGAGCACGGGCCCGTAGAATTCTTCCGCCTGCGCCACGCTCATCCGGTGGACTTTGCAGGCGATAATGTAGAGGCCGGTCCGGGAGAAAAGGTCGATCACTCCGCCGGGACGTGCATTCGGGAAGCGAAAGTTGTCCGGCTTGATCAAGACCAGCGTCTTTTCCACGTTTGCTCCAGCGGGAAACTGCACCGCGCTATCCAGAAGCCCGCCGTCCGTGTCCGAATGGGCGGCCCAAAGCAGCAAATCGCGTCGGGCGGATTCCGGATCGGGCGGCGCCAGCACGCCGGGTTCGAAGTAGGTGACGTCGCCGTTTGGATCCAGCAGGTAGTCGGCGTAAGTGTCGCGGATGGTTTCTCCGCTGGTCCGCTCATTGACGATGTGGCCGACGGTCGCCTTGATCTTGGCGACGGCGTCTTCCCCCTTGAAGACGAGGAGCAAAACGCGTGGTTTGTTGCTGCCGCCCGCGGTGCTCAGATTTTTCAGCACGTACTTCTGGATCAACTCCTGAGTGGCGCGGTGAACCGGATCCGGATCGTTGGGAATTCCTTCCGCGTACTTCGTCGCCAGCTCTTTGCTCGGCGCATACATCCGCACGGCCACCAGATCCAGGCCGGTGCGGGAGATCAGCCGAGCCACAATTCCGCCAGTGCGAGACTTGCGGATCGAGTAGGGAGTGACGAGGACGTAGGAAAGTTCTTCGGCCATAGATAAAAAGTGCCCGCGCGGACCGCTGGAAACGAGGTTTCGCAACGTGAAAAGCCACGCAGGCAGGGGATTTCTTGGATTTTTAGGAGATAAGTGGGGTCGAAAGCTATCGGCTCGCGCAAGAGTGCGTCAACGAGATTTTCCCCACGCCGGACCGGCGCGGAGGCACCGGGAGGAAACCCCAGGTTTCTCCGCAAGACGGGCGGTTTTTCTTCCCCAGCGAAGCGTCTCCAGACGCCGGAAGGGTCAGCTCAGCTTCGCCTTACAGCCACATCCACCGAAGGAGCAGCACCATCGCGAGCCCGCCCGCCGCAAGTTCCAGCCCCGTCTGGACTCCCAGCGAATGGAAGTCAACCTTGGGAAGGTGGAATGGGGGACGCTTCATTCCTCATCCTCAAGCATCGGCCATTCCGCGGAGGTGCGGAAAGTTAAAGAATCTCCAACTCTTCCGGAAATCCGGAATCCTGCCGAATGCTCGCCAACCGCCGGCGCATTCCGCGCGCTGAAGTGGGGCGATTCACCGTCCGGATGATCGCCGCGACGAGGACGGGCAGCGCAAGGAGCGCGCCGATCGAAATCATCGTGGTGCCGGTGGTTTTCTGCGCGGGCCGGCCGAGTTTTCCGGCGAGGAGCAGGCCGACTCCGCAGCCGACAGCGGTTTGGGTGATCGCCAGCAGGCTGGCTTGGAGGGGATCGGACGACTTGGACATGACGCAGGCAATATGGAGAGCGGGAGGGAAAAGTGAATCGGGAAACGCTGCGGAAGAAAGAAGCGTGCCGCGTCTGTGCGCCGGCCCAGCAGCAGCGATCTGGCTTAGTTCAGGGAAGGATCTTCCGGAGCCTCCGCGACCAGCTTGAACCAAGGTCCGAACTCGCTCGTGATCTCACGCCAGAGCGTTGGGCATTTCTCCAGATCCAGCATCCCGGGTTCCGGCTTTTGCATGAGCCAGGCTTGTTGCGCGAGCTCGCTTTCGAGCTGGCCTTTTCCCCAGCCCGCGTAACCCACAAACGCCCGGATCGTCGTCCAGTCATCCTTCGCGGCTTCCTGCGCGTCTTCGATCACCAGGTGATGCCGGCACTCGATGGCCTGATCTTTGCCGCGCCAGCGGAAGGTCGCAAAGATGAGCTGATCGGTGGAGACCGGCCCGCCGAGGAAGACCGGCACGTGCGCGAGATTCCCCAGCTCTTTCTCCGGCAAAAGATCGCTCACCGTGCGTCCAGCGGGCCGATTCAGGACCAGTCCGAAGGAGCCATCCTGAGGGTCGTGGCTCGAGAGGAAGATCACGCTCCGGCGGAAGTTTGGGTCCAGCAAACCCGGATGAGCCACCAGCAAAGACCCCGCAAGGCTGAGCGACGAGGATCCGGATTCACGCACGAAGGGAAATTAGGAGACGCGGAGAAATTCGCAACACTGACGTGGAAGGACGGTAAGGAAGACAGAAAGCGGAGTAGAAGTCAGATGCCAGGTGGAAGTCATGAGG
>DASVRR010000144.1:0-17189 GCA_036388515.1 Chthoniobacteraceae bacterium | reverse complement strand
CGCGTGATCTTCCCCGCCTGCGCCAGTTCATAAAGCGCTTGGTCGAAGTTTTGCATCCCGTCGCCTGCTCCGAGTTCGATCGCGCCCGCCAGCTTTTCCAAGGTACCGGTGTGAATCACCTTTGTGACCGCAGCGTTGTTGATCAGGACTTCCACAGCCGGGACGAGATGTCCTTCCACCGACGGCACGAGTTTCTGACAAACCACCGCGTGGAGCGTGGTGGCGAGTTGGCGCCGCGCTTGATCCCGATCCGCGCTGGGGAAGAATTCCAGGATTCGCTGGACGCTCTTCGGCGCGTCGCCGGTGTGGAGGGTTGAAATCACCAGGTGGCCGATGTTTGCCGCGCTGATTGCCGCCGCGATGCTTTCCGGATCCCGCATTTCGCCGATCACGAGGACATCCGGATCCTGGCGCAAAACATTCTTTAATCCGGAGGCAAAGCTCGCCGTGTCCAGGCCGACTTCGCGTTGCTCGATGACGGCTTGCTGATCGGTGAAGAGATACTCGATCGGATCTTCCAGCGTGATGATGTGCTTCCGGACGGTTTGATTCAGATGATGAATCATCGCGGCGAGCGTCGTGGATTTGCCGGAGCCGGTGGCGCCGGCAATCAGCACGATTCCGCGCGGCGCTTCGGCGACGCGGCGGATCACCGGCGGAAGATGCAGCGCGGAGAAGTCGCGCGGCACGGTTTTGACCAGCCGCATGGCGATCACATAGGTGCCGCGCTGCTGGAAGATGTTCGTCCGAAACCGCCCGAGCCCGGCGGGAGCGTAAGCAAAATCGACTTCGTGATCGCGCTCCAACCGTTCGCGCAAGTGAGGAGGCACCAGCGCGCGGAGGATTCCGTCCAGCCACTCTTCGGTCGGGATCGGCGCATCCACCGGGACGAGGTCGCGCTCGACGCGGAAGGTCACGGGACCTCCCGCTTTGATGTGGATATCGGAAGCACCTGCATCCAGGGCGCCGCGGAGGATTCGCTCGAAGATTTCCATGGCTAAGATCAGCGGTTTTGTTCGGGAGGAAACGGCGATCAGCGCGCCGCAGCGAGCAGTTGATCCAGGCCGTCGAGACAGTATTGCGACCAGGTTTCCAGCGAATCGCGCCGGGCCCGTAGCTCTGCTCCGGAAAGAAACCCAGCTTCCGTGATCTGCGCCTCGCGTTTCCCCGCGCGAGCTGAGTCCAACTGGAAGACGTGGACCACTCCAAGATGAACGCGGCCAACTTCGGTTTCGTCGTCGTTGATCAGCGCGACGAGGTGATTGGCATAACCGGCTTCGATGCGCACCTCTTCGGCCACCTCGCGCTGGACGCCGGCGTTGTAGGCCGCTTCATCCAGCGTAAAAAGCCCTTCATCCCCGTCGTTCATGTGTCCGCCAATCCCGATGGATCCTTTGGCGACCAGCCTTTGCTCCCCGGATTTCTTTCCCCGCACATAGTGGAAAACGCGGTCTTCATGCACCAGCAGCACGTAGGGAATAATCTGCTTTAGTTCCGGATTGGTTTCGGCAGCCGCGCGCGGAGTGAAGAAGTTATTTTCCCGGGCCAGCAAAGCGGGAAGATAACGGCCGGCTTCAAAGCTCAGGCCTTGGAAAACTCCGAGTTCTTCCAGCAGAGTGCGGCGCACCACGAGGATGTTTTCGTCTGGCATTGCGGACCTTCTACCGGAGCGCGGCGCGTCTTGGCAATCCGCTCTCGGCGCCGAACTTCTTCCCCAGCATCTCCGCGGCTGCGGATTCTTCCGCAAGTTAAAGCTGGATCAGCAGCGCGGGCGCTGGTTTTCAAAACCTTCCCCATGGCTGCAAGCAAACTCCGGCTCGACCAACTCCTCGTGGCTCGCGCGCTCTTCGCGAGTCGGGAGAAGGCGCAGCGCGCGATCATGGCGGGCGCCGTCACGGTGAACGAACAGCGCATCGACAAACCGGGGACGCGCGTTCCGGAAGACGCGCAAATCGCGGTGCAGGCGGGCGATCGCTACGTCGGCCGCGGCGGCTTGAAGATGGAAGCGGCGCTGGCGCACTTCGGCCTTTCTCCGGAAGGAAAAACCTGTCTGGACATCGGTGCATCCACCGGCGGATTCACGGATTGTTTGCTCCAGCATGGCGCGGCAAAAGTCTGGGCGATCGATGTGGGACATTCGCAGCTCGACTGGAAGATCCGCTCCGATCCGCGCGTGGTCGTGCGGGAGAAATTGAACGCTCGTTACCTCACCAGCGCAGATATTCCCGAGCCGATCGACCTTTGCGTGATCGACGTCTCCTTCATCTCGCTGACTTTGATCTTGCCTCCCGCGGCGGCGTTGCTGAGCAATGGCGGCGTGATCGTTTCGCTGATCAAACCGCAGTTTGAACTCCGCAAGGAAGACGTGAGCAAAGGCGGAATCGTGCGCGATCCAGCGCTGCACGAGCGAGCTGTCGAGAAACTGCGGCGCTTTGTCGAAACGCTGCCGGCACTTTGCTGGGGAGGCTTGATCGAGTCGCCAATCCTCGGCGGCGAAGGCAACAAGGAATTCCTCGCATGTCTTCGTGCCGTCTCGGCCTGATCGCGAACGATACCAAGGCGGGAGCGCCGGAGTTGGTCAGGGAGTTGTCCGGAGCATTCGCCAGCCACGGTTTGCAGTGTACGCTGGAAGACCGGACCGCGCGGCTGATCGGCGAGCCTTCCGGAGCGGAGACGGTGGATCTGGCGCGCAGCTGCGATCTGCTGGTGGTGCTCGGCGGCGACGGCACTTTGCTCCAGGTGCTGCATGAGCTCCGGGAAGATTTGCCGCCGATCCTCGGGATCAATCTGGGAACGCTGGGCTTTCTCACCTGCGTCGGTTTGGCGGATTGGCCGGATGCGGTGCAGGCGATCGTTTCGAATACCTTCCAGGTCAGCCAGCGCACGCTGCTCGAGGTGGAGGTGCAACGCAGCGGCGCGACCTTGCATCGGCGGATCGCCTTGAATGACGCGGTGATCAGCCGGGGCGAACTCTCGCGCTTGATCCGCCTGAATGTCTTCGTCGATCACTCCACGCTCAGCGAATACAATGCGGATGGTCTGATCGTCGCCACGCCGACCGGCTCCACGGCTTACTCGCTGAGCGCCGGCGGACCGGTGCTCACGCCGGATAGCGGCGCGTTTGTGATCACGCCGATCTGCCCGCACGTGCTGACGATGCGGCCGGTGATGGTCAGCGATCAATCCCTCATCGAGATCGTCCCTTCACCCGGACAAGCCGAGGTTTTCCTCACGCTGGATGGCCAGCATTCGCTCTCGATCCGCGGGGAAGATCGGATCCGCATCACCAAGGCGGCCCATTGTCTTTCGCTTGCGCTCCTGCCGGGGATGTCGTTCTTCGAGGTGCTGCGCCAAAAGCTCAAGTGGAGCGGGACGGCTGTATGACGACCATCGAAGATATTCTCCGTCCGGAAGACGTGATCCTGGAACTCAAGGCGACCACCGCGGAGGAGGCGATCGCCGAGACGGTCGCGCTGCTGAAGAACGACTCGCGAGTCACGGATTGGGACGCGCTTCTCAGCTGCCTCCAGAAGCTCTCGCCGTGTCTCCCGGCTGGGGAAGATTTTGCGATCTGCATGCCGCATGCGCGGACGGATTGTCTTTCCTCGCTGGTGATGAGCGTTGGTCGTTCCAGCAAAGGGATCACCTTTCCCAACTCCGCGCTTCCCGTGCGCTACATCTTTTGCATCGGAGTCGAAGTGACAATGGCGGCCGACTATCCGCGAATCGCCGGCCTCGTCGCGCGGATCGTCAAGGATCCGGAGGCGGAGGCGCAGTTGCTCGCGGCAAAAACCCGCGGGGAATTCGTGGCAGCGCTCTCCCGGCTCGAGGCGAAACTTTAGCCGCGATCCACGCAGCGCCGCAGGTTTTCTTCCGGAAGAGTCAGGGCGCGTGCGCCTGGTCCACGTGCGCCTTCAGCAAGTCGTTGCCGAAGTCATGATCGAAGTCGCGCCACAAGCTGTGCACGTGATTTGAGTCGTTTTGAGTGTTGTCGTATTCGAGCACGAAGTTGCCGCCCTGGACGCGGTAATAATGAGGCTGACCTGCTTCCAGACCTCCGGCCCAGGCAAAGTGCAATCGGTCGAGACCGGCCTTTTCGATTCGCTCCCACTCCACGGAAGCAACGTCGTGACGGCAGCGGAAAAGATATTCCTTCACCAGCCTCACCAGCAGTTCGTTTTGTGCAGCGGTGAGCTGATTTTGCGGCAAACCTTCCGGCTTCGTCGGCTCGACACGTTTAGGATCGTTGAAGATCTCCTTCGGAGCATCCGGCAGGATCAGCGCCACCTTCAGCTGCTCGTCGCTCAGCGACTTCACGAGCTCACGCGCCAGATCTTCTTCCGCGCGGAGAATGCGCGTGCCCATGCGTGGACCGCTGCGGACTTCGGCAGGATTGGTTCCGAAAAAAGAAGGTGTGACCGCCGTCTGGTTCTTCTCCGCAGCGGTGAAGTTGAGCGAAAGATGATGGCCTTCGACCCGCCAGCCCCACGGCGCGGTTCCCGGCGTCCCGAAGACGGAAATGCAGTAATGCTGAGGATCGCGCGCCGGAGCTCCCCGCCGATCCTTTTCCAGAATCGCGAGGACTGAATCCAAGCTCATGATGGAAACTGCTTTAACGTAGCCGTGACTGCTCAGGCCACTGGCGAGAAGTGCATGTGCGAGCAGCCGCTGCTCCTCATTGAGTTCCTTGAAGGTGATCCCTTTGCGCGGCCGGGGAATGAAGTGCCAGTTCTTCCGCTCGTCGGTGGAGAACTCGAAGGTGGTCTGCGTTTTTTGTTCCGGCGTGAGCGACGCTAAAAAGCCGGCGGCGGCAGTGGCCATTTCCGCGTTGGCATCATGCGCTCGCAGCGGGGCGGTGCAGAAACAAAACAAAAGCGCGAAGAGGGTTCCGAGGGGAAGATTCATGATGGGAGCAGACCTGTTCTGCTCGAACTCAGCAGCGGATTCCAACTCATTCGGGTTAGTGAAGCTAAAAAAGATCCTCGATCACTCTAACAGAATGAAGCTGTGGCGGTTCGTCGTGGAGCAGAACTCTCCCCATCCACATGCGCTTCCCTTTTTCTTCCCCGCGGTTCCTTGCCGTCCTTTGCATCGGCGGTCTTGCCACTGCCGCCTGGCCGACCTCTTTGCTTGCAGCTGAAGTTCCCTCCTCGAAGTCTAGACAAATGGAAGGATTGGGGCGCGGGCTGGTGGCTGTGAAGCAGACAGACGGCGGAGTCTTCCTCAGCTGGCGCCTGCTCGGAACAGATCCGGACGGAATTGCCTTTAATCTATATCGCGTCACCGAAACCGAGAAGCCGCTAAAACTAAACGAGGCGCCGCTGAAGGACGGAACCAACCTGCTGGACAGCAGCGCGCCAGCTGGGAAGGCAAGCAGTTGGTTTGTGCGGCCGGTAGTGAATGGCGTGGAAGGAATCGAGTCAGGGCGGTTTTCGTTGAAGACGGATGCGCCGGTGCAACCGTTTCTCTCGATCCCGCTGCAAACGCCCGCTGGCTATAATCCGAACGACGCTTCCGCCGGCGACCTGGATGGAGATGGTGAATTCGAGATCGTCCTGCATCAGGCCGGTCGCGGTCGGGACAATTCGCAAGCCGGCCAAACTCCGGCACCGATCCTGGAAGCATACAAGCTGGACGGCACGATGCTCTGGCGGATCAACCTCGGAACAAACATCCGGGAAGGTGCGCACTACACGCAGTTTATGGTCTATGACCTGGATGGCGATGGCCGTGCGGAAATCGCCTGCAAGACGGCGGATGGGACAGTGGACGGCGTGGGCAAAGCCATCGGGGACCCCACCAAGGACTGGCGCAACCCACGCGGATTCATCCTCGATGGACCGGAATTTCTTACCATCTTCGACGGCAAAACCGGGGCCGCATTGGCAACGGTAGATTACGTCCCCGGCCGTGGCAATGTGTCCGACTGGGGAGACAGTCAGGGCAACCGGGTGGACCGGTTTTTGGCTGGCGTGGCTTACCTGGACGGTGAACGCCCGAGCCTGGTGATGTGCCGCGGCTATTACACGCGGACGGTGCTCGCCGCGTGGGATTGGCGCGGCGGCAAGCTGACGCAGCGCTGGGTTTTCGATACCACCGATCCGCGCTGGAGCAGTTACGCGGGGCAGGGTGACCATTCGCTCAGCATCGCCGATGTCGATGCGGATGGACGCGACGAAGTGGTCTATGGAGCGATGTGCGTCAACGATGACGGCACCGGTCTATGGAATACCCAACTCGGACATGGCGACGCGCTGCACGTTTCGGATTTGGATCCCACGCGGCCAGGACTGGAAATTTTCAATATCCATGAACGCGCGCGGCACGACAAAGGCGTCGATTTCCGCGATGCGAAAACTGGGGAGGTGTTGTGGAGCAAGCCGTCGCCGGATGTGGGGCGCGGAGTTGCTTTCGACATTGATCCGCGCCATCCCGGCAACGAATGCTGGGCCTCGAGTTTCCCGGATCTTTTCAATGCCAAGGGCGAGGCGATCGGACGCAAACCTCGAAGCTGTAACTTCGCAGCGTGGTGGGATGGCGATCTTCTGCGGGAGATTCTAAATGGAACTTCGATCGACAAGTGGGACTTCGAAAACGGTCAGGAAGTAAGGCTGCTCAATGGGCAGGATTTTGGATGCGCGGCGATCAACGGATCCAAGTCCACGCCATGTCTCAGCGCAGATTTGCTGGGCGACTGGCGCGAGGAAGTGCTCTGGCGGACGCGCGACGGAAAAGAACTACGCCTCTTCACGACCACCATCCCCACCAAACACCGGATCCCGACGCTGATGCATGATCCGCAATATCGTGTCAGCATTGCCTGGCAAAACGTGGCCTATAATCAGCCGCCGCATCCTGGCTATTTCCTCGGTGCCGACATGAAGCCTCCCGCGCACGTCAAGATCCGGACAACGCCGGTCGCCGTATCTAACCCAACGCGCTGAAACGCTAGCCACCTCATCCAACAAATGAAACTTCTTTTCCTCAGTGTGGGAACAGCGGTGGTGTTAAGCGGTTTCCCGCTCACAGCAGCGGCACCGCTCGAAGACCTTGAAAAGGTGGAGGCGGCGTCTAGCAGCCTCTCAAAGTCCATATTGAACGAGCGGTATGAGGCCCTGCGGGGGAATACCGTGGCAGTTAGAGAAATCGCTTTCCGAGCCTATGAAACCAAAAATCCCGATTTGGTTGAGTTTGTGGCGCGCGCTTTTCGCGACTTGAACCTAACCAAAGTCAGCACCTCGAAAGACTTGGCCGCGGCGGCATCGTCGATCGAAGCGCTGATCCTTTCCGATCATCCAATTTGTAAGACGTTCCTGGAGAAAATGGTGGCTGCGCCTGAATTTGATTACTCACAGTATGATCCGTGGGACGCAGTTAAAGGAAGTCGTGGTGTCCAAATGCTTTTAGCCAAAGCTGTTGTCCAATATGGCCAGCCAGATCAAATTGCATCGATGTTGAATCTGCTGACGAAGCGGGATGTCAGCGCCAATGTCAAAAGAGCAATTTTGCACGCGCAAACACACCGCAAAGATCGGAAGGAAGCGATTGCTCAGCTCGCAGGTTATGAGAAAGTGTTCGAGGAACAGGACTTACGGGAAGAACTGTCGTCCTCCATCAAAACGCTGACGTTCGTGATTGAATCCGAGAAAAAAAGTAAGCAGTCAGCACTTGGGTTGGATCGGTAGCTCTGCAGACAGGCGCACGGGTCCGAGTTGTGCTGAGGAGCAAGGCGGTGTGGACCCTCCAAAGATCGTCGGCGAGCTGAGGGGCGAACGCGACGAAGGCTTTCTTGCGCTGGGCTCCCGTGACCCATTCGCCTTTGGCTGACACGGGAGCCGTTCTCACACAGGCGGTCCGCTCCCTAACAAAATATCGCGGGAACGCGTTGCCTGTGTATCCTCTGACGCCGTCCAATGCCGCCCCTCGAGACCTACCAATCCAATGCCGCGGAGGCGCCGCTGATGCGGAAGTGGCTGTTCCGCGCGCTCATCCTGTCGCTCCTGCTGCACGGCGGGCTCTTCTATTTCTTCCAGCAGAAGAAGCTCGAGAACTTCGCCGCGCCGGGCACGGAGCGGCTGGCGAAACCGTTGCGTGTCTTCAAGCAAGTCGCGATTCCCGAGATCCCCAAGGATCCGGAAGAGCTGCGTGTAAAACTGGACAAGATGCCAAAAGTGGAACGCATCACCGTACCCACGGAGAAACCGCAGCTGGAGGAACTCCGCGTCGCGCCGCAGGTCCCGGATCTTACTCAGCCCATGGTGATCGATAAGCCAAAGGCGGACGCCGGAACTTCCGACGTCCTGGCGAAAGTGGAAGCGCAGAGCCGCGGGGCGATGGAAAAAGAATTGAACTCGCTGGCGGGGCAGATCCTGAAGGACAGCCCGAAAGCACCGCGTCAGCCGGCGATCATCCTGCCAAAAGCGACTCGCGCTGGCGCGGGCGGAGCTGGCGATGCGGAAGGTATTCCTGGGTTGAAGTCGCTCGATGACGCCTTGGCGGCAACGGGGCCACTGCCAGCGGGCGACAAGCCGATCGGCATGCCTGGCGGCGCGCTTTATGAGTATGGCAGCGCGGCCTTGAAGCCGGACGCCATCGAAGAACTGCGGAAGCTCGGCGAACTCATCCGTCGCAATCCGAAGGCCACCTTCAGTATCGAAGGGCACACCGATTCGTTCGGGAGTGTGGAGTCAAATCAGCAACTCAGCGAAGATCGCGCAGCGGCCGTGCGGGACTGGCTCATCCTGCAGATGGGGATTGCACCGACACGCGTCCAAACCCGGGGCTTTGGCAGCAGCCGCTTGATCATCCCGCCTCGTCCGATCGGTTCAACTCCTGGAGCCGAGCAGGCCGAGATCCTCCGGCAACAACCGAACCGCCGCGTGGAGATCGTCATCAAGACGAACCGCACTTAGCTGCGCGTCGGTGATCGCCTCGAAGTCTGAAATCGGCGGCCCGGATGTGGCTCGTCACTACGACGAGCTGGATGCGTTTTACCGGGACATTTGGGGAGAACACGTGCATCACGGATTGTGGCTGCGAGGCGATGAGACTCAGGCGCAGGCTGTCCGGCAGCTGACGGAAGTGGTTGCTCGGGAAGCCCAAGTTCAAGCTGGCACCCGGGTGATCGACATCGGGTGCGGCTACGGCGCCACGTCGCGGTTTCTCGTTCATGAACTTGGGGCGCAAGTGACTGGGATCACGATTTCTTCCGCACAGCACGCGATCGCCACCGAGTCGGGAAAGGAAGCGTCCGACCTTCGGTTCATCCTCGGCGATTGGCTGGAGAACTCACTTCCGGACAACGCCTTCGACGCGGCAATTGCCATCGAGAGCAGCGAACATATGCCGGATAAAACGCGCTTCTTTGCCCAGGCGCATCGGGTGCTCCGAGCCGACGGCCGAATGGTGATCTGCGCGTGGCTTTCTGCCGAAGCGCCGACGCGGCGACAGGCGCGGTGGCTGATCGAACCAATCTGCCGAGAGGGTCGCATGCCGCACCTCGGGAGCGAAAGCGACTATCGGGAACTTGCGCTGGAGGCGGGATTCAAGATCGAGCGCGTGCAGGATGTCACCGATCAGATCGCGCGCACCTGGCCCATGATCATCCGGACCTTTTTGCTGAACTTGTTCCGCAAGCCGAGTTACCTCCGTTTTCTCCTGAACAAGCACGCCAGCAACCGCATCTTCGCCCTCACCATCATCCGGCTGTGGCTCGCCTTCCGTGGCGGCGCGATGCGTTATTGCATCTTCACTTTGCGCAAGTAGCGGGCCGGAGCGCTTCGACCGATTCCCCTCAGGCGCGAGCGTCTTCATTCCCTCGAAGTGCTGCGGGGAAAAAGGGCTTTGCTTCACCGGGTGAATCCCAATAATCACGCCCCTTCGCGTGAAAAAACTGATCATTCAGATGCCCTGCTACAATGAAGAGGGCACCCTCGCGATTGCCCTCCAGGCCTTGCCGCGGCAGGTGCCGGGAATCGATCAAGTCGAGTGGCTGATCATCAACGACGGGAGCAGCGATCGCACGATGGAAGTCGCCCGGGCGAATGGCGTCGATCACATCGTCGATCTCGGCACGCACCAAGGGTTGGCGCGTGGATTTATCGCCGGACTCGATGCGGGATTGCGAGCGGGCGCGGACATCATCGTCAATACCGACGCGGATAATCAGTATAATGCGGACGATATCCCGAAGCTGATCGAGCCGATCTTGAGAGGCGAGGCAGAGATCGTCGTCGGCTCGCGACCGATCTCGGAAATCGAGCATTTCTCCCCGTTGAAGAAGTCGCTGCAAGGCCTCGGCTCGTGGGTGGTGCGGGCCGCCAGTGGAACCGATGTGGCGGATGCGCCGAGCGGTTTCCGCGCAATGAGCCGCAAGGCCGCACTCCAGCTCAACGTCTTCAGCCAATACACTTACACGCTGGAGACAATCATCCAGGCCGGGCAAAAGAATATCGCCATCACTTCCGTGCCCATCCGGACGAACGGCTATCTCCGTCCATCGCGCCTGATGAAGTCGATGAGCAGCTACATTCAGCGGTCCGTCCTCACCATTCTGCGCATCTTCATCACCTATAAACCGCTGCGCTTTTTTCTTTGGTTGGGCGCATTTCCTTTTGCCGCCGGAATGGCGCTCGGGATCCGCTGGCTGGTCCTTTTTACGGAAGATCCCACGCGCGGACGAGAGCCCAGTCTGATCCTGGCGGCCATCTTGATTTTGATCGGAGTACAAATGTGGGGACTCGGCTTTGTCGGCGACGTGATCGCGGTCAATCGCAAGCTGCTGGAAGACATCCAGCAACGGGTGAAGCGGATCGAATATCGGTAGGCTTCCTCATTTTCTTCCTCCTCATCTTCATCTCTTCCGACGCCGATGTTCTCCCACGAGAAGCTCATTGTTCACCAAAAAGCGATCGCCTTTGTAGCCTGGACTCAGCCCCTCATTGAATCTCTCCCGAAAGTCTCTGTTCGGGATCAACTGGACCGAGCCTCCACGAGCATCCCGCTCAATCTTGCTGAGGGAAACGTGAAGTTTTCCGCCGCTGACCGGGCCCGGTATCTTCAGACGGCGCACGGTTCCACCGTAGAATGTGCGGCGTGTCTCGACGTCGCAATCGCGAGGAAGTTGCTGCCAGAGTCGGTGACCGCGGAAGGCAAAGCGCTGCTGGAGGAGATTGCACGCATGCTGGCGGGGTTGTTGTCGCGCCTCGGTTATCGCTTTGATCAAGAGACGGCGCGCATTCGAGAAGAGGGTGGTTTGGGATGAAGATGAGGATGAAGAAAATGAGGAAGGGCTGCCGATGAGCCGGGAACTTTTTGCCCGCGAGGCGCTGGCGCAAATCCCGAAGATCCTGACCTTGCAGGATCGGAACGCGCACTCGCCAACCTACGGCTGCTTCGATCGCAATTTCTGGCATTACAAGATCATCGATTTCCCCAGCGGAATGGCGGCGGAATTCGTTTGGCCGCTGGCTCTCGCCTACAGTTTGCCGATTGCCGGGAACGCTTATTTTCACCAGCAGGCGATCAAGGATTGGGCGGAAGCCGGCATGGTTTACGCCGCGCGCAGCGCGCATTCGGATGGTTCTTGCGACGACTATTTTCCCTACGAAAAAGCTGCCGGCGCCGCCGCCTTTTCACTCCTCGCTGGGCTGGAAAGTTACGCGCTGCTGAAGCTCAACAACCCCGAGATTCTGGCTTTCTTCCGCAAGCGAGCCGACTGGCTGGCGGATCATCATGAAAGCGGCCGGCTGACGAACCATCAGGCGCTGATCGTGCTTTGCCTGGAAAAAGCCGGGCGACTGTTTGGGATCGATCGCTGGGATAAGCTCAAAGCCAGGCGGCTGAAGCGCGTCCTCGAGTGGCAGAATGAGGAAGGTTGGTTTCAGGAGTACGAAGGCTGCGATCCAGGTTATCACACGCTCACCATCGGACTTTTATCCCAGCTTTATCAGCTCACGCCGACTGCGGAGCTCAAGGAAGCGATGCAAAAAGCGATCTACTTCGCCGCGCATTTTGTTCATCCGGACGGATCCTTCGGCGGCGAATACACCAGCCGCAATACTTACAACTATTTTCCTCACGGCTTCGAACTCGCTGGTCAGTGGCTTCCGGAAGCGCTCTCGATCAACGATCGGTTTCTCCAAGGACTGAGCAACGGCCTCGGCTCCTGTTATGCCGACGATCACATCATCGGCCATCACACCTGGAGCTATCTCCTGGCGTATCAACATTGGATCGCCGACCGACCGCCGATCGTCCCGATCAAAGACGGCCGCCTGCATTTCCAGAATGCCGGCCTAATCATCGATCGGCGCGGACCCGCAGTTCTTTACCTCGCGCTGAACAAAGGCGGCGTCTTCAAGTTCTTCCTCAACGGCAAACTCGCCCAGTCGGACACGCAGTTCTCCGCGCTGGTCGATGACGGCCGCGTCCGTGCCGCCGTCGCTCATCTGGTGGCAAACTATCGCGTGCAGCTCAGCGACGACGAGATTGTGATCAGCGGAAAACTCGGCTGGGCCAAGACCAAGCAGATGACCACTTTCAATCTCGTCGTCCTCCGCGCGCTCATGCTCAGCGTCGGGCGATTCTTCCCCGACCTCATCCGGAAGCTCCTGCAAAAAATGCTGATCACCGGGAAGAAATCCGCCCCGCTTCGTTTCCAGCGGACTTTGAGCTGGAAGCACGAACAACTCACCATCGCCGACGAACTCACCGCAGATTCCTGGGACAAAGTTCGCGCGGTGGGAATCGGTGCGACGCAAACTTCGATTTACGTGGTGATGAGCCGCACCTGGCAAGCCGGACAACTCCAGCCGTGGCTCGATCTGACGGGGAAAGTCCGCACGCTCGCAGCAAACGCGCCGCTCAAGCTGGAGCGGACTTTCTAGTTTCTTCCCCGCTGCAGGCGAGCCGGCGCGGGATAAATCCTACTCGATGAAGAAGCTCGTTTCGCTGGTCATCAGCGTCGCCATTTTGGCGCTGATCTATTGGAAGATTGGTCCGGAGAACCGCGCTGAGCTGCTCGCGATTTTCCGCCGATGCGATCCGCTCTGGATGGTGCTGAGTCTGGGCATGGTCGTGCCGCTGACGCTCTTTACCTCCTGGCGTTTGCAGCAGCTCATGCCCACGGCTTCTTCGTCTTCTTCCTCCTCTCCGGCAGAGGAAAAAGATCAAGCACCTCGAAGCCAGCAAACGCTTGGCTTCGGCGAAGCAAACAAACTGATTCTCGTCGCGAGCGTCCTGAATCTGGTGCTTCCGTCCAAGATGGGCGACATCGCGAAGGCCTGGTTTATGCGGGATCGCAGCGGTTTGAGCGGCTCGCTCGCGCTCTCGCTGGTGGTCTTCGAGAAGTCGTGCGACATGCTTTCTTTGCTGCTTTGGTGCGTGTTCGGTCTGGCGATTTATCCGGAAAAAAACTCCGTCTTTTGGCTGATGACCACCGCGGTCGCCGGGATGCTTTTGCTCGGCTGCCTCCTGTTAGGTTCCAAGGCGTTTGCCGCGTTTTTCTTCCGCACCGCGGGAAGATTCGCGCCGGAAAAGATGGGGAAGAAACTCGCCAGTCTCGCGAACTCGTGGAGCGAGATGCACGATTACTTTTGGTCCAGCAAAAGGCGGCTCCTCACCGTCACGATCACTTCGGTGTTCATCTGGTTTTTGCATCTGCTGCAGATCTGGATGTTCATCCTCGCACTCCGCGCGAGCGTCCCGTTTGTCACCAATCTCGCCCTTTCGCCGCTCGCGATTTTGGCCGGTCTTCTGCCGATCCCGACCTTCGGCGGAGCGGGAACGCGTGACGGTGCGTTGGTCGTTCTTTACGCGCCTTACTTCGCTGCTCCGGTCGCGCTGGCGCTCGGTTTACTCTGCACCGCGCGCTATCTGCTGCCGGCCATCGGCGGGCTGCCTTTTGCCGGCGAATATCTGGCTCGGGCGAAGACGATGAAGAAGTCGGAACTGGCCAACCAGAGCTCCGGATAACGCATTTGCGAAGCTCCTTTTCGGCTCGGCGCCTTCGGAAAGAATTAGGAAAGCAGGAACTCAGGAAAAGAACTCAGCTGCTGTTTTCCTGCTTTCCTGAGTTCCTAATTGGGAGCCGCTTTTTGGCAGCCATTGTAGAGCCAGGCGAAGATCGGCTGGGGAATAAAGCGCCGGTTTCGCATCCACTTTCATCCCGCTTTTCCTCCAGTTTAGTTCGCTTCGAACACCGCGCGAAAGCTGGTGAACTCCACTGCTTCCGCGGATTTGGCGAACTTTAGCTGCACCTGGCAAGACTCCGCATTCGCCGGAATCTGGAGCGCAAAAAACTCCTTCCCGCCGCTGGGGAAAAGATACGGCTTGAGCAGATATTCAGCTATTTCATCGCCTCGGCCCCGGAAGAAACGCAGGCGGATGGTGAGCGCTTCCACCTGCTCGGAGGCGGCATTCAGCTCGATGCGGCCGACCCGCCCGAGAAGATTGTCGGGAACATTCCAGTCCTTTTGCAAAGTCGAGGTTCCGCTCTTCCGCGCCCATTTTGCTGGAAGAGCGGGGAGGAGTTGCTGCCATTCCGCCGCGTCGGAGTTCAGGATGAGCGGAGCGGGCGAATCCGGTTTTCGGCGGCGATAGAAGATGAGATCGGGAGTGTCGCCTTTCGCGAACAGCCCGGTCAACGTCCACTCGCGCTCCGGCAGATCGAAGTAGGATCCCAGCGGCGGTTGCGTGGCGTGCTTTTGTTTCTCCAGCTCCTTCCGCGTGGTCAGCCAAACCAGCTTGCGTGCGTACCAAAACTCGGCGGCTCCCGCGGCTTGCGCTTCGAGTTCGGGCTTCCGGTGGAGAATTGCATTCGGCGCATTCCAGACCAACCGGCGCCCGGAACTCGCATCCACAAGATGAACGATCTCGCGCATTGCCTTGTGGGAAAAGATGCGCGTGCCATCCGGAACACTCGCCAGATAGCGCCGCATCTCCGGAACAAATCCGGGATCAAACAACGCCCGTGAAGTCGCGGCGGTGAGCAGCGCGACACTCCCCACGAGCACGAGCGCCGGGCCAAATTTGCTCCGCGCGATTTCCTCCGCATGCTTCACGACCTTCCCCGCGACTCTTTGCTCCGCCAATCTCCTCGCGATTTCCCACAAACCGAGCACCGCCAGAAGCGCCATGGGGACCACGATCGCGCAGAGAAAACGATCCGCATCGCGCACCAGAGGGCGATACGGCCAAAGACTCTGCGGCGCGCAGGAGTAGAGGAGGTAAAGTCCGCCAAACCAAACCACGATCACTCGACCGAGCACGCCGCGCCGCTTCCACGCCGACCAGATGCCGATTGCGGAAAAAATGCAGTAAACCGGCGCGAGCGGGTTGCCTTTCCACAAGGTGTCGAAGAAGCGGAACGGCATGGTCCAGGCGTTTGGATATTCGGTGCCTTTGGCGCCTTTGTTCCCGGTGTTCGCGCTGAGATCGTGGAGCCAATCGTTGAAGAGTCGCTTGTAGAAAAGGCATTCGCCCGCGTAGAGCACCGCAGAGAAAACGCCGGCGAGCACCAGCCAGCCGAAGCGGCGCGGAAAGAAGAGCAGCGTGCAGAGAATCAGCACCGGGACGATGAACATTCCGGTGACGCGATTTGCTTCGAGCACGGTGATGCCGGCGCCGGTGAGCAGCGCGTAGAGGATGGCCGGCAGGCGAGTTTGCGGCTGCATCATTTGCCACCAGGCGAGCATCACCGCGGCCCCGAGCACGCCTTCGGAAAGGTCGGGCATCGGCCGATAGCAGACGGTGTCGAGCAGTGGATGGAAGAGAAAGGCGATGCCGCAAGCCCAGGCGAGAGGAACCGGCGCAGTCAGTTTGCGGCCGAAGCAAAAGGCCAGCGCGGCGCCCGCGGCGAGGTAAAGAAGCGGTTCGCCGTAATAGCTGAGCAGACCCGGGCCGAAGATCGCCTGCAGCATCCAGCAGACGCCCCACACGGGCCAGCGCAGATCGTGGAAGCTGCCTTTTTGCCAGGCAATCAGACCGCGTTCATGCAGATCGAAAGCAAAGCTCCAGTAGGTGAGATCATCCCCGAAGCCAGGCTCCTGCAGGAAAAGCAGCCCGAGCAGCAAACCGGCCAAGGCGACCGCGGCAACGTGCCAGCGATCTTTCATTTTCTCCGGAAGGGCAGCGCCAGAGTGAGCCACAGGCATTCCGCCAAAAGCGCAATGTAGAGGAACCACAACGGTTCAAAGACAAAGCGGAAGCGCGGGCGAACGTTCCCGGTCAGGATAATCGTATAGAAGAATGCGAGCAGCGTGAGGCTCCACGCAAAATGAAACGGCTGCAATGTTCCCCGGCGGAACGCCACTGCGATCGAGCCGAATGCCGCGAGGAGGAAGTAAATCGGAACCCCGTAATGAAAGAGCGGGACGGACGGATATTCCGGATTGGGGAACCGCAGATCCGGAAAGCGCCAGGCGTTCACGATCTTCAGCCAGCGAGCCGTCCAGGCGTTAAACCATGGCACTTCCCCGTAGTGCGTTTCGATGAAACGGCGCAGCTCCACTTCGGTTTGCAGCGGTTCGCCAGTGAGCCCGCGGCTGAGGGCGAAGACGCGCTCCCGCGAGTCGAGGAAGGCTTCGCGTTGTTTGTCGAAAAGCGCCGGATTGTCGAACAAGCTGCTCGGCGCCTCATTCGAAACCGCGCGGAATTTGTGGTAAACGTGCACCGGCAGATAGCCGAAGTTCCGGAGGCAGGTTTCTTTGGCAAGCTTCAGGCAAAAGGCGTCCACCGAACGCCGCTTGGTGCTGGAGCGCCGCTCCGGATGATCATCCAGGTATTTCTCCACCGCTTCCGAAATCGCGCGCCGATCACGCACTCGAGGAAACTGCGGACGTTCCTCCCAGCGCCGCTGAAGGTCCGCACGGATGGGAGCGATGTAGGGTTCAAAGCCCGGCGCGCACTGGAGTTCCGCCGGCGTGAGGCGCGCCACGGAAGTATAGAGCAGCAGGCCGGTTTGCACGGTCTTGGTGAGCAAAGCCGTCACCACCGCCAGCACGACGATAGCGGCGAAACGCGGCCACATTTCGCGCCAGGCGCGCCAATGCAGGAGGAGCACGAGGAAGATGCCGAAGCCAAAGAGCAGCTTGCCTTCCGGGCGAGCGCCGGCTTCGAGCACGAGCGCGCCGAGGAGGAAAGCGAACCGCGCCCGCGATTGTTCCAGCGCGTAAAGTGTCCCCGCGAGC
>DASVRR010000143.1:0-2915 GCA_036388515.1 Chthoniobacteraceae bacterium | reverse complement strand
TGCTCAGCAGCGAAGCCGAGTCGGCGTTGCGCGAGCTGGGCGTGGAATACACCACGCGGCTCGGCACCTTGACCGACCTGCAACGCAGCAAAATCTGGAGGTCGCAGTCGCTGGTCTGGAGTGTCCGCGCGGCCTGGCGACGCGCGACCAGCTTGCTCTGGAATGCGTGGCTCTTCGCCCGGCTGCGTGAGCGACCTTTGCTCCGGATTTCGATTCATCCGGTGGATCTCGCGCATCCGCGGATCTGGCGGCAGATTCGGGCGTTGGTCTGCGAGGCCTTGCAGACGCGGGACGCGGTGACGTATCTGCAATGGATTCGGGAACGGCGCGCCCTGCGCGGAGCGGATCGACCGGCGGATCTGGCAGGCTAAGTTGACCGGTGTCGGTCCGCAGCAAGCGTCTGGAGGGAAGCGCGCCGTCGCCTCCCAAGGTGGGCGCGCGGCTGCGGCGTGGAGAACCTCCAGGTGCGGCTTCCTGGAGGGAAACGCCGTCGCTCCCGGCGGTCGGCGCGGCGGCGGCCCCGAGGGACCTCCCGCTCCAGGGCACCGACGGCGCGGATGCCCTCCAGCGCGGCTTCCTGGAGGGAAGCGCGCCGTCGCTTCCTGCGGGGGCTTTTGGCTGCGAAGGTCTTGCGTGCACTGCCGCGCATTCGTCGCTTTACTCCGCGCCAATGTCCGCCCGAGCCGATCTGCATCTTCACTCTCACCACAGCGCGCGTGCTGCGGAATGGCTCTTCCGCCGCGTCGGTTTGCCGGACAGTTATTCCCCGCCGGGAGCACTTTACGATGCGGCGAAAGAACGCGGGATGCAGTTCGTCACGATCACCGATCACAACCGAATCGAGGGTTGTCTGGAGATTGCGGATCGTCCCGGCACCTTCCTCAGCGAGCAAGTCAGCGCGCGTTTTCCGGAAGATCGCTGCGAGGTGCATCTGTTGGTTTGGGGAATCACGGAAGCGCAGCACACGGAGCTGCAGGCGCGACGGGAAAACGTCTTCGAGCTGCAGAGATTTCTCGCTGCGGAACAACTCGCGCACGCGGTCGCGCATCCGCTTTACCGCGTGGATGATCGCCTCTCGATCGCCCACCTGGAAAAGCTCGCGCTGCTCTTCCAGCACTTCGAAGGACTCAACGCGCATCGCGATGGATTGCTCAGCGACGTCACGCGCTTTGCCTTTGGCGCGCTGACTCCAGCAAAGATCGAGGAGCTGGCAAATCGCCACGGTTTGGCTCCCACGCATCCGGAGCCGTGGCGCAAGATCTTCACCGGCGGATCCGACGATCACGGCGGCATGTATCCGGCGGCGGCATTCACCGAGACTCCGGACGCGGCAGATGTGGAAGCTTTCCTGGAACACCTGCGCGCGGGGCGTTGCGAGGTCGGCGGCATCGGCGGTACTCCGTTGGCCGTTTCGCACAGCCTCTACAATAACCTGCGTCAATTTGCCGGACGCCAGTTCGCCGGCGCGCGCAGCTCGACTTTCGTCGGCAAGGCATTCTCGCGCTTCATGGAGGGCGAAGATCCCACCGAATTTTCCTGGACGGACAAGCTCGCCTTCGTCGCGGAAGGAATCGCCAGCGGCAAGATTTTCGAACTGGCGAAACCGGCGAATGCGTCGCTCTGGAAGCAATTCGCCGCAACGATCAACGGCGATCTCAAGCAGCGGCTCGCCGCGGAAACCGCCGGCGTGACGGAGCCGGAACGCCGCGCTTTCATCATCGCGAACTTCTTCGTCAACCAGCTCGCCTTCCGGTTCTTCACCACCTTCGTCAAGGAAGTCTCGAACGGGAACATCATCGAAGCCATCCGCGAACTCAGCGTCCTCCTGCCGGTCCTCGCGCCACTCGCCCCGTATCTCTACGCCTTCCGCAGCCAGGCGCCGGATCGCGCGTGGCTCGCGCAGCTCTGCGAAAGCTTTGCGGGAGAGATTTCTCCCCGACTGAAGAACACGAAGCGCGCCTGGTTTACGGACACGCTCGAGGACGTGAATGGCGTGGCCAACACCATCAAGCGGCTGACCGCGGCGGTGGTCGGGGAAGGTCACGATCTCGTGGTGGTCACCTCGCGTTCCACCATTCACATCACCGGGATCCCGATCAAAAACTTCCCGCCAATCGGCGAGTTCGAGCTTCCGGAATATGAACTCCAGAAGCTGAGTTTCCCGCCGATCTTGCAGATGATCGACTACATCCAGCGGGAAGGTTTCACCGAACTGATCATCTCCACGCCGGGGCCAATCGGGCTCACCGCGCTGCTCGCGGGGAAGATCCTCGGGCTGCGAACCAGCGGAATTTATCACACCGATTTTCCGCAATATGTCCGCATCCTGACGGACGACAATTTCCTCGAGACGCTCACCTGGAACTACATGAAGTGGTTCTACGAGCAGCTCGATCTGCTCTATGTGAACAGCGAGGGCTACCGAACCGCGTGGGCGCATCGCGGGATTCCGGTGGAGAAAATCAAGATTCTTCCGCGTGGACTCGACACCGTGCTCTTTCATCCGTCGCGGCGCGAGCCGGGATTTTGGAAACAGTACGGCATCCCCGCGGGTCAGACCGTGCTGCTCTACGTCGGGCGGGTTTCCCGGGAGAAAGATCTCGATGTGATCGTCGCTGCCTGGACGAAGCTGCGGCGCGACGGACTGGCGCTCGCGTTTGTCGGGGATGGTCCGTATCTCAAGGATCTGCGGCAGATGCTCCCGGACGCGGCGTTCACCGGATACCTCGCCGGGCTGGAACTGGCGCGGGCGTTTGCCTCCGCGGACGTTTTTGTTTTCGCGAGCACTACCGACACGTTCGGCAATGTCATCCTGGAAGCACTGGCTTCCGGCTTGCCGTGTGTGGTTTCGGATCAAGGCGGGCCAAAAGATCTGATCGTCCACGGCACGACTGGCTACATCACGCGCGCGCTGG
>DASVRR010000142.1:0-4094 GCA_036388515.1 Chthoniobacteraceae bacterium | reverse complement strand
CGTTGCTGAGATCTTCCGGAAGCTCGCTGAGCGCGCCGATCGTCACGTGCGTAAAGTCAGCAAGCAGCCACGGAAGCGGATGCAGGTCCGTCATCGCCAAGTATCCCGTGAGGTGAAGATTCGTCCGATCGCGAGCGACCGCCGCCTGCAGCGGCCGGAGCAATTTGTGGACGTCTTCCCGAGTCTGCACATAGACGTACGGCTCCTCTTCGCGCGCATAGTTCCGGAAGTTCAGGAGGAGCGAACTGACCAGGGAGTAACCGATCAGCACCGCGGTCACGCCGGCGACGATCCAGCGATCCAGCCGTTGGTTTGCCCAGACCACGAAATGTCCGAGCACGAAATAAAATGGCCAAATCATGGTGATGAGGCACCACGGAGTTTTGTAGGCGATGATCGAGTAGGCGAAGAGCGTGCCGCCTCCGGAGATCGCGATCCAGCGCAGCGTGCGGCTGCTTCCCGGACGAACGAGGACAAAGGAAAGCGCCAGCCCGAGCAGCGCGGGCCACTCGTAGTGCAGGAGAAGTTCCAGCCAATACCACGGCTCCTTTTCGTGTCCGGTGTCCGCATGCATCCCGGTGTGAATCCACGCCGCGATGCTCAGCCAGAGGCCTTCCACTCCGGACCAATCCAGCAGGCATCCGGAGTAAAAAAAGAGGATCAGCGCCAAGCTTGCCGCCGCGACCTTCCCCAGATCGCGCCGGCTCCACTGCTGCGCTGCCGGTTGAAAAGCAGCCGATGGGGAATACATCTCCAACGCGCGCACCGTGGCGTAGCCGAGTGCCAGCGCGAGCGCGTGGATGATGTAGGTTTCCTTCGTCAAAATCATCCCCGCGACTCCGAGCCCGGCGGCCCAAAGATGCCGTCGCGTGCCGAAGTGACAGAGCCCGGCGAGTCCCCAGACGGTGATCAGGAGGAAGAGCACGAGCCAGGATTCGTGGATCGCGTAGCGCCCGTAGAAAACGAAAGCGGGCGACACCGCCATGCAGAGCGCGGCGATCTGGCAGACGCGTTCGCCGAGATAAGCGCGATACGCCAGCAGCATCGCGACGCAGCCCGTGCTGACCAGCGCGAGCGGCAGGCGCAGCGCCCACGCGTGCCGCCCGAAGAGCGTCTGCGCGATGAAGATCACATAGAAATGCAGCGGCCCGTGGAAGTTCGTCGGGTCGTAGTGGTAATAGCCCTGGCGCGTCATCTGATCGACGAACCAGCCGTTCACGCCTTCGTCGAAATGCGCCGGCTTCAAGTCCAGCAACACCAGCCGGAAAAGCAGCGCAAGCGCGAGGATCGCGAGCGAGATCCAGGAGGCGCGTTTCATTGTCCGGAGCAAAGGAGCCTCTTTCCCCGCGCGGTCGATCTGCTACACACGGCGCCGCTTCTCCATGTCAGACAGCCCATTCCTTTCACTCGTGCTCCCCGCCTACCGCGAAGCGCGCCGGCTGCCTCCGACGCTGGAGCGGCTGGCGGAATTCTGTGCCGGACTGGGGCAGGCGTATGAGGTTTTGATCATGGTCGAGCGGAGCCTCGATGGCACGCTGGAGATAGCCGCCGAGTTTGCGGCGCGCCAAGCGCATTTTCACGCGATCGACAATCAGGTGCAGCGGGGAAAAGGCTACGCCGTGCGCAGTGGAATGCTCCGCGCGCGCGGGCAGCATGTCTTCTACATGGATGCGGATCTCAGCGTGCCTTTGCGGGAGATCCCGGTTTTTCTGGAATACTTCGCGACGCATCCGGAAGTCGACGTGCTGATTGGCAATCGGCAACATGCGGAGAGCCGGATCACGCGTTCGCAGAGCTGGCTGCGGCGGACGATGGGGCAAACTTTCAACGCCATATTGCAACGCTGCGCGCTGGCGCCTTCGCGAGATACGCAGTGCGGCTTCAAGGCGTTCCGGCGCGCGGCAGCTCAGGAAATCTTCCGCCGCCAGAAGCTCGACGGCTTTGCCTTCGATGTGGAAGTCCTCCTGCTCGCGCAAAGGCTCGGTTACGGAATCGCCGATCTGCCGGTGGAATGGCTGAACTCTCCGGAGTCGCACGTGCACATCTTCCGCGACAGCCTGCAGATGCTCCGCGACTCGCTCCGGGTGCGCCGGCTGGTGGAAGAAACGCTGCGGCAGGATCGGAATTCGTAGTGGCGTCCGCCGGATTTGCGCTGATAGAAAGCGCGCCCTCATGCGACTCCTTGTAACCGGCGGCTGCGGCTTTATCGGCAGCAATTTCATCCGCTACGTGCTCGAGCACTACGGCCAGGCGAAGATCACGAATGTGGACTCGCTGACGTATGCGGGAAATCTCGCGAACCTCGCGGGCGTCGCGGAGAGCTACGGCGAGCGCTACGAATTCTTCCACGCCGACATCTCGGATCAGACGCGGATGACCGCGCTTTTCGAGAAGCATCAGTTCTTCGCCGTGGTGAACTTTGCCGCCGAGTCCCACGTCGATCGTTCCATCGATACGCCCGGCGATTTCATCCACACGAACATCGTCGGCACCGCGACCTTGCTGGACACTTCCCGGCGCCACGGCGTGCGCCGCTTTCTCCAGGTCTCCACGGATGAAGTTTACGGCTCGCTGGGACCGGAGGGAAAGTTCAGCGAAACCTCGCCGCTCCAGCCGAGTTCGCCCTACAGCGCGAGCAAGGCCGGCGCCGATCTGCTGGCGCTCGCGACGCATCATACCTACGGCCAGGAAGTGATCATCACGCGCTGCTCAAACAACTACGGTCCATATCAGTTTCCGGAAAAACTGATCCCGCTGATGATCATCAACGCGCTCTCGGACAAGCCGCTGCCGGTTTACGGCGACGGACTCAATGTGCGCGACTGGATTCATGTGGAAGATCATTGCGCGGCGATTGTCGCGGCTTTGCTGGAAGGCAGGGCAGGGGAAGTTTACAACGTCGGGAGCGATGGCGAGATGCGGAACATCGACGTGGTGCGGATGATTCTCGCGCATCTCGGGAAACCGGAATCGCTGATCCAGTATGTCACGGATCGACTCGGGCATGACCGGCGGTACGCGATCGATTCGAGCAAAGCGCACCGCGAGCTGCACTGGAAGCCACAGCATCGACATGAGGAAGGAATCCGCGAGACGATCGACTGGTATGTGGCGAATCGCGCCTGGTGGGAGCCGCTGATGGCGCGCCCCGCGTGATTCCGATCGGCGAGCACCAGGCGGCCCGCCTGTTGTTCCCGGCGGCCCGCCGGGAACTCCGCACGACGAGCGGCGGATTCGCCCGGGAGACTTCGCACTGCTGGATGGGGCGAGCGTCAATTTCTCCGGAAGAACGTCGCCAACGTCCGGGCGTTCGGCGGGCCGCCGGAACGCGACAGGCCAGCGGCCTGTGTTCCCCATCGACTTGCCGGCCGCGCTGGATTCGAACGGACGCTTTAGTTCCAGAGCGCCGCGAGATCCGGATCGGTCTTCGCGTTCTTCTTCATCGCGCCATTGATCTGGATTGCGGCGTCGATGCAGCGCTTTGCGATGTTTAAGTCACCCAGCCGCGCCTCGTAGCAACCCAGATTGTAGTGGAGGATTCCCGTCTTCCGGATCCACTCCGGAGCAGCCAGCAAAACCTGCGAGGCTTCTTCCCCCTTCTCCAGCTGATGCAGCGCAAACGCCCGCTGCACCGTAAATTCCTCCTCCTCCGGATGAGCCTCGAGCCCGCGCGCAGAAAGCGCCTCCGCACGCGTCCAATCCCGCAGGTGCAAGAGCACGCGAATCCGGGCGAGCAGCATCGCCGGATCTTCCGGAGGTTCCACGTTCACGCCATCGAGTTCCTCCAGCGCTTCCTGGGGCAGACCGAGGAAAAGATAGCCATCCGCGGCATTCAGCGCCCGGTGAATTTCCAGGGAGTGAGCCCGCTCGTGAGTCTTCAGGTAAAGCATAGCGCAATAGGTTTCAGCAGCGGGCGTGCCGCGCTTTTCCAGCACTTCCAGCGCGCGCCCACTGGTTGGTTCGCACGTCTCCTCCCCGTCAGCTGTTTCGGACTGGAGTTGAATGTCGCGACATCCGGGCGGCGTGGTGCCGCCGGCGCGCCAGTCTGACGCTCTATCTTTGCGGCGCCCAGGTCCGACGACGGAGCCAAATAT
>DASVRR010000141.1:0-3367 GCA_036388515.1 Chthoniobacteraceae bacterium | reverse complement strand
CGCGAGCGAGATTTTGCAGTGGACTTTGCCGAAGGCAAAACTCGTCACCGTGGAAGGCGCCGCTCACGCGAGCATGGACGAACAAGGCCCGGCGGTTTGCGCCATCGTCAGCAGCTTTGCCACCGAGACCTTTGCTTCCTTGCCTCCGCGGACAAACTCCCAGGAGCCGATCATCCAGGGAACGCTGTAGGCGCCGCGGTCAGCCGCGGGCTACCGTCACGACGCGGACTGAAGCCGCGCCGGCGATGAGGAGAACGCGGGCGCATTCATCCGCGGTGGAGCCGGTGGTGAAAACGTCGTCCACGAGGAGCAGATGGCGCTGAAGAAGCCGCTCCGGATGAACCACCCGGAAGGCATCGCGCAGATTTTCCATTCGCTCGTGTCGATCCAGTCGAGTCTGGGTCGTGGTGTAGCGGGTGCGATGCAAACAGCGCAGCACTGGCGTGTTGGAAGTTCTGCTCAACTGATCGGCGAGCAGGTCTGCTTGATTGAAGCCGCGCTCGCGAAATCGTGTGGAATGCAGCGGCACCGGAACCAGAAAATCGGCCGGCTGGAGCTTCAGCCGATCATCTTCCAGAGCTTCGCTGAGCCATTCGCCGAGCGGGATCCGCAGGTAGCGCTCACGATCGTATTTGAAGCGATGGATGAACTCGCGGACTACTCCGCGACTGAGGTACGGCGCGACCGCGCAACCGAAATGCAGCTGGCGATCTGCGCAGTTGCTGCAGGTAAACTTTCCCGAAACGGAGCCGGAGAAAGGCTCGGAACAACGCTCGCAAAACGGCGCCACGATGCGGCGCACGTCTTCCCCGCACCCGGCGCACAGGTGCGCGCCGCTCTCGGTGCTGACGCCGCAGTTCGCGCAGTGCGGCGGAAAGAAAAGTGAGATCAGCGCCTCACCGGCGCGACGGGTTTGATCGGCGATCCACATACGAGAGCACCGCGAGGACGAGCAATCCGGTGAGCGACACGACGGCCAGCGCCCCGAGGCCCACGATCATGTCTTCCCCGAGCCACGGCAGCGTGTCCTTGATCGAGCGTTTGGTGAGTTTGCTAAAGCCGGCCTTGCCGAAAACCCAGCCCGCATGGAGGCCGATCGCCAGCCAAAGTCCGCGCGTGCGCAGGACGGACCAGCCGAGCACCCAGCCGACGGCGAAGAGCGTGGTGAAGCCACCGAGCAGCAGCATCGGCTCGGCAAACTTGGAGAAGCAGGACGGAAGCACGCGGAAGCCGGTCAGCCAATCGACTTGCGTGAGTTCGCCGGAAGGGGGCTTGAGAAAATGGACAATCGAGAACAAGACCGAAGTGCAAATCACCGCCTGCCAGTTCAGCAGGGCGCGCCGGAAGAAACCGAGAATCACTCCGCGGAAGAGCCATTCCTCCAGAACTCCGACGGTGATCGCGGTCAGCGCGATCTTCCCCAAGGCGTTCCAAGGAAGGCCGTCCGGGCTGCTTTTCAGCCGGTAAACTCCGAGCTGCAGCAGGAGGAAACCGAACGCCGCCATGCACAGGAAAGCGACGGAGAAACCGATCGCCAGATGCCGCCAGCCACGCGGATCTCGCTCGATCCCCAGCTCGGCGCGGCTGCGAATCCGCAGCGATCGAATCGTGGGCCAGAGCAAAAGCAGCGCGGCGATGAGCACCGCGCGATCGAAGTATTTCGGGAAGTCTGCCCCTTCCAGGAAAGCCCAGCCGGTGCGCGCGAAGACAGCCTGTCCGCCCCAGTAGAGCCACGGCGCGAGCAATGCTCCGAGCGCGGCGGAACCGAGAAGGAAGAGGAGAATCTTGCGAATTTCTTTCAAGCCCCGGCATCATTCAAAAACCCCGCAGGCACTCCACACAAAACACCATGCGCAACATCCACACCTGGAAGATGAAAACCGAAGAGGGAGAAAAGCGGGAAGTGCGTGCGGAGAAGTTTGGCGGCAAATGGCGGGTCCAGGCGAAGCTGAAGAACGACGCGATGTGGACGTATTACGATCCGCCGTTGCTGGAAGATTTGGTCGAACTCCGGGACATTCTCTGGCGGAAATACCAGCGGAAGCATCTCGCTTGGGAAGACGTCGCCGCGGTCGAGAAGTTGATCCTGGAGCGAGGCGGCTCGTGGAAGACGGACGCGGAGGAAGGCGCCGCGGAAGAGCCGACTTCATGAGCAAAAGCTGCGCGGCGGAGCCGACTTCCTGGCTGTGACGATCTCGGATCAGGACAAGGCGCACACCTGGCATCCGTTTACGCCGATGCGCGAATGGTGCGCTCCGGAACACCAGCCGTTGGTGCTCGTCTCGGGAAAAGGCGCGCTCCTCACCGACAGCGAAGGCCGCGAATACCTCGACGGCAATTCTTCCATCTGGACGAACCTCCATGGCCATCGCCATCCGCGAATGGACGCGGCGATCCGCGCACAACTGGAGCGCGTCGCGCACACTTCGTTTCTCGGCTTCACGCATCCGCTGGCCGCACAGCTCGCGACCGCCTTGGTGAATCTCTGGCCGCCGGAAACGCTCACTCGCGTTTTCTTTTCCGACAACGGCTCCACCGGCGTGGAAGTCGCGCTGAAGATGGCCTTGCAGCTTTGGCGCATTCGTGGGGAACCAGAACGGCGCACCGTGATTTCATTCCGGAAGGCTTATCACGGGGACACGCTCGGCGCGGCGAGTCTGGGCGGCATCGGACTCTTTCAGGGCGCGTTCCAGGGCGGCTTGGCAGTGGCAAACATCCAGTCGCTGGAAGAACTCGAAACCCTTGATGCCGGTCAGATTGCGGCGGTCATCATCGAGCCGTTGATCCAGGGCGCAGCCGGGATGCGGCTTTGGCCGGCCGGCATGCTCGCGACGCTCCGCGACTGGTGCGATGCCCGCGGCGTTCTGCTGATCCTGGATGAAGTGATGACGGGCTTTGGCCGCACGGGGAAGATGTTTGCGTGTGAACACGAGGGCGTGATTCCGGACATCACCGTGCTGGCAAAAGGACTGACCGGCGGCTACCTGCCGCTCGCGGCTACGCTCACGTCGGAGCGGATCTTCCGGACGTTCCTGAACTCCGACGATGGGGAAGATCGGACGCTTTACTACGGCCACAGTTACACCGCCAACCCGCTCGGCTGCGCTGCCGCTTTGGCCAGCCTGGAAATCTTCCGGGCGGAACAAGTCCTCCCCACGCTCGCTCCGAAGATCGAGCGGCTGACGAGCCTGCTCGCGACTTTACGCACGCGCCGGCATGTGGCGGAAGTGAGGCAGTGCGGTTTTATCGCCGGCGTTGAGCTGCAACACGACGGGATCCGCCCGTATTCGCCCGCCGAGCGAATCGGCGCTCGCGTCTGTTTTGCCGCTCGCGCGCATGGGCTCTTGACTCGCCCGATCCGCGACAC
>DASVRR010000140.1:0-11938 GCA_036388515.1 Chthoniobacteraceae bacterium | reverse complement strand
AACCCCAGAGATGTTCCCGAGTCCAGCGATGCTCGTAGATCTTGCAAAGTCCGATCGCTGGCGCCACACCGCCGTAATAGCTCGCGGTCGTGGTGTATTGCTTGTCCTCGTCGTACGTCCCGACGGCGATCACCACGTGATCGAAATGCTCGCTGAGCAACTCGAACGCCTTGTCGATCATCTGCTGCTGGACTTCGGTCATGGAGGAAAGTGGCGAGCCAAACGAACGAGTGTCGAGTGGGAAAACCGCCTGGAGGAAACCGGGCCGTTCTCCCCAGCCGGCCCGCGCTGTTGGCGGGATTCTTCTTAAGCTTCCGGCTTCGCCGTACACTGCGGCCACGCTCCTGCCGGCAGCGGCGGCGCTTCGTACCCGGCCCGCGGCAAAGTCCCGTCGAGTTCCTGCCGCCAATGCGCCACATCACCGGCGGGACCGTAGCAGTAGATCATCCGCAAGGGAGTTTCCCCAGTGTTCGTCAGCTGATGAAAAACCCCCGGCGGAATGTAAACCATTTGCCCGCTGTTCACGGTCTGACGCTCTTCCCCGAGACACATTTCGCCCGTTCCTTCCACAATGAAGTAGACCTCTTCCTGCTCCTGATTGTGCCACGGCACCTGCCCGCCCTTTGGGTCCAGCGTGACATTCCCCATACTGAAGTTCGTGGTCTGAATCGGGGCCACGCCGCCGGCGAGGTTCTGGGTTCGGCGCCGCGCGGGATAACGCCGGCCGGGGATTTCGGAGAGATCGGAGATGGTCATGGAGGGAAGAGCGATCAGGATTTTCGTTTGGAATTTCGGGAGCGGACAACGCCATTTCTGCTGGTGGTTGTCCGCCGCGTTTTCTTCCGGAGGCGGGGAAGACCTGGACGATGTCCTACCGCTTTGCGCTGGGTTTTGCCTCCGGGCCGAAGAACGAGAGATACGGCTTTTCCTCATACGTCCGGAGTAGGTACAGCGCGACTTCCCGAGCGTGATAATCGCCCCACATGCTCGACTCGCCGCACGGCACTTTGCGTCCGGGAGGAATGTGGTCCCAGCCATTCGGACGATGGTAAACGCTGTGCAGCAGCAGGCCTTCGTGGTTCGAGTCGGTGCTGAGATAAGGCTCGTCGAAAAGCGTATCCAGCACGGTGAGTCCGGCCTGCCAGTAACGTTCCGCATCCGCGAACTCGCCGCGTTGCGTGAGGAAGCTTCCCAGCCGCAACAAACCCTGCGCCGCGATCGCCGCGGCCGAGCTGTCCACCGGTTCGTGATCGTTGAATGGATCCGCCGCGCGGCTCAGGTAATCGCCCATCTTCGCCAGACCAGGCGCGCCAGTGTCCCAATAGGGAATGCCGTCCGTGGGCGTGTGCTCAATGTAAAAATCGCAGCTCGCGCGCGCGGCGTTCAGCATCACCGCTTCCAAGCCATCGCGACCGCCGACCTTCTCCAGCTCGGCGTTGGAGAGCGTGGCGATGAATTCCAATTGCTCCGCATAGCCGAGCATGATCCAGGCAAGTCCGCGCGTCCACGTGCTGAATGGGGAATAACCTTGCTGCGAGTTCGGGCAGCGATAGGAGCCGTCGTTCACATTGAAGACGCTCTCGTGCGCCACGCGCCCGCGGAGGTCGTAAGCGTCGCGTCCGGTCCCATAATAAACCGCCCACTTCGCCGTCGCGCGCGCGTGTTCCACGAGCCGGCGCAAGAGTGAAATCTTGTCGTCCCGTTCCCCCATGAGCACGTGGCCGAGCCGATGCGAAAGAGCGAGCGCCCGCAGCGAGCGAATGGTGTCCGCGAAGAGCGAATGCGGCCCGTTGAACGAATGGATAAAGCCTTCCCCATTCGAGATGTAGGTCCAGCGATTTGCCTGCACCGCGCCGGAACACTTCAGCGCGAGTTCGTAGAAGTCGCGTTCCCGTGGATCGGCTGGGATCCTTCCTTCACCCATCAGCCGCCAGAGATTTCCGTAGGTGGAGACGTTGTTAAAGCCGTGGTCGTGCACTCCGACATGCGTCACGTGATGCGCCATGCGCTCGACCGTTCGGCTGCGACCCAGCTTCAGAAACGCGTCATCCCAAAAGGCGTCGAACTGCAGAATCGCCGAGCCATAAACGAAACCCTGCGTCCATTCCGTCCAGCCGCGCGAGGTGTATTTTCCCTGCACGGTGTAAACCGGAGTCGCTGCACCGGGAACCTCATTGCGGTCGATCTGGAGAATCTTGGGCGCGGAGACTTCCCAAAGCCGTTCGACTTTTTTGCGCAAGCTGGCGGGACGGAGTTCGTTGTTGATTTTCATCGTGGAAGCCGGGCCGGCATTTGGCACGAATCACCGCCAGCCGTTCAAAACAAATCGCCGTGCCTTTCCCCGCGGCGATCGGATTCTTCCGGAACAAAGCAGCCGGGAGCTCAGGCATTTCCCCTTCCGCCGCCGGTCTTCCCCAGCTCAGACGGCTGGAAGGCTCACTCTCGGAGAGGTCTCAGAGCGTCCGCAGATGAAAGCCGCCATCCACATTCAGCACCTGCCCGGTCGAGTAGGGAAAATGCCCGTGCGCAATCGCCACGACCGCCTTGCCCACATCCGCGGGTTGTCCCCAGCGGCTGATCGGCGTCAGACCGCCGGCAAAGAGCGCGTCGTATTTCTCCTTCACCGCTCCGGTCATGTCGGTCTCGATGATTCCCGGCTGAATCTCAAACACGCCGATCCCAAACTCCGCCAGCCGCGCCGCATAGAGCTTCGTCATCATCGCGAGGCCCGCCTTGGCCAAGCAATAATCCCCGCGATTTACGGAAGCCGTGAACGCCGAAATGCTGGTCACATTCACCACTGCCCGCGGGGAGTTTGGGAGAGGAGCGCTCTCGATGATCAATCGCGCGGCTTGTTGAGTCAGGAAATACGGACCTTTTAAATTGATCCCGATCAGCCGGTCGAAGCTTTCTTCCCCAGCTTCCAGCAAATCCGCGCGCACCGTCGGCGCCACACCCGCGTTATTCACCAGCAAATCCAGCCGGCCAAAACGTTCCCGCACGGATTCCAGCAGCCGCGCCCGATCCGCCGCCACTGAGACATCCGCCTGGACGATCTCGACGCTCACCGATCCGCCCGCCGCTTCCCGGCAAAGCCGCTGACACTCCAGCGCCGCCGCTTCATTCCCCGCGAAGTTGATCACCAGATCGTGCCGGCCCGCGCGGGCGAGCTCGAGCGCAATGCCGCGGCCAATGCCGCGCGAGGAGCCGGTGATCAGAGAAACCGCGTTCATGGATTCAGCGATAAAGCACCGCACCGGGTGTGGCGAGGGCGCAATTTCCCCGCTCGACGGCATGCCGGCTCATTTCCAAAGCTGCGCCGATGCACGTCCCAATGCTCGATCTCAAACTGCAATATGCGCCGCTCAAATCGGAGATCATGGCGGAGATCGAAGCGGTGGCGGATTCGCAGGCGCTGATCCTGGGGCCGAAGACGGAGGCGCTGGAAGAAGCGGTGGCCAGGTATTGCGGAGCGAGTCACACGATCGCGGTTTCTTCCGGAACAGATGCGCAGCTCGTGCTGCTGATGGCGCTGGGAATCGGTCCCGGCGATGCCGTGCTCACGACTCCCTACACTTTCTTCGCCACGGCGGGATGCATCGCAAGGCTCGGTGCGCGGCCAGTGTTCGTGGACATCGATCCCGCGACTTTCAACCTCTCCGTCCCCGCTCTGGAAGAAGCGCTGGCCCGCACGCGGAAGGCCAAGGCGATCATCCCGGTCCATCTTTTCGGTCAATGCGCCGACATGGAGGCGATCACCGAGCTCGGGCGAAAACGTGGCGTTCCCGTGCTGGAAGATGCCGCCCAGGCGCTCGGCGCGCAGCATCCGCTTGGTTCCGCGGGCGCGATCGGCGAAGCGGGCTGGTTTTCGTTTTATCCCACGAAAAATCTCGGCGCATTCGGGGACGCGGGGATGGTGGTTTGTCGCGACGCGGCGCTGGCCGAGCGCATTCGCGCGCTGCGCAATCACGGGATGGAAACGCGCTACTTCCACCAGTGGGTCGGCGGCAATTTCCGGATGGACGCGATCCAGGCCGCGGTGCTCGGGGTGAAGTTGCCGCACCTCGACTCGTGGAGCGCTGCGCGGCGAATGCGCGCGGCCTTTTACCGCGCAGAGTTTGCCCGGCTCGGGTTGACCCGGCTGGTGCGCTTGCCGATGGAAGTCTTCGCTGAAAGCGGTCGGGAGAATCATCACATCTACAATCAATTCATCCTCCGCGCGCCTCGCCGGGACGAACTCCGCGCGCATCTGACGCAAGCTGGAATCGGGACGGAAATTTACTATCCGCAGCCGCTGCATCTGCAGGAATGCTTCCGCAATCTCGATTACGCGGAAGGCGCCTTTCCGGAAGCAGAGCGCGCCGCCCGGCAAACGCTGGCCCTCCCGATCTTCCCCGAACTCACCGACGATCAGCAGCGCTACGTCGCGGAGCAAATCGACGCCTTCTACGCCGCGTCACCTCAGAGCTAAAGTGCCTGGATGCGCTTCCTGCCAAAGAGGCACTTCAAATGGACCGAGCCGCGTGCCTTTCTAAAGCTCAATGACGCTTTCGAGTGTTCGAAACGGCGGTGGTGGCATCAGCCGCTCTGGGTGTTTGTTGTCGCAGCGTTGGCGATGTTGCACTGGTTCTTTGTGCGTCTTGATCCGGACAAGCCACCGTTGCCTTTTGCTCTGGCGCTCCTAGCCGGTTTGGCGTTCGGGGCCTTTTTGGTCTATTTCATCCCGTGGTTCGTCTCTCTTTGCCCGTCGGAGGTTCATTTCTACGACAGGCATCTTATTCGTGTCCGCGGCGACACGCATCAGCAGCTCAAATACTCTGAGGTCCGGTCTTTTTGCTGGCGAGTCCGCGACGATTTCGCGACGCTCATTCTCACGCACGGGAAACGTCAGCGAGAGTTCTTGATCGGCGTTCCGCCTGAGGTTTCCCAAGCCGCCGTCACGCATTCCTTTTAGATCAAGGCGTTCCGTCCAACTCCCCGAGCGCGTAATACAGAGTCTAGGTGTCGCTTGCCCCATGAAGTCTTTGCTAACAGTGGAATGCCAAAAGCTGGATGAGGCGCTTCTGTCGCTGGCGCTTCCGATCTTCCCCGCGCTCACCGACGAGCAGCAGCGCTACGTGGTCCAGCAAATCGACGCCTTCTACGCCGGGTCGCCTCAGAACTAAGCCACCATGCGCGCCAGATTTGTCTTCAACGTCTGTTTGATCGTGGCTGGCTTGCTTGTGGCGTTGATCGCAGGACGCCGCGCCTTGCAGATGATGGCTTACCCGATTGGCACAAGTGACTCGAAGAAGTCACCCGATGGCCGTTACCAGGCTGTTGTTACGGCCTGGTATGAGGAAAGTTTTCTCGGACATCCCAAGCGCTGGTTCGAGTTCGAGGTTCGCGACGGTTCGTCACTGCGGCTCATCACCGAGCCGATTGCCGGCCCTTCCTTTGGCTCTCGTTCCAGGAACAGCGTCATCGACTGGGCAGACGATTCGTCCGTCGTGACGTTCGTCTTCCCGGCGACGGAGATCAGGATGAAGCCCTGAGCCGGCTGGGGAAAGATCCCGCCGACTGGAGCGCGTTGCGTCGGCGATGTCACGGGAGGAAAACCCCTGCGGTAGCGAGGGCGCGCGTCCCTCCACCACCAGCCCGAACTTCCTCCGGAATAAACCGCAAAGTTCACGGCACGATTTCCGTGCCGATTCCGGTATTCGTAAAAATCTCTAGGAGCAGGGAATGCGGCGTGCGGCCGTCGATGAAGTGCACTTTTTTCACGCCTTGGGCGAGCGCGTGCAACGCGCTCTCGACCTTTGGGATCATCCCGCCGGTGATGATCTCGTCTTCGCGCAACTGCTCGATTTCCTCCCGAGTCACGCTGGGGATCAACGATTCCTTTTCCACCGGGTTGCGCATGATCCCGGGGACGTCGCTGAGGTAGATGAACTTGTCCGCGCGGAGGTAACCGGCGAGCGTTCCGGCCGCGATATCGGCGTTGATATTGAGAATCCGACCTTCCGCATCTCTGGCGAGCGGCGAGATCACGGGGACAGTTTCTTCCCCAATGACTTCGCGGATGACCTCCAGGTTGACGTCGATCACTTCGCCCACAAATCCCAAATCGACACCGGTGATTTTGCCTTCGGTTTGCGGCGGCAGTTTCTTCCCGACGAGCACATCTTTTCCGTGCAAGCCGACGGCTTTCCCGCCGAAACCCTTCAGCACCGTGACGATGGATGGATTCAGGTCGTTATCCAGCACGTCCTCCACAATCTGGATGCTCTGCTGATCGGTGACGCGGAGGCCGTTGACAAACTTCGGCTTTAATCCCGCCTCCCGCATCCGCGTGGTGATCGCCTTCCCACCGCCGTGGATGATTACCGGATTAATCCCCACCGCCTCGAGGAAAACCACGTCGCGCAAAAATCGTTGCACCACGTTTTCGTCCTCCATGGCGCTGCCGCCATACTTGATCACGAACAGCGACCCGCGAAATTTCTGGATGAACGGGAGCGCCTCAATCAGTGCTTCCGCTCGTTGGATGGGGAGTTGAGCCATGGGGAAAGTTTGCCGTTCACGGACCTTCGGGCGCCGGACTGGACGCCGGTGAGAATGGCCGCCGACGCCAAACTTTCCACCGGAAAATGCCGTCCCTACTCGCCCATGTTCAGCTTCACGTAATCGACGCTCAGGTCGGTGGTGTAAACGGTGTATTCCGTGGAACCGAGATGCAGATCGATGGTCATGGTGAAGACCTTTTGCGCGGCGATTTCCTGCAGTTTGGCAAAGGGCGTATTGCTCGCCATGCCGCCTTTGACCGCGATCACGCCGTCGTAAAAAATGTCCACCAGCTCCTCCCGCATCTTTGCTCCGGAATAACCGAGCGCATCCATCACCCGACCCCAGTTTGGATCGCAGCCAAACCACGCGCACTTGACCAACTTCGAGTTCGCCACGGCTTCCGCGGCGCGCCGCGCATCCGCGAGCGAAGTCGCGCCGTTGACGTGCACTTCCACAAATTTCGTCACGCCTTCCCCATCTTCCACGATCATCCGCGCAAGCTGCCGCGTCACGCAATCGAGCGCCCGCTGGAAGAGCTTAAACTCTTCCGTCCCATACTTCAGCGGCGGATGTCCGGCGAGCCCGCTGGCGAGCATCAGCACGGTGTCATTGGTGCTCATGTCGCCGTCGATCGTGATCCGGTTAAAGGATTGTTCCACCGCCACGCTGAGCGCTTTTTGCAAGTGCGGTTTGCCGATCACCGCGTCGGTCGTGAGGAAGCAAAGCATCGTTGCCATGTTCGGGTCGATCATCCCCGCGCCCTTGGCGATGCCGCCGATGCGCACCATCTTCCCGCCGATTTCAAACTCCAGCGCGAGTTCCTTGGGGAAGGTGTCGCTGGTCATGATCGCTTTGGCTGCGCGCAAGGAGCCGCCGCCGTTCTTGAGTTGAGCCGGAAGTTGCGCCACGGAAGCTTCGATCTTCTCGATCGGCAGCTGGACGCCGATTCGGCCCGTGGAGCAGACCAGCACTTGCTTCGGTTTCAGATCGAGTGCCTGCGCCACCGCCGCCGTCATCCGCTTGGCGTTCTCGATTCCCGTCAGTCCGGTGCAGGCGTTGGCGTTGCCCGAGTTTGCGATGATCGCGCGGACATCTTCATTCCGCACGTGCATGCTGGAGACGCGCACCGGAGCGGCTTTGACGCGGTTGGTCGTGAATGTTCCGGCGGCGGCGGTCGGCTGAGGTGAATGGATCAGCGCCAGATCCGGCCGATCCAGGTTTGTCGCTTTGATCCCGCAGTAAATGCTGCCGGCAAAGAATCCGCGCGGCGCGGTAATCCCGCCTGGGACTTCGGAGTAAGACATGACGGAGGTTGGTTGGCAGCAGCCGCGGGGCTGAATCGCCGGCTACGGAAGCGGAGTGCGACCAAAGCGGATTTTCATCCGGAGGACGAGCAGGAATCCGTGCGAATTTTCCGCCTCAGAGCAGGCCCAGCGTTTCTTCCAGACCGCACATCAGGTTCATCGATTGCACGGCCTGGCCGGCGGCGCCTTTGGTCAGATTATCTTCCGCACTGAGCACGATGAACCGCGCGGTTCGCGGATCGTGCCGCCAGGCGAGATCGACGAAGTTTGTCCAGGCGACATTCTTCGTGTCGGGCAGCGTTTTCTCCCCGAGCAGGCGGATGAATGGCTCGTTTCCGTAAGCTTCCTGGAACGCGCTCGTGAGCTGCGCCGGCGCCACGCCTTCACCGGGCGCACAATAAATCGTGGTGTGAATGCCGCGCGTGATCGGCACGAGATGGGGAGTAAAATCGATCATCACTGTCGTGCCCGCGGCGTTGGAAAGCTCCTGCTCGATTTCGGCGAGATGCCGGTGTTTTGGCAAGCCGTAGGCGCGGACGCTTTCATTGCACTCCGCGTAGAGGTAATCGACTTTCGCGGTCCTTCCGGCGCCGCTCACGCCGCTCATTGAGCAGGCGGCGATGCTTTGGGGTTTGATCAGCCGCCGCTGGAGCAAAGGCACCAGCGGAAGAATGACGCTCGTGGGATAACAGCCGGGCGAAGCCACGAGCTGCGCCGTTTTGATCCGCTCGCGATACAGCTCGGGAAGCCCGTAAACACTGGATGCGGCGAGTTCCGGCGCCTGGTGGGCTTCCCCATAGAAGTCCTGGTAAACGCGCGTGTCTTTGATCCGGAAATCCGCGCTCAGATCGATCACGCGCACGCCGGCCTGGAGCAAAGGCCGCGCGAATTCCGTGGCCACGCCGTGAGGCAAGGCGAGGAACACCACGCGCGCGCCGGTCTCCAGGATCTGCGTCACTTCGGACTCGATGAACGTCAGCCCGGCGTAGCGCATTCCGGCAAACTTCGGGAAGACTTGGGCCAGAGTTTGCCCGGCGAGTTGGCGCGAAGTGAGCGCGGCCAGTTCCACTCCAGGATGGCGAATGAGCAGCCGCACCAGCTCTTCTCCGGAATAACCGCTGGCACCGACGACTGCGACCTTCTCGAGATTCATTGGCGGAAGATATGAAGAAGCGGCGGAGCTGAAAACGGGAAAACTTCTCGCTGTCCAACCAGCCGAGTGGGAATTCACCGGCCATGCTTCCCGATCAAAAGCGAACCGCGCAGCCACCCGAGCTGCGCGGTTCTTTAACCCAACAACACAACACCAATACGGAGAAAAATACTCTCCGGATGGATCCGCGCAAATTTTTGGGCGCTTCTTCCGGAAGAATTTTTGCGCCCGCGGCCGTGAGTTCCGCAGTGCTCCGGCGGCTCAGCTTTGCTCCGGCTATTTAGGTGGTCCGGAAGTCCTTGGGCGCTTCCTCGGTGCGGGTGTCGCCGCTTTCACCGCGGGAGTTGCTGCCGCCATCTTTTTTGCTGGAGCCGGCGGAGCAAGTGAAGCCGCCTTTGCCACGGTGACCGGCGGTTTGCTGGCGACCGGGCGCTCGTCGAAGAAGATGCCGTTTTGCTCCAGGATCGTCCCCGTCGCCAACCAAAGCTGCGTCACCGATTTGTTCAGCTCGGCGACCGCAGCGAGTTCCCGGCTGCGCGCTTCGTAAAGTTTCCGCTGAGTTTCGATGATGTCGAAGCTGGAGATCTGGCCTTCTTCCAGCCGCTTGTAACCGATCCGCACCGCTTCATCGCTGAGTTCCCGGCTTTGCCGCGAAGTCTCGACTCGCTGCTGATTCGTCCGGATCCGGCTGATCACCGTGTCCACATCCACTCCGACGTTCAGCTCGGTTTGTTTGATTTTCAAGACGGCCTGCTGCTTCAGACCTTTGACCAGGTTCAGTTGCGCGCGCTCTTTCACGAAGCCGAGCGGAACCTGGATTTGCACCCCAGCGCTCCACTCCGGAGTATGCCCGCTGAAGCCCTGGTCAAACGCATCGCCGTAGTTTCCCTGCAGCCCGTTGAGCCCGTAGGTCCCGACGAGATCGACCTGCGGCCAGAGCTGATTCCGCGCAAACCGGAGCCGGATGTCCTGCGTGTCCGCATCGAGCAGCGCGGACTGATAATCAAAGCGCTTTTCGAACGCCAGCCGCATCAGCTCGGGACGATTGATCTTGGGTGCGCCGAGTGTCGGGATGGTTCCCGGGATGAAAACGCGATCGTCGCTGGCTTCGAATTGCTCCAGGATCAGTCGCTTCAGCGTGAATTGCCGCTCCATGAAAAAGCCCTTCGAAATGACCAGCGTTTCCCGGTCGATATTCACCGCGACTTCCGCCTGCTGCACGTCGATCGGCGACATGAAGCCGAGTTCCAGGCGACGCCGGTTTTGCGCGAGCAATTTCTCCCCAGCTCTGATCGCGTCCTGCTTCACCTCCACGTCGCGCATGGCGAAAAGCATCTCGTAATACGTCGCCATGACGCTCTGGATGGTCGTCGCCACGCGCTGCTTCCAGGTGAGGATTTGCTGGCGTTTGTTGATCCGGGCGATCCGCAAATCAGCGAGATTTGCCGCCGGCCCGAAGTTCTTCAGCAAAGGCTGGATGACCGTCACGGAAACTGAAGTTTGATACTCCGGAAAGACCGTCCGGAGATCGCCGGAATAGGTATTCCGCAGCTTGTTTGCCTCGACCTGGAGGCCGTAGCGCGTGCCCAGCGGCGTTCTTCCCTGGAGCGTGGAAGAAATTCGGTCGTTTTGCTGATCGAAGATCGTCTCGTCGATTCCGATCGTGACGCGCTCGCGGGAAAGCGGCGCCAAACCCTGAGCCGCGCGGATCGCGTTCGTATTCTCGTTGATCGCCGTGATCTGGTTGTCCTGGCGGACGGCTTCGGTGGAGCCGAAGTCGTTGGCGTTCTGCGGGCGCCGGAGCGATTCGCGCGTGGTGCTCAGTCCGAAAACCGGATCGAAATTTCCCGCGGCGCTGCGTCGGCGCGCTTCCTCGATCGAAATGCCGACGCGCTCAAACCGCGAGTCCAGGTTGTTCGTCAGCGCCATCTCGATCGCGCGCTGCAACGTAATCGTCTCGGACTTTCCGCCGTAGGCGAAATCGCCGAGATCGATCTGCGCTTCGCCGCCGAACGCGGGAGTGGAAAAAAGGAGCGCGGCAGCGAGGAACGGGAGCGCAGCGCGTCGGGGATTCGGCATCGGGTCAAAAACGGTAGTCGAGACTCACGAGATCGAGCAGCGACTGCAAGACCATCTCTCCGAAAGGACGTTTGCCGGCGTAGATCTTCGCCCGGCCAGTCATGCCCTGGCGGAGCAAACCGCCGGGATTCTGCACGTCGATCTGGGCGGCAAAAATGCGTTCGACCGGAACTTCGTTTCCTTCCTGATCCACGTAAGTCATCACATCGCCCGAACGACTTGCGGAGAAAGCCGCCGGCATGTTTTTGGTGATCGGCACCCGCGGAACTGCGGTGAGCGCGCCGCGGAAGGTCTGGCCGGGATAAGCGTTGGCTTTTAGTTCCACGCGCTGGCCGGGCGCGGTGTAGCGGACTTGTTTTTCACTGAGCGGGATTTTGATCCGGATCGGATCCAGCGGCGTGAGTTCCAGCAAAAGCTCACCGCTCTTCAGGAGCTGACCGGTTTTCAGGTGCAAGTCGCGCGTGAGGACGATTCCGTCGCGCCCGGCTTTGACTTCCAGCATGCCGACGTCCCGCTGCGCCTCGGCGAAGCCGGCGCTGTATCCTTGCCGCAAGTTTTCGAGCTGCCTTTGTTCCGCTGGTTTATCCAGGCCGATGGCGCGCTGGAGGTTTCCTTCGGTGCTCCGGAGCCGCTCTTCGCTGGCGATGAGTTTTTGCCGGACCTGGCGATTTTCCAATCGCGCGAGGAGCTGACCTTGCTGCACTCGCTCGCCTTCTTTGACCAGGATTTGCTGGATGAATCCGCTGACCTCCGGGCGGACTTGCTCCGGCTCGGCGAGTTCGACCGCGCAGACGCGTTTGATGGTGAGTTCCACCGGGACAAAACAAAAGCCGAGGAACCCCAGCAGCGGCAGGCC
>DASVRR010000139.1:0-7260 GCA_036388515.1 Chthoniobacteraceae bacterium | reverse complement strand
AGTGGCAACAGCACCAGCGCCGCCATCAGGAACCAATCCGAAAGATCGCGGTGCTGCATCGTTTGACGATCCGGACGCGCGAAGAGTTCTTCCGGACGCGGAGCAAACTTTCCTCCACCCAGCTGCGCTATTTCCCGCAGCAGAGATTCGTTGGTCGTGGTGTTCAGGAACTCGCGCGGATAGCTGCGCGTGTGGCCGAAGACGTAGCCGCCATCCGGCAGTTCGGGCGAGTTCACGGAGAAAACGGAGGTTCCTTCCTGAGGCAAATCGAAGGTCGTCCGATAGTTCCCCGGCCCGACCTGAGTCGCCGTTTGGGTCCGGGTTGTGCCGTCGGCGGCGAGCATGTTGACGGAGATCGGCAGTTGATTCCGGAACCCGCCCGCCGGCGTGACCGCGTCGATGTTTAGCTCCAGCCGATCGCCAATTTCTTCCGTGGCGACTTCAAAGCTGGCTTGATCGCTTTTCCGCATCAATCCGCGGACGAGCTGGGTCCAAAACTTTCCGTAACCCGGCCAGCTCATCCACTCGGCCGCCCACCGCGCCTTCGCATCGCTGGTGAAAGCCGCCGCTTGACCCAGTCCAAAACGCCAGGTGCTGAGCAAAGGCTCGCCGCGCTCCGTCGCGAGCAGCAGATCAGCCGTCGGCTTGAGCTTTGTTGCATTGTAGCCGAGCAGCAGCGGCGACTTCGCCCAATCCAGCCCGGCGGTGATCGCGCTCGGCTTTCCCGGGACCGCGAGGAACGGTTCTTCCACGAGACTCGATTGCGCGACCTTCATCGTCTCGGTGCTGAAAATCTGCGGCAGCGTGGTTGCGTCGCTGGTCAGGTAAAAGCGACCGTTGCCACGTTCCGCCAGCACGCGGAGGAAAGCCGTGTCCTTGTCCTGCTCCGAACCAAGAGCCACGACCGAAGTCGTGATTTTTGCCGCGACCATCGCGGAGGCAATGTCGAAGGAAGTGCCGCCGCCTTTTGCTCCGTCGCCCATCTCTCCGGCGTTCTTTTCTTCCGCATCCGCGGCGTCGGAAAAAAGGATCAGGTGTTTGATCCGTGCCTGGACGTCCCGCAGTTGCTGGAAGGCATCCACCAGCGAGGTGTAAACATAGATTCCTCCGCCGCCTGCGGTGATGCTGAGCAGTTTTTCCTCCGCGCCGCCTTTCGTGGCGAGTTGCTGCATCGGCAGGATCACGTGCGGCCGCGTATCGACGGCGGTGACTCCGAAGAAGTCGCGCGGCTGGAGGACGTTCATGGCGAAAACCGCGCCTTGATTTGCGAGCGACATTTTCGTCTGGCCGCCGACCTGCGCGGTCATCGAGCCCGAGCGATCCAGCACGACCAGCAGCGCGACGCTTGGCGTATCGAGCCGATCCTGATGTTCCATCCGGACGGGGAGCATTTGCTCGATCGGCGTGCGGTAATAGCCGCCGACCCCGAAGCTGTTTTCCCCACCGATGAGGACAAAACCGCCGCCGAAATCCTGGACCCAGCGCCGGTAAAGCTCCATTTGCTCCCGGGCCAAACTGAGCGCCGAAAAGTCGCTCAGGAGGAAAAGATCAAACTGCTGCAAGTCTTCCAGAGTGCGCGGCGCTCCGCTTGATCCGCGCGTTTCCACCGCGATTTTCTCCTGACGCAATGCCTCCGCGAGCGGCCGGCTTTTGGTTTCGTCGGAATCGACCAGCAGCACGCGCGGCTGTCCGCGCAAACTGGCGGTGGAACCTCCGCGATTGTTTTCCAGGGCGGTATCCTGCGCCGGCAAGACCTCGACTTCGTAGGCGATGAAGTTTCCCTCCGCGCGCAGGTTCGGCGCGCGGAACTCATTGTCTCCGGACTTCAAACTCACCTCGCGCTCTTCCAGCAAAAACTGATTCTGATACAGCTTCACCTTGGCCGTCGTCTCCACATTGCTCCGCAGGTTGGCGACCAGGTCGAACGGCTCGCCTTGCTTCAACCGGCGCGGAATATCCACGCGCTCAACCAGCACTTCCGGAGCGCTGGTGTTGTGAAGAGGTACGGTGAAAACTTCGACGCCCGCTGCGCCGAGCCGGGCGGCTGCCTCCGCGGCGCGACCAGCCGTGTCATTGCCGTCGCTCAGGAGGACCAGCCGCTTCGCGTGATTTGCGGGGAAGATGGCGCTGGCAAAATCGAGCGCTTTGCCAATGCCCGTGGCTTTGCGATCCGCAGTTTCCGGCCACTCTAGGTTTCGCTTTCTTCCGGAATCCGGCGGCTGCCAGAGCGTGGAGTTTCCCGCAAATCCAACGATCCCGGTGGTGTCTTTTTCCGACGCATGAGCAAGGCTGGCCGTCACGAAATCACGCGCCTCTTGTTGCGCCGGAGCCGAGATGCTCGCGGAATCATCCACCGCAAAAAGCACGGCGATTTCTTGCGCCGGAAGAAGCCAGCGGACGCCCGCCAGTGCGAGCACCAGCAGCAGAAGCAAAAGCACCCGAACCGCGACGCAGACGCGGCGTTGCCTCGGCGTCAAGTCCGCCAGCGAGCGGCGCTGCAGCAGCGGAAGCAAAAGCACCGCCAACGCCAGCGCGAGCATCCACGGCTGAGCAAACTGAATGGCTCCGCTCATTCCGTGCGCCTCCGATGGAAGAGCCACCACTCAAAGATCAGCAGCAGTAAGGCAGCCAGAGCGAGGTAATGCCAGAGCGGCCGTCCGGAGAACGCGGCGGAGAGTTCCGGAAGGCTCGGCGAGATCTTCCCGGCGGTGCCGGCGGCGCGCAGATCGGATTCCGCTTCGCTGAACGTATTCACGGCAATCCAGCGCGTGAGTTCCCGTTCGCGGAGAGGATAGTAGCCGTTGATCTGGGGTTGAAAGAGCCCGCGACTCGTGCGCGGTTCATCCGCCGGCTGGGCTTGGGGCGGCCACGTTTTCTGCGGCTGCATCGCGACGGTCTGCTCAGAGCTCAACGGCCAGCTTTCTCCGGCGATCAGCATGGTCGCTGCGTCCGCAATTTCCCCGCCCAGCCATTGCAGCGTATTCGAGATCAGGAGCGGGAAGGCGACCCGCAGTGGCAGATCCGAGTCGGTGATTTCCAAGGCGAGCGCCGCCACGCGCTGCACGCCGTTTTCGAACCGGCGTTCGCCGGTGATCATCAGCGGATGCTCGATCGTTCGAATCGGTGACTGAAACCGCCAGTCGCCCGCCGCAGCCGCGGCGGGTTGGCTGAGCGCCGACGCGCGAACGACCGTGACGTTTTGCAAATTCACCAGCCGCAGAACCGGATGTTGCGCGTCGGTTTCCGTGATCAGCGGCTGTTCCAGCGAAGCGGCGCCTGCGGAGGAAAAAGGCGTCTCTTTGATGAAGAGAAAGTTTCCCCGCGCCTGCGCCAGATCGAAGCCGCCGGGAAGAAAGTTATCGAACAGCACGACGTCGAAACGGGCCGCAATGCCGGCCTCGAACGAGGCGGGTTCCAGCAGTTCGAAGCTCACCCCTTGATCCGCTTGCAGCAACTTTTCCAGGAACCAGTTTCCCTTGGTCACGAGCAACACGCGCTTCGGGTTCGGCGCGGCGAGCACGGCATAGGCGACGTTGTCGGAAGCCAGCGCGTCGCTGGTGGCCAGCCGCGCGGTGAGCCAGCCGTGCGCGCTCCCGGCGGCGCGCGGAACCGTGGGGAAGATCTGCACTTCGCGCGCGCCAGCGGCGAGCTGCAGCGGCTTCACGTCGAGCAATTTTCCTTCGAAGGAAAGCTCCAGATTTACCTCCGCCGCGGCGCGCCCGAAGTTCACGACTTCCAGCAAAACCTCGCTCGTTTGCGGGCTGTTCAGCACCGGACGAGTGGCAAAACGCGTGATCGCGAGATTGTCCTGCTGGGTTCCGACGGGGACGATTTCCACATCGGCTGCAGTTTCTTCCGGAAGCGCGCCCGGAGCGGTGAAAACCACGATTCGCTTCGCACCTTGCCGCGCGCTGAGCAACTCCCTCGCGAGCTGGATCGCGGCTGGAAGATCACCAGCGGATTCGCTCGGCGTGATGCCTTCGAGTCGCTCGCGGAGCAGCTTTTCATCCGGAGAAAATGGCGCAGCCACGGTCGGTGCGGCCGTCACGCTGAGGATGGCGATCTGCCGTTGCGCGGAAGCTTGGGGAAGATACTGCGCGGCGAGTTTCCGCGCTCGGCTCAGGCGGGATTCGCCACCTTCGTTCGCTTGCATCCGGGCGCGCGCGTCGATGATCAAAACCGTGGAAGCGCCTTCCCGAAGGGCCCGGTCAAACACCGGCTTCGCCAGGGCTCCGAGGATCAAGGCAAAGATCAGCAGTTGCAGCAAAAGCGAGAGGAGTTGCCGCAGCTTCTGGAAGAGCGCGCGGTGGCGACTTTCCTCCAGCACGCGCTGCCAAAACATCAGCGTGGAGACCGGCATGGAGCGCCGTTTCAGCTTGAGCAGATACAGCAGGACGATCAGCGGGACGGCCGCGAGAAACCAGACGGCCCAAGGCGCGAGGAAGGTCATGGGCGGAAGCGGGCGAAGGCCGAAGGTCGAAGGTCGAAGGCGGGAAGCCGAAGGTCGAAGGCGGGAAGAAAGATGCGATCAGCCTCGTTGCTCGGGCAGGATCCCTGCCTTCGACCTTCGACTTTCGACCTTCGTCGCCGGCCTCTCATCGGATGATCCTCCCGTCGCGGAGCACCCGCAAAACCAGATCCTCAAAGGGAACATCCGTCAGCGCCTGCGCGTAGCCGATATTCCGTTGCAGGCAAAAGTCGTTCAGGCCTTTGACAAAGCCGCTGATTTCTTCCCGATAGCGGCGCAGGAGCGACTCATTGGCCGTGATCTCGAAGGCCACGCCGGTCTCCGCTTCCACGAGGCGCAAATCGCCGCTTTGTTCCGGGTCCAGCTCACTGGGATCGAGCACCTGCACGAGGTGCACTTCGAAGTGATGGTAGCGCAACACCGCCAGCGCTTCTTCGTAGCCGGCGGGGTCAAAGAAATCGCTGATCACGAAAACCAGGCCGCGTCGCTTCATTCGCTGCGCAAAGGTGCGCAAGCTGGGGAGTAATTCGGTGGCGCCGCCTGGCTCCGGTGTCTGCCGGAGGAAATCGAGCACCCGGTGGAACTGACTTTTTCCCCGGGACAAGCCCATTTCGTCCAGCAAACCCGCGCCAAAATAGTGGAGGTTCACGCGATCCAAATTCGCCAGCCCGATATAGGCTAGGGAAGCTGCGATCCTCCGCGCCTGATCCAGCTTGCTGCGGCTTTGACTTCCCTCCGGCGTCCAGTGCATCGAAGCGCTCGCATCGATGAGGAAGGAAATGTGCAGGTCCTGCTCCTGCTCGAAAAGCTTGATGAAGAGCCGGTCGAGGCGGCCATAGATGTTCCAGTCGATCGACCGCAGATCGTCGCCGAGCGTGTAATTGCGGTAGTCGGCAAACTCCAGGCTGGAGCCAATCTGGCGGCTCTTCCGCTCGGCCCGATGCTGGCCGCGGAAGAGTTTCTTCGAGAGCAAATACAGCTGCTCGAGCTTCGAGAGGAAGACGGAATCGAAGAGCAGCGGGGGAGCAGTTTCCAAGGCGCGCGCACTCTCGGCGGTTTCCCTTCCGGAGGCAACCGCGCGCTCCGGCAAGCGAGAGTTCAGAGGACTCACGAGCAACCAAGATCAGTCCCGCAACACCGGGACGACGTCTCGCCGATGATAACCAGGCGGCCGATTGGGTCCTGCTTTTCGCGATTCATAGATTGCAGTGAGGCGAGCAGAAAGAGGGGCACCGGGATCCTTCCCGACCTTGAGGGAAATCGGTGTGGATGAAAGAAGCTTACCTGCGCTGTTGATCCTGAGGAGCAGACCTGCCGTTTCGTTTTCTCGAAGGTCCGGCAAAATCGTTCCGTCATCCGTCGTGTCGGAACGCACTGGCAGGTTTTCTTGCAGTGCGACGAAACCTCGGCCATCCCGCTGGAGCTGATATCCGAGCGGAGCATCGGACCAAGGGTCAGAACCGGAAGCGGACCAGACGCTCGCGTGGATGGATGCGGCCGTTTCGAAGTGATGCAATGACTTTCCCCGACCGAGGATTCTTCCGGATTGCCTGGCAACCAATGCAACCTCCCGAAGCACTTCAGCCGCGGACGCAGGTGCTCGTTCGTGCACCTTGGACCGCGCGCTTTTCAACAGTGCACCAAGGTACGTTTGAATGTGTCTGTCTCGAATATCCTTCGTGGAGTTTGACCACAGCTCGCGCAGCTGAGCGATCGCGCTAGGCTGCATCTGCCACGAAGCAGAGGACTCCCATCGGCTGTATTCGCTGTCCGGGTCAACCGCAGAGCAAAGTTGGCTGGACCCTGCGAGCAACAGAAAGAAAACAGCCTGTGATCGTCTCATCTTTCCGGCGACGTGGGGAAAGAGCACAGGACGACCTTCGCTCGTCTGCGGGTTAGGATTGCGCTTTCGTCCGGGGTAATGGGGTTCCGGGTTCGCCGCGTAATGAGGGGCGTTGGATGGTCGCCAGCGCTGCGAGGTAGGCGCGCGAGACTTCGTCGGTGCTCCCGACGCCCATGCGCAAGTCGCGGATCAGCCCGTCTGCCACGTCGTAAACCCAGCCGTGCACGCGCAGATTCTGGCCTCGCGCCCAGGCCTCCTGTACCACGGTGGTCTGGCAGACATTGGCTACTTGCTCGATGACGTTCAGCTCGCAGAGCCGGTTTGGCCTTTGTTCCTCCGGCAGATCTTCGATCAAGCCGGCGTGCTTCATCCGGACGTCCTGGATGTGCCGCAGCCAATTATCGATCAAACCGAGCCGGCGATTGAGCAGCGCCGCGTGCACTCCGGCGCAACCGTAATGGCCGACCACGAGGATGTGTTTTACCTGGATGACATCGACGCCGAATTGCATCACGGAGAGGCAGTTCAGATCGGTGTGGACGACCACGTTGGCGACGTTGCGGTGGACGAAGATCTGGCCGGGAAGAAGGCCGGTGATTTGATTGGCCGGCACCCGGCTATCGGAGCAGCCGATCCACATGTATTCCGGGCTCTGCTGTTCCGCGAGAGTCGTGAAGAAGGTGGGATCCTGTTCTTTGATCGAGGCGGCCCATTGGCGATTGTTGGCGATCAAGTGAGCGAGGTCAGGCATGGCGCCGGGGTGTTAGTCGAAGAGGAAAGGAATGGCAATCCTGGAGCGGTGGAAAGTGGCGGTCTGATCGTGCTCCTACTCCTACTCGTCCTCCTCCTCGAAAAAGCGATGCAACGTGCAAGCGGCTGCAAATCGAGGCAGACGCGGAGTCGAGTAGGAGTAGGAGGACGAGGACGAGGACGAGGACGAGGACGAGGA
>DASVRR010000138.1:0-2305 GCA_036388515.1 Chthoniobacteraceae bacterium | reverse complement strand
GGATTGGTCGTGATCGGCGCAACGGCTGGCGCCTTGATGTCGCAGAGCAGAACGCTGAAGGATCGGTTTGCCGCGATCAACGATCCGGAGAACATGCGATTCCGGCTGTGGAATGCCGCCCTGGAACAATTCAAACTCAATCCCAGCTGGGGAACCGGCAGCGGCACGTACCTTTACCACGGCCGCACCTTCCGCGATCCCGTGGTCCAAAACGACCCCATCTTCGTCCACAACGATTATCTTCATCTGCTGGCGGAATACGGTGGAATCGGCGTCGCTACCTTTGCTTTGTTCTTCATCTGGCATGCCGCCGGCGGGTTGCGCTCGGTGAAAAGGCTGGCTGCCGCTGCTGCGGATGAAGGAGAAGTGAGGAGCGATGGGCTCGCGCTGCAGATCGGCAGCCTCAGCGCGATTGCAACTTACGTGGCGCATTCCGCAGTGGATTTTAACCTGCACATTCCTGCCAACGTGCTCGTGATGGCGTTTATCTTCGGGATGGTCGCGACGCCCGCGCTGCCCCGATCGATCAATGTCGGTTGGCGGCTTTTCGTCGCCCGGTTGGTGCAAGTCGTCGCTTTGCTGGTGGCCGGGGTGATTCTCTGGCGCGCGGTGCCGCTGCTCCCGGCTGAGTGGCATGCGGAATGGAGCCGGCAGGCATTGCGGGACCGCCGGCTGCCCGAAGCGCGTGCTTACGCGGCGAAAGCGCTGGCGTACGACAAGGGGAACCCGGAACTCTACTACTACGCAGGCGAAGCGACGCGGGAGACGGCTCGGCTGGATCCTTCAAAAGCGGCGGAGCTGGGAGCGGAAGCCATTCGCCTCTTTGAGGAAGGCCTCAAGCTCTTCCCCTTTGACAGTCGGCTGATGCTCAAACTCGCCCAGACTTATGATCAGCTGCGCCTCTTCAGCAAAGCGGAAGAGTGGCTGGAACGCGCGAACGAGATCGATCCAAACTCGATGTATGTCCGGAGCTATTACGGAATGCATTACCAGGCGCAAGAGATGTGGGAAGAAGCGGAAGCGGAATACCTTTCCGCTCTGGAGATGGACACCATGGGCCAGAACACCATTGCGCGAGCAGGCCTGGAGCAAACTCGAGCCGCGCTCGCGCCGATCCGTGCAGCGTTCCAGCAAGAAATGCCGGTGATTGTGGACGAGGAGGTGACGGATCCCGCGCCCGCGCCCGCTCCGGCTCCGGGTTCCGGAAGCGAGATCGTCCCCATCCGCTAGCGGGGAACATCCTGGCCTTTCTTCCCGATGCTGCCAGCGGAGGCAAACCAACCTGCGCGCGCGGATACTTCTGGCGGCGAGCCTGCAGGAGAACGCGACACAGCGCGCTGGCCACGGGTGCGGCGGTTTCTCCGGAGTCTGCTGACGCTGCTAAATCACGGCTTCATCCTCGGGCTCATCGCGCTCCTCCTGGCGATCGAGCTCGGGAGTGCCCGCCACTGGCTGCTGAGTTTGCTCCTGTATGCTCCGCCTCCGGTGTTCCTGGCGCCGTTGATTCTCCTCACGCCCTGGGCCGTGCTGGCGCGGCGCTGGCATCTTGTGCTCGGGCAAGGCCTTGCGGTTTTGGTGGTCTGCTTGGGTTATATGACGGTGCGCTGGGTTCCTTGGCCGGTTGGAAAAACCGGGGAAGAACTCACCGTGGTCACCTTCAACGCCGGTCAGAGCGAAGGCGCGGAATTCAATCGCTTCCTCGCCGCGGAGCATCCGGATGTGGTGCTTCTCCAGGACGCCCGATCCGCGGTGGCCGAAGTGCATCGTTGGTATCCGGTTCCCTTTCGTGCCGGTCGGGATCAGTTCGCGATTCTGAGCAAACATCCGGTCGGCGAGCCCAGCTTGATCATGCTTCCCGGCGCGGCTGATCCCGTGGCCGCGAGGTTCGAAGTGACCATCAAAGGAACCGTCCACGCCTTTTACAACGTGCGGATGCCCACGCCGCGGCAGCAGTTTCGGCGCTTCCTCGAGCCGTCCGTCCGGCGTGAACTCTGGACGCAGCGCGAGCGTTCGGCCGTCTTATCCGAATACCGACAGTGGCTGGCGAATCGCGTGGAACTCGCGCGCGGTTTGGCGGATGTCTTCCGCAGCGAGAAGCTGCCGTTCATCGTGGGCGGCGACTTCAACCATCCGGATCATGGGCCGGTTCACCGACTTTTTGCCTCGCAAATGACAGACTGCTTTGCGGAGAGCGGTCGCGGCTGGGGATTTACCTTTCCCGGCGAGAGGAAGAACCGGCTTTCCTTCCTGCCGCCTTGGTTGCGCCTGGATTTCCTTTATGCCGGGCGAGGCTGGCGTCCGGTGG
>DASVRR010000137.1:0-6128 GCA_036388515.1 Chthoniobacteraceae bacterium | reverse complement strand
CAGGCCGAACATCCGTGCGTATTCCAGCGCGCGCCGCATGACCTCATGGTTCTGGATGCAACGCCCGTCATCGGTCAGCGCGACGATGCCCGCTTTGTGCATGGACCCGATCGGCGCGAGTTCTTCACCAGCGAGACCTTTGGTGATCGCGCCGGTGGGGAAAACATTGATGCAAGCTTCGGCGCGCGCCTTTTCCAGGATCCAGGCCACCACGCTGGGATTGTCCACCGCCGGCGAAGTATTCGGCATGCAGACGACGCTGGTGAATCCGCCCGCCGCGGCGGCTTTGGTGCCGCTGGCGAGCGTTTCCTTCGCGCTTTGCCCGGGCTCGCGGAGATGCACGTGCAGGTCGATCAGGCCCGGCGCGACGATCAGGCCCGTGCAGTCGATCGCTTCCAGCCCGTCCCCGCGTCTACGCGCTTCGCCGTCAAAATCCACCCGCGCGACTTTGCCGTCGGCAAGATAAAGATCCCCGACGCGATTGACGCCATTTGCCGGGTCGATGATGTGCCCGTTGGTCAGCAGAGAATGGCTCATGTCTGGATCATCCGCACTTCAGAAAGCGTGACGACCGTCGGCGTTGACGCTAGTTTTCGACTCATGAAGGAAGTCATCTTCGAAGTGCACGAGGACGAAACGGAAACCGGTTTCTTCGCCTCTGCGCTCGGACAAGCCATCCACACGCAAGGAGACTCGCTCGAAGAGCTGCGGGCCAACGTCCGGGAAGCCGTCGATTGCCACTTCGGCGAGTCCGAAGATGCACCGCGGGTGATCCGTTTGCATTTCATCCGTGACGAGGTCCTAGCGCGGTGAAGCTGCCGCGCGACGTCTCCGGGGCAACCCTGACTCGCGCCCTGCGGAAGCTGGGTTACGAAGTGACCAGACAGCGTGGTTCGCACGTTCGGCTTACGACGGTGCAGGATGGGGAACATCACGAAACGGTTCCTGTGCATGATCCGATCAATCCGGCTTGCTCAGCGGAATTCTGAAGAGTGTCGCGCGGCATCATCAACTGAGTGTGGAAGAACTCTTGAGACGTCTCGAACTCTGATCGGTGCCCACCCCGGCGCAGAGGTAAAGCACCGCCATGCGGACCGCGAGGCCGTTGGTGACTTGTTCCAGGATCACGCTGCGTCCGCTATCGGCCAGCTCGCTGTCGATCTCGACGCCGCGATTGATCGGGCCGGGATGCATGATCAAGGCGTCCGGCTTGAGCAACTCCGCGCGCGCTTTGGTCAGTCCGAAAAGCGACGTGTATTCGCCGAGTGAAGGGAAATATTCCTTCCGCTGCCGCTCGTGCTGGATGCGGAGAAGATTCACGACATCGACCTCCGGCAGCACCGCGTCGAGGTCGTGGGTCACGGTCACGCCGAGCTGCTCGAAGACCCGCGGAACCAGCGTGCTCGGGCCCACCAGCGTGATCCGTGCGCCGAGCTTGAGCAGCGCCTGGATGTTCGATCGCGCGACGCGGCTAAACAAGATGTCGCCGATGATCGCCACATGCAGCCCGGCGATGCGGCCCTTTTTTTCCCGAATCGTAAAAGTGTCCAGCAAAGCCTGCGTCGGATGCTCGTGCGCGCCGTCTCCGGCATTGATCACGCTGGGCTCGAGACGTTCCGCGATGAACTGCGCGGCGCCCGCGGAACTGTGCCGCAGGACGATGATGTCGGCATGATTTGCTTCCAGCACTTTCACCGTGTCCTTGAGCGTTTCGCCTTTCGTCAGGCTCGAAGTGGACGCGCTGATATTGATCACGTCCGCGCTGAGCCGATGCGCGGCGAGTTCGAAGGAAACGCGCGTGCGAGTGCTCGCCTCGACGAAAAAGTTGACCAGCGTTTTTCCGCGGAGCGCAGGCACTTTTTTGATCTCGCGCGTGCCCACTGTCTTGAACGCGGCTGCGGTGTCGAGAATGCCGGTGATCTCCGCCGCGCTGAGCGATTCGATGGAAACCAAATCCTTCCGCGTCCAGGAGAGTTCCGGAAGCGCCGAGCTGGAAACCGCGCCCGCTTTCATCGATCGCCTCCGCGTTCGAGCCAGACTGAATCCGGGATTCCGTCCACCGCCTGGAAGCGCACGAAGACTCGCTCGCCAAAGGACGTCGGGAGATTCTTCCCCACGTAATCCGCGCGGATTGGCAACTCGCGATGCCCGCGATCAATCAACGCCGCATACTGGATCTGCGCGGGTCGGCCGAAGCTGGAAATCGCGTCCATCGCGGCGCGGCAAGTCCGTCCGGAAAAGAGCACGTCATCCGTCAGGATGATCGTCTTGCCGGTGAGATCGTGCGGAAGCTCGGTCGTTTGCACCGGCCAAATCCGGCGCCGCGTATGCAGATCATCCCGATGCATCGAGACATCGATCACGCCGACAAACGGCTCGACTCCAGCAAACGCGGCAAGATGCCGGGCCAGGCGTTGCGCGATCTCCACTCCGCGCGAGGGAATCCCGACGATCCCGATCTGGCTCAGCTCCGGATTGCGCTCGATGATTTCATGCGCGATCCGCTTCAGCGCCCGCTCGATCGCACCCGCATCGAGAACGAGGGCCGCATTCGGCGGAAGAGACGGCTCGGAAGCCGCGGGAGATTCGGATTTGGGAGGCATGCGTTCCTTGGCGACCTCGCAGGATCGCTTTAAAGGAAACCGGATCGTTGCTAGATCACGGCTGGGGAAAAAGTCGGCGAATCATGCCGCCTGTCGCTGAGTTCTCCAGGAGGAGCGGTGTTTGACGATCCAGTCGAGGAGCGCCTTTTCGAAACCGATATCGTGTCCCGCTTTCTCGCTCTCGATCCATTTGTGGCGCAGGATTTCCTCCCGTTCAGCGAGGAACTCTTTGTAGAGCAGGGACTCTTTGACAAAGTCGTTATTTTCGTCCGCCGGGGAAGTCATACGCACGGGGAAGATTCTGGAAAATGCTGGAAGCGTCAAACGTTTTGGACCTCTTCGAGTTTACTCCGGAAGACTTTCGGCAAGGTTCCGCGCGATCTGCCGGAAGGCGCTCGCCACCGGGCCATTCGGCTCGGCTGCGGTGATCGGCCGCCCGCGATCGCCGGCTTCGCGCGTGGGGATATCGATCGGGATTTGCCCCAGCAGCGGAACCTTCAGCCGCGCGGCTTCGCGCTCGCCGCCGCCATTGCCGAAAATGTCGTATCGCTTCCCGTCACTCGGAGAAAGGAAGTAGCTCATGTTTTCGATCAGCCCGAGCACGGGGACGTTCACCTTGGCAAACATGGACGAAGCTTTCCTCGCGTCGATCAGCGCGACTTCCTGCGGCGTGGTCACGATGATCGCTCCAGCGAGCGCCACGGTTTGGACGATGGTCAGCTGGATGTCACCGGTGCCAGGCGGAAGATCGAGCACGAGGAAGTCGAGTTCGCCCCATTCCACCTGCCGGAGAAATTGCTGCGTGTATTTCGTCACCATCGGCCCCCGAAGAATCGCGGGCGCCGCATCATCCAGCAAAAAACCCATGGACATCAGCTTCAGGTCGTAGCGTTCCACCGGGAGGATTCGGTTGTCCTCGTTGGCCATCGGCCGCTCGTTTGTCCCGAACATCAGGCCGATCGAAGGTCCGTATAAATCGCAGTCGCAGAGGCCGACTCGCCCGCCGTTCATCTGCAAGGCAACGGCGAGGTTTGCCGCCACCGTAGATTTGCCGACGCCGCCTTTTCCGGAAGCAACGGCGATGACGTGTTTGATGCCTTCGATCGAAGTCGTGGCCATCGCGTTTCCGGAAGACGCCGCGGGAGTCTGGGGCGGAGCGTGAATGTCGATCCGCACGGAGATTTCGCCCACGCCGGGAAGCTGCGCCAGCGCGGCTTCGGAACTGCTTTTGATTTCCTGGGGAACCCGCGGATCACTGGTCGCCAGAGCCATCTGCACGGTGACATTCGCACCTTCCACGCGAACGCTTTTCACCAAACCAAAAGACAAGATATCCCGGCTAAAACCCGGATACTTGACGGTGGAAAGTTGGGCGCGGACTTGCTCTTCGGTGATCTCGGGCATGGGGCGTGGAGAATGCGCATTTCTTCCCCAGCGCCAAGGCGAAATCGAGTGAGATGCCTCGCGGAACACTCCGGAGGTAAACCGCTGAAGCGGTCAGCCGGACGGCGGAAGAGGGGTGTCCACGAAAGACTCGAAAGAAGACGAAAAGGAAGAACCGAGGAACCGTTTTCCAACTTACCAACTGGCGCTTTCCGGAAGAAACCCTTTTCGCCCTTTTCGTGTCTTTCGTGGACACTTCCTCCGCGGAAACCTGTTCCCGTCAGTAGCGCTTCCGCATGTTGCTCCGGAGAATATTCAGCGCTGAAGCTCTGCATCGGAGCAGAGAGAGGTGTCCACGAAAGACTCGAAAGAAGACGAAAAGGAGAATCGAGAGACCGTTTTCCAACTCAACAACCGGCGCTTTTCCGGAAGAACCCTTTTCGCCCGTTTCGTGTCTTTCGTGGACACTTCCTCCGCGGAAACTTGCTTCCGTCAGTAGCGCTTCCGCATGTTGCTCGGGAGAATATTCAGCTCGTTCCGGTACTTCGCCACCGTCCGGCGGGCGATCGGAATCCCGCGCTTTTCCAGGATCTCGACGATCTCCTTGTCGCTCAGCGGATGGCTGGAATCTTCCGCTTTCACCAGCTCCGCGATGGTTCCTTTGACGCTGGTGTTCGAGAGCGATTCTCCGCCGGAAGTTTGATAGCCAGGCGTGAAGAAATATTTCATGTCAAACACGCCCTGCGGAGTGGACATGTATTTGCCCGAAATCGCGCGGCTAACGGTGGTTTCGTGGACGCCCACGACATCCGCGATCTGCACCATCGTCAGCGGCTTCAGCGCACTCGGCCCGTACTCCAGAAAATCCTTCTGCCGGGAGACGATCTCGTGCGCGATGTTCGAGATCGTTTGCTGCCGCTGATGGATCGATTTGATCAGGAATTTCCCGCTCCGGATCTTGTCCCGAATGTAATCCTTCACGTCGGCTCCGCCTTTGTCCTGCGACATCAGGTCCTTGTAAGTATTGCTGATCCGGAGATGCGGGATTTGTTCCCCATTGAGCGTGATCTGAAACTCGCCGCCGACCTTTTCCACGTTCACATCCGGAAGCACGTAGTTGTTCGGATCGGGAGTAAAAATCTGCCCCGGTTTCGGGTCGAGCGTCGCGATGAAATTCGCCGCTCGCTGCACTTGTTCCGCAGTCGTGCCAAGGCGCCGCGCGATTTCCGGAAACCGCCGCTTGCCGAGATCCTCGATGTGGCGCTCGACCATCCGGTATTCGAGGCTCTGCTCTTTCCCCACGCGACGCAGCTGGATGAGCAAACATTCCCGCAGATCGCGCGCTCCGACGCCGACTGGATGAAACGTCTGCACGAACTCCAGCACTCTTTCCAGATCAGCGAGATCCATCCCCGTGTTCTGGGAAATTTCCTCCGGCTTTGAAGTGAGGAATCCGGCGTCATCGATGTTCCCGACGATCAACTCGGCAATCCTCCGGTCCGCCGCATTGAGTTCGCTGCTTTGCACCTGCTCCAGCAAATGTTGCTGCAGCGTTTGTTGTCCGACGATCGAGTCAAAAAAGAACTGCCGGCGCTCCTCATCCTCAGAAGATCTTCCGGAATAACTCTGAGACTGCGACATGTAATCGCGCCATTCGTCGTCGAGCTTCGCCAGCCGATCAAACTCCTCCTGGAACTCCTCGTGCTCCGCCTGTTTATCCTCAATCGTCGGCTCCATGATGTCCTCTTCGATCGTTGGATTCGACTGCAACTCCTGCTGGATCAGATTCCGAAGTTCCAGCATCGGCGCCTGGAGGATCTGGAGACTTTGCTGGAGCTGCGGGGCAAGAACCTGCTGCTGGGAAAGAGACTGAGTTTGGGACAGGCCTGCCATGAGTGGGGATAGATAAACGGCTGCGCGACTGCACCTCAAGCAGTAATCCTGCCAACTTCTCACGACTTTTTGTCAGCTCCGCGGCACTTTTCTCGCTAGCTTCCTCCGCATGAACATCAAACCGCTCGCCGTTGCCGCCTGTGCTCTGCTGGCGCTCCGTCTGGTTTTTGCCCCCAGCGCCTCGCTCGGGCAAGCAGCCGCGGAAGATCCGCTGCTCGCTCCGTTAATTCTCGAACTCACCAAACAACA
>DASVRR010000136.1:0-11902 GCA_036388515.1 Chthoniobacteraceae bacterium | reverse complement strand
CAGAGCTTCGTCAGCTTCGCCCAAAACGAACCGGCTTTGCCCCACTGGAACTTCGTATTCGGCGATATAGAAGACGGTTTTAGAATCCTGCAAACGATCCCAAAACCAATGACAGTGATCCTCCCACAGGATCGAATCGGCACAGAACGATGCCGCCCGCACAGAGATCTCGTTGGACCATTCCCACACTCTCCGGCAATCCTCGTGAGTGGCCGGGCGGAGTTGTAAAAGAAGCGCCTTCATTTGCGTCACCACGCGTGCCGCGCCGCATCCGTCAACAATCGTCTTTGCCGCAGTGCCCAATTCACGCCGTAGATGCGGCGCGGCTGCAAGGTCGCTGACCGCGTCCGCAAGATGTTGAACCGTGACGTCAGCATGCCATCCGAGATTGCTCGCAGCACCAGCAGCCGCGAGCGCCTCGGCGATGGGCGTTTGGTTCTCCGCGATCGGGATTACGAGCATCGGAGTCTGTAAAAGCGCAAGCTCCCAACAGGTGCTGCCGGCTGCTGTCACTGCGAGGTCGCAGTCTGCAATAACCGCGGCCATGTCAGGCACGTCTCGAAGGAAGGTGACGTTGCTGCTTGGGAGAAAAGACGTTTGGAACTCTGCACCTAACACAGCGATCACTTCAAGCTGCGGAAGACTGGATAAAGCAATGACAGCTTTCGCCGTAGCGTTGACCGGGTCGGCGCCACCAAAGGTCACCAGCACACGACGCGCAAGGCTTGGGAATTCCCGGGTCCACGAACGCCACTTTTGAAACTCCTCCCGCAGCAGAGTGAAGCGGCTTCCAAGCAAGATTCGGGTTGCTGGTGTGCAGTTTGAATAAAGCTTTGAGGAAGCATTTAGGTTTTGGTCGAGGACCAGGTCAGCCGCGCAACTTCCGGAATGTCCATGGTCGTCGATCACCATCAGCCGAAAGCCCGCACCCTTGAGTGTCTGCTGATAGGAAGAGCAAAAATGATAGCCATCGAGAATCACCCAAGCCGCGTTTAGTTCCGTCGCTAGCGTGCGTGTTTCAGCAGCGTCCGCCTCGGTGCCCGCTGCGGCGGAGATGACCTTCGCCTTGAAGCTGCTCTCGGAGTTCAGCCGTTTGATCGGACTTGTCGTGGCGAAGACTACGGACTCCCCGGAGCGGCTCCACGCTTGAGCCAGGGCCAGGCATCGCATGAAGTGACCGGAGCCGATCTGCGCGTTTGCGTCGACGCGAATCAGGAGCGTTGCGGGCCGTGGAGCCGAGGCTGCCGGTAGCGAGCTACGGACGATCAATGGGCTTTCTGTTCGACGTGGACGTTCAGGTGAGACCACTCAGGATGCACGCTCAGAAGAGCCAACACTTCCTCCCAATGGAACTTGTTTGACTGGAAGTGTTCATAAACTCGACAGGCGAGAGCGTAATCCTCCGGTGTGTCCACCGTCCAGCGGTGCGGCGATTCGTCATACGGATGCGTGACGCCATGGATCTTAAACCGCTCCGGGTGCCGATAGATGAAGGCGGTGACATGCTCACGGCTGGAAACATCAGATGCCTCCTGCCAACAACGTTGCAGTGCAGTGAAGCTGAAAGCTTCAGTATCCAGCCCGCGGGGATAGGTTCGCACGGGAGCAATGTTCGAACAGTAGTCTGCTCCAAACTCGTGAAAACTTCGGACCACTTGATCGATAATTGCCGGATCGATGAATGGACAATCGGCAGTGATCCGCACAATAGATTCAGCATTCACTTCCTGTGCAGCTCGGTAATAACGATCCAGAACATCATCCTCGTCCCCTCGAAAACAGGTGCAACTCAGCTCTGAGCAAAGTGCGGCGATGGAATCATCGGTGGGCTGAACAGTAGTCGCTACGAGCACTTGCTGGACTGTCTCGGCGCGACGGACACGCTCGATCACCTGCTGGAGCATCGGTCGCCTCGCCAGCGGCTGCAAGACCTTGCCTGGAAGTCGAGTGCTGCCCATCCGAGCCTGGATGATTGCAGCGGTCATTCAGGCTTTTCCAGCAACCAGTACGTCGTGCGATCGAAACCGCGATCTTTGCCGTAGAAACCCTGCCGGACGAGGCGCAACTCCGGAAATTGCGTCTGGTAGTGCTTCAGGAAATCTCGTTTCCAGAGCAGGTCGGTGCGGCCTTGATAGGGAATTGCCGTCTCTTCTTCCGCAAAGTATTCCATCGCTAGGATGTAACGGCGACTGACGCGATGAATTTCTGCAAGCGCTCGCGGGAGGTCTTCGAGCGCGATGTGAATCAGCACTCCGGCGGTGAATGACAGATCAAAGAATCCATCCTTGAACGGTAGATCGAAGACGTTCCCCTGGAGAACTCCCACCTTAGAACTAAAAGTCCGCGCCAACTGTTGCGCGTAGGGATTTGGCTCAACTCCAACAACTTCAGCTTCATCCCCAAGAAGTTCAGACAACGCGACTAGGTTGTGCCCTCGGTTGCAACCAATCTCAACGACTCGACGCACTGGCTGTCCTTCCAGGATTTCGCGGAAAGCTGGAAGCCGGAGATTCCAGTCTTCGATATTGCGGTCGGTGTAAGCCTGGCCGAAATCACCACGCCAAATGTCGAGTTGTTGCATAAGGGAATCTCTAAAAAACTACTGCTTTGAGGAAGAAGTCGCTGGTGTTTCCGCTCTGGGAGGTCGCGGAGTGCCAGTGGCTAGATTGCGAGCCAGGAGAGAATCGGCAAAGGTCCTCACAAAGGTGTAGTCCAGGTTGAGAGCGGAGGCGATTTCCAGACAACTGCGGGTGCCATTCATCAATTGCTGGATATCGTGCAGGGCAAGATATCCCGACCGATTTTCGCGCGGATCGAAGTAGAGCCCGAACCGGCTCTGGTAGAGCGGTCCGCGATAGGAACGGGTCACCACCGCGTCATTTTCGAACAGATCGACGACGCCTTTCAACACCTCCAGCGACTCCGCCAGTTGCTGAAAATCACAGCCCGCCAGGTTGTCCCGATCAGTGTGATACCAAGGCCAGCGATCGCGACCGAGGGCGATGCTGGGAATCTCAAAGTCGGGTCCATCATAGAACAGTTCGTCATTACCCCAAAGTCCGCGGAACTCTGTCTCCAGATGATCTGGAGCAAGGCGCCGGAGAACGTCCCGGATGGCGGCATCAATGTAGGTCGTGCCCCGGTGTGAACGGGCGAACCCGAGGCGTTCGCCATTACCGAGCATGTCCAGATAGATTCCGTAGCGCAGGTGCTTGACGCCCTCCGCGCGATCGAGGAAAGCGGCTCCGGCAAAGTATTCCGGGCCGACGATCAGCCGATAGGTCCAGCGACGATGAGGGCGGGCGGCTAGTTCACGGAAGAGTTCCATCGCGACGGCAATACAGGCAAGCCCGTCGTTCACAATCGCGGGATGGCAGGAATGTGCCGCAATATAGATTGTGTCAGGCAGCTCGCCTGGAATAATCCAATCTAACACTTCCATTTCACCCGATCCGAACTCTACGTCGATATGCACTCGATATTCAGGTTCGTCCAATGACTGAACCAATCGATGCGGCATCGTGAAGCCCCAATCGGATTTTGGGCCGAAACGATACTGTGCTCCGTAGTCGTAAAGCAGACATTCCGGCCGCTCTGGATCGCTGAGCACATGCGCGCACAGTTCCTCGCGGCTGACTACTCCGGAAAAGGCCGCCGAGTAGCTCTTGAGCCAAAGAGGATTCCAGGCGAAATCGGCGATGCGCTCTCCGGCCAATGTTTCCACCCAGCCTTCTCGGGCCGACCACTTTTGCGGGATGATCCAGCTTAGGCATTCGCTCCCCGCCGGCACGGACAGGATCGAGGCGCCGGACAGCTCGGCGAGCTCGCGGATCAAGCGTGACGTGTCGTCGCCGACCGTGACTCGATTGGACAAATGATGCCGCTCAATCAGCGACCGCATTCGATCTAAGGCTGCGTTCATCTCTTCGGCAGCCAGGAGAAGTAAATCGCGCCAATCGGCTGGCCTTCGACGCTGATTTTCGAGTGGGCCAGTTGATCCTGGAAAACGCCGGCGAGCTGGAGCTCGATGCGGCGAAAGGAAGCTGGACGTTCAGCCAGGTCGAGCCGCGTGAATACCCATTGCCCCGGGACCGATGGCTGGACGTGAGCTGCCAGGAGCGCTTTGTGCAAGGGGATCAAAGTGGACACAAAACTGAACGGCGACTCGTCCTCGTAACAGACACTTTCACCTGTAATCTCGGCGCCGTCGCGAACGAGCGACTCCGGATAGGCGCGGCGTTCCAAGGGTTCAGCGGAAGGAAGCGCGTGCACCTGGAGCGCGCCAGCGCCCGCACTGGCAGATTTCCAGGCAAGCGAAGCTTCGCCTCGTTCAGGCGCGATTTGAACGCAGTTGCTCCGGATGGTTTTAGAAAACTTAAACGTCATCGTTGCGTCGCCGGGGAGGAACGGGAGCAGCGCATCGAAGAGCGTCGTGCCATGCAGATAGTCGCGGCTTCCCAGGAACGGCAGGATGAACGTCGAGAGCTCCATGATCAGCCGAGCGCGGCTGACGCTGCACGGTCATAGCGCTGGCGCATGGCTCCGGAAGGTCCGTCCGTGGGAATTTCGCCGGCGCGAAATCGTGGTGGATTCTCCAGGAGAAACCAACGGTCCTCCCGCAGTGCTTCCATACCGACGGCGAAAGCGGCGTCGCAAGTCGTGGTCCAGGTTTCTGCGTGCCCGGTTTGCACCTGAGTGGCGAGACCGCGCTCCAGCAATCGGGACTTCAAGCGAACGGGCGTGTTCTTGATATCAAAGTCATGATAGCGCACCGACATCGAGAAGACGCCGGGCACTTCCACGCCGCTCGCGATGACCGCACAGGGCATCACTTTCACGTACTTGTAAGGCACGCCGTAGCTGGTCTCGATGAAGTGGAAGAAAGTCGTGCCGCCTCCATTGTCACCCATCCCGAGGGTCATCATTTTTGCTCCCGCCCGCTGAAGTCGTCCCCATGGCGAATCCCAGCCGACGCCTTCGTAATGCGCACCGCCACAGATTTCTTCCGCACGAGGTCCCAGTCCAGCCACCGAGAGGATCGGATGAAGTGAACGCACCGCGCCAGGTTGGCGGCGAAGGTATTCGCTAAAGACGCCGACTTCGGAAGGCGTTTGCTCCCGGATAAAAGGTGCGCCGTAGCGAGCGCAAGACATCGTAGCAGTCAGCACGGTTAGAGTGCCTTCTTCGCCGAGCACCTCCTGGAAACCGCGGAGGTAAAACTCCAGTATTCCTTCCCGGTTTAACGGAGCTTCCACCGGACCGATGGCGCGCAGATCGCTCTGCAAATGCAACGTGTCGCCCGACTGCAGCCCGGCTGCGCGGAGCGAATCGGTGAACTGTGCGTGAGAGAGTTTCTGCATCGTCAACGGCGCTCGGCCGCCGCACTTGCGCGAGCCGAATTTTTCAGCCAGCGGAACCGGCTGTCAGATGCTCCACAATCCTGGCAACCTTGTTGAAACCAGCCTCGGCGAGTCCCTTGTCAGGAAACTTCACGCCGCTGATTTCTTCCAGCGTCAGGAAGAAAATCATCGTATCGAGCGAATCCAGAATTTCCTCTGCAAAGAGATCTGTCTCGGTGTTCACTTGGGCGTCCGTCTCGAGCGCTTTGCGCAAAGCTTGGTGGATGGCAGCAAGGGCGTCGGCTTGAGTCATGGGGAGGATTTCCGAGTGAGGCGCGTGGGGAAGAATCTAGCTTTCTGAGCGCTCCAGCAAACCCGTCGCCCAGGAAAGTCCGCCGCCAAATCCGCTGATCAGCACGCGCCGAAGTTCCGGACGATGCAGGTGATCGGCGAACGCCAGCGGGATGGACGAGGAGATCGTGTTCCCGACATCGGCCAGGGTCATTGGCACTTTTTCCGGAGGCAAGCCGAGTCGTCTGGTGAGCGTATCCACGATGAATTTGCTGCCTTGGTGGAAGAGGAACAAATCGATGTCTTCGAAGGTCACTCCAGCGTCCGCGACAAGCGCACGGATTTGTTCCGGAACCGCCGTCGCGGAGAAGTTGAAAACGCCGCGACCGTCCATCTCCAGTCGGCCGCTGCGATTGTGGATCGCCTCGTGAGCTGAGCCTCGGGTGGCAAAGCGAAACTGTCCCAACTTCCAACCGCTCCTCGCGTCAGCGCGCAGCAAAGTCGCGGCAGCGGCGTCGCCGAAAAGGAGCGCGGTATTCCGATCTGCGGCATCCACGGTGGCGGAGTAGGGATCGCACGTAAACAGCACCGCCGTCCGCAGCGCATGCGTGCGCATGAAGCTCTCCACGAGTGAAAGTCCGTAAACAAAACCGGAGCACGCCAGCGACAAATCGAACGCGGCGCAATCGTCGCGCCCGCCGAGTCGGCCATGCAGGATGGCGGACGTGTGCGGGATTCCGTTTCCGTCCGGGTTCTGCGTGACCACGACCATTAGGTCCAATTCCTGGGCGGTGATTCCGCTGGCTGCGGCGAGCCGCTCGAAGGCACGCACGCAGAGTTCAGATGTGGAAGCTCCACCAGCGCGCGCGACAGAAGTGGTGCCGATTTTGGTCCGGAGAAACTCTTCGTCTGTCTCCAACTCGGCGAGTCGAGTGAGGTTGTCGATTCGATCCGGAGGCACGTAGCCGGCGATGTCGGTGAGAAGAATCGGCATCAGCAAAGACCGGCGGCGATCTTGTCCGCCGCGCGGATCACATCCTCCAGATCGTCTTCCGTCATCGAAGGGAAAATCGGCAGCGAAAGGAGGCGGGAATAGGCCTGCTCGGCGACCGGGCAAAGACCGGGTTCGTAGCCGAACTTCTCCCGATAGAACGGGTGCAGATAAACGGGAAGATAGTGAACGTTCACTCCGATCCCTTCCGCACGAAAGCGACGGAAGACTTCGCCCCGATCCACGCCGGATGGCAGCTGCACCGCGTAGAGATGAAATCCATGCGTCGCCTGCGGGCGGCGCTGCAGCGGCGTGAGGAGTGGATGTTCGGCGAGCCGCGCGTCATATTGCGTCGCGAGCGCCTGCCGGCGGGCGAGCATCGCGGGGAACTTCGCCAACTGCCGAATGCCGAGCGCGCATTGCAGATCCGAAAGCCGAAAATTGTAGCCAATGTCGGTCATCTCATACGCCCACGAACCTTGCTTCTCCCGCTGGCGGAAATCGCTGGTGATGCCGTGTCCGCGGAAGACGCGCATCTTCGCCGCTAGCTCCGGATCATCCGTGGTAATCGCGCCGCCTTCACCGGTGGTGATCGGCTTCACCGGATGAAAACTGAAGGTGCTCAGATCCGCTAATGAGCCAACCCGCCGCCCGGCATCTTCCGCGCCGAGCGCGTGACAGGCGTCAGCCACGAGCTTCAAACCGTGCCGGTCGGTGAGTTCACGAAGCGCGGAGTAATCACAGGGCTGACCGGCGTAATCAACCGCCGCGATTGCTTTGGTCCGCGAGGTAATCCGCCGCGCAACGTCTTCCGGATTCAGGAGCAGCGTGGCCGGATCGACATCGGCGAACATGGGAGTGCCGCCGCAATAGACGACCGCGTTTGCAGTGGCGACGAAAGTGATCGCCGGCACGATGACTTCATCGCCGGGACCGACACCGATCGCGTGCATCGCCGCGTGCAATGCGGCGGTCCCATTGCTCACGGCGACCGCATGTGCGGTTCCAGTGAACGCACTCAGCGCACGTTCGAACTGCTCCACCTTTGGTCCGGTGGTCAGCCAATCCGACCGCAGCACTTCCACGACGGCGGCGACATCATCATCCTCAATCGTCTGCCGCCCATACGGCAGAAGTTTGGAGCGGATGCGCTGATTCAAAGCGTAAATCTAACGGAGCTTTACTGCAATCTAACTGTCCGGATGAACTTAACTAACCGCCGACTAACCTTGCAGCGACGGTTCGCCGGCGAGGGTTTTCAGTTCCTCCACGCTGAGCCACTGCGTGTTGTTGTCGCTCGTGTAGCTAAAGCCTTCCTTGAGGCGTTTGCCGCCGGTCCAGTGGGAACCCCACCACGGATGCAGCGGCTCGATGACAAAGAGATCGTCAAACTCCAGCGTGCTCCGGCCTTCATCCTCACCGAGCAACGATTCGTGCAGCTTCTCTCCAGGCCGAATTCCGATGTTTTCGATTTCGCAGCCCGGCGCCATGGCGGTGACGAGATCCGTCATTTTCATGCTCGGGATTTTCGGGATGAAGGTCTCGCCGCCGTGCATCTTCTCGATGCAGGAAATCACGAAGCGCACTCCTTGATCGAGCGTGAGCCAAAAGCGCGTCATGCGTGAATCCGTGAGGGTGATTTTCCCCGTCTTGCGCTGCTCGCGGAAGAGCGGGATAACGCTGCCGCGCGACCCGACGACATTCCCGTAGCGGACGCAGGAGAAGGAAGTCCCGCCGGCTCCAGCATAGGCGTTGCCCTGGACGAAAAGCTTCTCGGCGCAGAGCTTGGTTGCGCCGTACAGATTCACCGGGTTCACCGCCTTGTCCGTGCTGAGCGCGAGCACGCGCTTCACGCCTTGATCGAGCGCCGCTTCGATGATGTTGGTGGCGCCATCGACGTTCGTTTTGATCGCCTCGATCGGATTGTATTCGCAAGCGGGAACCTGTTTCAGCGCGGCGGCATGGACCACGAGATCGACACCGTGGAAGGCGCGTTCGAGCCGATTCCGGTCGCGCACGTCGCCGATGAAATAGCGCATGGTGTTGCCGCCTTGTTCCGCAAACTGGATGCGCATCTCGTGCTGCTTCAGCTCGTCGCGGCTGAAGACGATCAACCGTTTCGGGCGATGTTCCCGGAGCAGGATCTCGCAGAATTTCTTCCCGAAGGAACCGGTGCCGCCGGTCACGAGGACGGACAGATCGTTCCAGTTGATCGGATTGGATGAGGAGGTTTGTGGGCGTGTGGGCACGGTTGGTTGGGTTATTCGGGAAGCAAATGTCGGCCGCTGGAGAAGAGCCGTTCGAGATACTCGTCGAGCTGCGCTTCGCGCAATGTCGGATCTTCGCTGGCGTAGCGGAAGATGCTGCTGGTGTTCACCTTGCGGAAGGACTCCGGGTCGCGCTCGAGCTCGGGCGGAACAAACTGGACGGTGTGGAAAGAGCGGTCGTAAAAATGTTCGTAGCGCAGATAGGCGTACTCCTCGATCTCGGCGCGGTCGCCGGTAAAGCGAAGCTCGCCCGCGCCGTCCACCAACTCAGCGAGTTCTTCCACGGTTTGCGGGTGGTAGGTGAAACCGTAGTTGATGTGCGGATTGTCCCCGGCGTTCACCACCGGAATTCCAGCATAGGCAAACTCGTGGCCGACCGTGCCGTAGCCGGTGAAGATCGCGGAAACTCCTTCCTCGATGAGCTGGAGATTCGAGACGTTTGGCGGGAGAAAACGAATGTGAGGGAAACGGGTTTTCAGTTCGTCCGTGGTGCGGCGGTTGAGCGCTGCTTTGGCGTGGTCGTGCGCAGAATTCGGGTGCTCCTTCGCATACCAATCGCAGCTGGAATGTGTCACCCGCCCGAAGAGCCAAACGACCCACTGGAAATGATCCTCGAAGATCAAATCGCGATAGGCGTGCGGCGCATCGCAGAAGTCGTGCATCATCACCACGATCCGCGGGCGACCGGTGTCGGCCAGCAGTTGAGGGCCTTCGGTGCGTGCATAAGCGCTGCCGCCGAAAAGCACGCGGAAATCAAATTTGCCCGACAACCGGTTCTCGAGTTTTTCGCGGCCGATCTTCCGCCGCTCCGCCCGGCCGGCTTCCGGAAGCGCGGCGAAAACATTCCGGAAGTGATGATAGGGAAGCGCCAGCTTGGCCGTGCGCTGGCCTGCTTCCGGAGAATCCGGACCGGCGACGTGATGCGGGAAAGCAACCGGATCGAGGCGGAGGAGCGACACCGGCTGATACGGCAACTGATAGACGGGAATGCCGCGCAGAATGGCCAGACGCGAAAGGATTCCCGCATCCATGTAAACCGCATGATCGACCAGGATCATGGCGATCTTCCGGGAGTCGAGGAGTTCGCGGGCCGCAAGGAAACGCAGCAGCGCATCGCGGACGGCATCCCTAAGACGGCGATCGTTCAGATCAACGGTGTGACACGAGTGATAGCGAAGATAGCTGTCGTAAACGACGTCGCCGAGCGACACGCCTTCAAAGGAAAAGTTGGCGACATCGCGACGGGATTTGAACCCGCGGAAGATTTGCTCCGCGAGCTGCTCCGCGCGTGGACGATGTTTCCGGAGTTCGCGTTGGCCGAGAATGTTTGGCGCGCCAAAGCCGGCGAAGAGTTCATCCAGCGGACGTCCGGTTCCGCCGAAACCAAAGGAAGCGAGGCTGGCATCTTCCCGGCGAGCGAGCGCGTGCGAGACAAACGCGTAGCAGAGGACGCTGGGATACCACGCCGTCTGATGCATCAGGATCAACGGGCGATCCCCGGCGGGAGCGGCGGGCCAATGGCGCCGGCAAAACTCGATGAACTCGCGAGCATTTTGATCCGGCGTCGGCTCGGGTGTGCGGCCGAGCAGGCGCGCCGCGATCGAACGCGCGCGGACGTTCACCCGATGGAGCAGGGAAGGAGCATCCGGAGCCGAAGTGACCGGCCGAGTGAGTTGTGCGGCGGCGTTCATGAGATTGCGAGCGCGCCGACTTCGGCTTCGGTTTCCAGGCGCCATTCCCCATCGACGAGACAAACGCCACGTTGCACCGCGGGAAGAATCCCGGTCCCGAAAAAGTCACCCGTCGCGACCGGCAGATCGATCGCGTATTCGATGGAGTCAAGAACGCGGCCGCCGACGGCTTGCGCATTGAGGAGAAAACCGACCCGATAAGCGGCCGCCGGCAGCGGCAGGCGCGGAATGCGGCAGACAAAGGCGCCGCTTTCCGGCAGCGCGCCAAACGAGTCGCCGGTCAGCCGATTTTGCTGGGTGAAAACCGGCGCATCGAAATGAGTGCGCACCTGGATCATCGCGATCAGATTGGGGAACGGCTGGCCGGAAGGGTTCCGGAAAGCGAGGTGCAGCTCCAGCGGTTGTCCGGCCACCGCGGTGTTGGTTGGCTCGCCGTTCGCGCCGCGCAGTTTTATCCCCACGATCCGGACTTCGCCGGTCCCGGCGCGGTCCTTGCGTTCGGCGAGACTGGCGGTGTCGCTCCGATCCTGGCGATTGACGTAAGTTTGGATCGCTTCGCTTTGGGTTCCGGAGAAAACGAGTTCGCCGCGCTCCAGCACAATTCCCCGGGTGCAAAGATTCTCCACAGCGGCGGCATTGTGACTGACGAAAAGCACCGTTCGTCCGGCGCGCGCGACTTCGCTGATCTTCCCCAGACACTTTTGCTGGAAGGATTGATCCCCGACAGCGAGCACTTCATCGATCACCAAAATCTCCGGATCCAAATGCGCGGCGACCGCAAACGCCAGCCGCACGCGCATGCCGCTCGAGTAACGCTTCACCGGCGTATCGATGAAGGTTTCCACTCCGGAAAAAGCCACTATTTCCTCGAACTTCCGCGCGACTTCATCCCGCCTCATTCCGAGGATGACGCCGTTCAGATAGACGTTGTCCCGGCCGGTGAGTTCCGGATGAAAACCGGTCCCGACTTCCAGCAAACTGGCGACTTTCCCCTTGATCAAGGCGCGTCCGGAAGTCGGCGCGGTGATCTGGGAGAGAATCTTGAGGAGCGTTGATTTTCCCGATCCGTTGTGACCGATCACGCCGAGCACATCGCCGTCGTGGACTTCGAAGTTGATGTCCTTGAGCGCCCAAAGATCGCCGTGCGCGGCCGCCGGATTTTTTGCGTCGAGACTCGCGTTCGGGTCGGCTTTTCCCCGCCAGCGCGCCCAGCGGCTTTGCAGATCTTCGTAAAGCATCCGCCGGTTGACGACTCCGAGGCGGTAACGCTTCGAGACGCCTTCGACGCGGATGACGGCGGACATTAAATGGAGTCGAGATGGG
>DASVRR010000135.1:0-5022 GCA_036388515.1 Chthoniobacteraceae bacterium | reverse complement strand
CTCCACGGTCTGCATATTGAATGGATCCGAGAGCGCGAGCTGGATCGCGCCATCCGCATTCCCCAGCGGAATCGCGCGATGCAGGATCGCGTGGCCGGCAGGCACCAGCCGCAGGACTTCCGGATCCGGCTCGAATCCCGTGAGATCCACATATTCCGTCCCGAGCGCGACGGCGATGTGCTGGTAAAATTCTTCCTCCGTGCAGATGCCGTAATCCATCAGCACCTGGACCAGCGACTTGCCGCTTTGATCCACCTGATCGGCGATTTCGTCGCGCTGCGTGGTATCGATCAGCGCGAGTTCCAGGAAAAGGTCGAGGACTTGTTTGACGTTCATGTGGGGAGAAAAGCGGGCGAATTGTCCGCCCGAAGAACGCACACTATCGGGCGCAACCGCGCAAGTGCAGAAGTAGGAAAATACCGTGGAATCCGCTGCGACGCCGCGCTCCAACTGATTCTCCGGAGCCGGCCTTTCGCTTTGCTGGAGCGCTCTTTCGGCCGGCGGCGGGAAGTCACCGGCGGAATTGGACCCGCCAACTTGCTTGTGCTTTGATTGCCGGCTCTATGCTCACTTTCACCAAGATGAACGGCGCGGGAAACGACTTCGTGCTGATCGACAACCGCGACCGCCGGCTCTCGCTGGATCGGGAGCAAATCGCGCGGCTTTGTGATCGGCATCGCGGGATCGGCGGCGACGGATTGCTGATGCTGGAGCCGGCGGAAAACGGTGCGGACTTCCGGATGCGTTACTTCAACAGCGACGGCGGCGAGGCCGAGATGTGCGGGAATGGCGCGCGTTGTTTCGCCCGGTTTGCGCAGAAGGTCAGCGGCCAGACCGGCGATGTTTCCTTCGAGACCATGGCCGGCGTGATCTCCGCGCGGTTCTTCGGCGAGATCGTGCAGATCCAGATGAGCGAACCGCACTCGCTGCGCCTGAACGAGGAACTGAACGTCGGCGACCAGCGGCAGACCGTTCATTCCCTGAATACCGGCGTGCCTCACGCGGTGCTTCAGGTCAGCGATCTCGGCGCGCTGGAGGTGCGCGGACTGGGTTCCGCGCTGCGTTTTCATCCGCACTTCGCACCAAAGGGAACCAACGTGAATTTCTTCCAGCCGACCGGACTTCAGTCGATTTCGATCCGGACTTACGAGCGCGGCGTGGAAGACGAAACGCTCGCCTGCGGCACCGGCATGGTCGCTAGCGCTTTGATCTTCCACGAACTCACCGGAGCGGCGTCTCCGGTGGAAGTCCAGGTGCGCGGCGGAGAGACGCTGCAGATCGGCTTCGAAAAGGTGGACGGAAAGTACCGGAACGTGACGCTCACCGGGCCGGCGGACTTCACCTTCGAAGGTCAGGTGGAACTCTGACGCCGGGAGGAAAACAAATCCTGTCCAAGCTTGGGGAACTCGCATAAAACGGCCGGCTCTATGTTTGCAGGCACCTTCACGGCGCTCGTCACGCCGTTTCAGAATGACCAAGTAGATGAGGCGGCATTTGAGCGCCTGATCGAGGCGCAGATCGCGGCGGGAATCACCGGCATTGTCCCGGTTGGAACCACCGGCGAATCGCCGACTCTGGATCACGACGAGCACATGCGGGTGATCGAGCTCGGGGTGAAGCTGGCGCGGGGACGTTGCCTGGTCATTGGCGGCACGGGTTCGAATTCCACCAGCGAAGCTGTCTCGATGACGGTGGAAGCCGAGAAGCTCGGGTGCGATGCGGCGTTGCTCGTGGCGCCATATTACAATCGTCCTTCTCAGGAAGGCTTGTTCCGGCACTTCGGGAAGATCGCCGAAGCCACCAGGCTGCCGATCGTGCTCTACAGCATTCCGGGCCGCTGCGGCGTGGAGATTGGACCCGAAACGGTGGTTCGGCTGGCGGCGGCTTACCCAAACATCGTCGCGCTGAAGGAAGCCGGCGGATCCGTCGAGCGAGTGAGCCAATTGCGCGCGGTGCTTCCAGCAGATTTCGAAATTCTTTCCGGAGACGACTCGCTGACTTTGCCTTTCCTCGCCGCGGGGGCGATCGGCGTGATCAGCGTCGCTTCGAATGTCATCCCGCGTCAGGTGGGCGATCTTGTCCGGGCGGCTTTGGCAGGCGATTACGCCGAGGCGCGCCGCCTTCATCTCCAGTGGTATCCGCTCTTCAAGGATCTCTTTATCGAGCCAAATCCCGTGCCGGCAAAACACACGCTCGCGCTCCAGGGAATGATGAGCAGCGCGGTCCGTCTGCCGCTCTGCGAAATGGCTCCAGCAAACGTGGCCAGGCTTGAAGCGACCTTGCGCCACCTTCAGCTGATCTCCTGATGTCCCAGCCGCTGCGCCTGCTGATCAACGGTTCCCGCGGACGAATGGGGCAAACGCTGATCGCTTGCGCTCGGGAAGACGCGGCCTTGATCGTGACCGGCGAGATCGACGCTGGGGATGATTTCGCCGGTGCGCTGGAAAATTGCGATGCGGTCATCGACTTCAGCCATCACACGGTCGTCGAGCCGGTGCTCGCGCGTTGTCTGGAAGCTCGCAAGACCTTGGTCATCGGCACCACCGGCCACACCGACGCGCAAGTCGCCGCCATCAAACACGCCTCCGCGCACCTGCCGATTGTTTTTGCTCCGAACTACAGCGTCGGCGTGAACACGCTCTTTTGGCTCACGCGCAAAGCCACGGAAATCCTCGGGCGGAGCTTTGATCTGGAGGTCGTGGAAATGCATCATCGCTTGAAGAAAGACGCGCCCAGCGGCACGGCGAAGCGGCTGGCCGAGATCCTCGCGGAGGTTCGCGCGCTCGATTACAACGAGCACACGCGCCACGGGCGGAAAGGGATTGTCGGTGAGCGGACCGACGCGGAAATCGGCGTACACGCGATTCGCGGCGGAGATGTCGTCGGCGATCACACCGTGATCTATGCGGCGCAAGGGGAACGCGTGGAACTCACGCACAAAGCTTCCAGCCGGGAAACCTTCGCCCGCGGCGCGCTGCGGGCCGCCGCGTGGGCTCACTCCCAGCCGGCAGGACTCTACGATATGCAGGATGTCCTCGGCCTGAAGTGACTTCCGCGCCTGCTTTCCTTTGCTCCCGATGAGAGCCGGCATCGCTTTTGGCTCCAATCTCGGCGACCGCTTGCGCAACCTGAGCCGCGCGCGCGATCAAGTCCTGGAACTTGCCGGAGTGACTCCGCCGGTGCGCAGTTCGCGGATTTACGAAACGGAACCGGTGGACTCCACGGCCGGCGCGGGTCCTTACCTGAACGCCGTCGTCGAGGTCGAATATCACGGCCAACCGCTGGCTTTGCTGGACGGACTCCAGGCGATCGAAGCGAGCCTCGGGCGGCCTTCCAAGCGCCCGCGGAATGCTCCCCGCGCCATCGACCTGGACATTCTCTACGTCGGGAATCTTGCCCTGAGCAACGACGAAGCCGTCATCCCGCACCCGCGTTTGGCTCAGCGCCGCTTTGTCCTCATTCCGCTCGCCGAGCTGCGGCCGGAGCTGGTTCTTCCCGGTCAGGAGCAAAACATCGCCGACCTCCTCGCGGCGGTGAACGATCCAGCCGAAGTCGTCATCTTTCCGGAGACATGGCCGACCTGAAACCGTCGCTTTCCCTCCTCCGCGAGATGAAGCAGTGCGGCGAAAAAATCGCCATGCTGACCGGTTACGATTATCCGACCGCGCGGCTGCTGGATGATGCGGGCGTGGACGTGATTTTGGTGGGCGATTCGCTCGGGATGGTCGTGCTCGGTTATCCCGACACAACGCTCGTGACCATGGAGGAAATGCTCCATCACACCCGCGCCGTCGCGCGCGGCGTCCAGCGCGCGCTGATTCTCGCCGATCTTCCCTATCGGAGCTGCGACACTCCGGAAGCTTCGCTGGCAAATGCGCGGCGGCTGATTGAAGCCGGCGCGCACGCGGTCAAACTCGAAGGCGGCCGCTCGCATGTTCCGCAGATCGAAGCGCTGGTCGCAGCGCAGATTCCCGTGATGGCGCACATCGGGATGATGCCGCAAAGTGTCCGCGCGGAAGGTGGCTACCGGATCAAGGGGAAGACCCCGGAACAAGTGGACGCGTTGCTCGGCGATGCTTCCGCAGTGGAAGCAGCCGGCGCTTTTGGCATTCTCATTGAACTCGTTGTTCCGGACGCCGCCCGGCGAATCACGGAACAAGCAGTCATTCCGACCATCGGGATCGGCTCCGGTCCAGATTGCGACGGACAAGTGCTCGTGCTCCACGATTTGGTAGGAATGTTCCCGTGGTTCACCCCGAAGTTTGCCCAGCCTCAGGCTCAAGTTGCGGACGAAATCCGCCGCACCGCGGCCGGTTTTGTCGCGCGAACCAAAGGGCGCTAAACGGCCGCGCGCGCCGGCACGACGTCGCCGGCAAATTCCCCCACCCTGCGGAACTTCTCATAGCGCTGCGCCAGGAGTTCCTCCATCGGCAGCCGCGTGATCTCGTCGAGATGTCTGGCGATGATCGTCTTGAAGTTCGAAATCGCCGCCGCGTGATTTTGGTGAGCTCCGCCAATCGGTTCGGGAATCACTTCATCGATCAGCCTGCGCTCCAGCAAATCGCTGGCGGTCAGCTTGAGCGCCGCGGCTGCTTCCGGCGCGTGCTTGCGATGTTTCCACAGAATCGCCGCGCAACCTTCCGGACTGATCACCGAGTAGTAGGCGTTTTCCAGCATCAACACGCGATCCGCCACGCCGATTCCCAGCGCGCCGCCGCTGCCGCCTTCCCCAATGACGACCGCAATAGTCGGCGCCCGGAGAACCATCATTTCCCGGAGGTTCACGGCGATCGCTTCGGCAATATGCCGCTCCTCACTCCCGATGCCGGGATAAGCGCCCGGCGTGTCGATCAGCGCCACAAATGGGCGGCTAAACTTTTCTGCCAGCCGCATCAGTCGCAGCGCTTTGCGGTAACCTTCCGGATTCGCGCAGCCGAAGTTTCGCTTCAGGTTCTCCTTCAGTTCGCGGCCTTTCTGGTGGCCGATGACGGCGCACTTGTGCTTCCCGATCGTGGCAAAACC
>DASVRR010000134.1:0-2413 GCA_036388515.1 Chthoniobacteraceae bacterium | reverse complement strand
GCGGGCATCTTCCGTATTACGCCGAGTCGATGTTCCCGCCGATGGAGTTGGAAGGTGAGGACGTCAGCAGCGCGGAGGACTTAGAGAGGTTGAAGCGAGCAAACGACGCATGGCGCGTTGTCTTCGACTATCTCGACAAGGATCTGGAAACGATCGAGAGCATGGTTCCAGGCGGCAATCTTCCGGATTCCGTCGATGTCGCCCTGGCTCGTCGGGCAGACAGGGAACAGGTTCCAGATTCCGTTAAGCAGGCAGCGACAGATTTTCGGGAATTGGGACGACAAATTGGAAGGCCCAAGGGCGACCGCTACTACCTCAAGGCCATGAACTGTCCGCATCACCACAAGCTCTTCGGGGCGGTGCCGCGGAGTTATCGCGACCTGCCCCTGCGCCTCGCGGAATATGGCACCTGTTATCGTTACGAGCAGAGCGGGGAACTCTTCGGCTTGATGCGCGTGCGCTCCATGCAGATGAATGACGCGCACATCTACTGCACGGAAGAACAGTTCGAGGCGGAGTTCAACGCGGTGAACGAATTGTATCTCAAGTATTTCAAAATCTTCGGCATCGAGAAATATCTGATGCGCTTTTCGACTCACGATCCGGAGAAGCTGGGGCAGAAATTCGTCGATGCTCCGGAGCTTTGGCAGAGGACCGAGACAATGGTCCGCAACGCCTTGGTCGCCTCCGGGATCAACTTCGTGGAGGTCCCCAATGAGGCGGCATTTTACGGCCCCAAGATTGACGTCCAGGTTTGGAGCGCTATCGGCCGCGAGTTCACCATCGCGACCAATCAGGTAGACTTCGCCATGCCGGGCCGGTTTAAGCTCAAATACAAAACGGCGCAGAACACGGAAGAAACGCCGCTTTGCATCCATCGCGCGCCGCTCGGAACGCACGAGCGCTTCATCGGTTTCCTCATCGAACATTACGCCGGGAACTTTCCGCTCTGGCTTGCTCCGGAGCAGGTCCGCGTCCTCCCCATCGGCGACGAGGAACCGCTGGTCCGCTACGCGCGCGAGATCCATGCGGAACTCCGCGGCCACGGCATCCGGGCGAAGCTCGACACCGGAACCGACCCGATCAAAGCCAAGATCGCGGATGCCGAGCAGATGAAAGTTCATCACATGCTGGTCATCGGTCACCGCGATCTGGAAGCCGGCCAAATCAGCGTCCGCGTCCACGGCAAAGGGAATCTCGGCGCGAAGCCGCGCGCGGATGTCGTGGCGGAACTGCTCGCGACGATCCAAGAGCGACGAGCGTAACGCGTCGTCCGGCTGGAGCGGCCGATGCTCCCGGGCGGTCCGCACGAAAGGACAACCTGACGCCGAAGACGGTGCGAAGCATCTGGGTGAAGCTGAGCGATTCCCCCAACTCTCCACAGGCTGAATCCTCGCCGATGAGCGCGCCGCGACTGAGGAGAGCCGTGGGGAAGAAATCGTTGGCACAGCGGCTGCTTTCTCAGCAGAGCGATGAAAAATCTTCACCTCGCCACGCTCGAGTTCCTGGTGCTCGCGATCAAAGCGAAGCAGTTCGAGCTGGCCAGCGCCGCTGGATCTTCCGCCTGGGTCAAACGGTCAGCGGAGTTCGAAAACCTCAAGCGCCGGCTGCACCTGGAGTTTTACTACTCGCTGGATGTCCACGAAGGCGCCGACGACAAACCTCCGGAAGCATGAGCCGGCGTCTTCATGAGGAAACCCTGCAGTTCCTCTACCGAGCGGTGCAGGCCAAAGAGCGCGAATTGCAAACCACCCTCGGCCAATTCCGCCGGGAGAAAGTGGAGGCGGAATTGAGGATCCTGAACGGCCGTTTGCAGACAGAACGGGCGGATTCCTCCCACTGCAGCAGCAGGGTTTACTGATGCAACCCGCGACCATGCCGAGCGATTTCTTCCTGGCGAGCATTCATCATTTGCTCAAGGCGATGAACGAGAAGGAGGAAGAGGCAGCAGCGGCGCCGGACGAAAACGAACGGGCTCGATTGCGGCAGGAACTCTGGAACCTGAACAAGCGTCTGCAGCTGGAGTTTGTGATGTTTAGCCGGACGAATCCCGAAGGTGAGGAGAGCGGCGGGGAAGACGGACGCGGAGGCTGAGAGCAGGGAAGATCCTGCTCGCGGCGGCGCTTCGATGTGGCAGGCTGGGACATGCCGAAACGTCCCAGCAAAACGAAGAAGACCGCGCCCGTGCCGCCTGCCGGAGGAGCCGGAGGAAACCCGCAGGCGGATCAAGCATCGCGAGAAAAGTTCCGGGAACGGATCACCCGCGCGACCCTGAGCAAGTTCCAGGGCCGGAAGTCCGTGTAAGCCGCCGGTCGATTTCTTTCCGGCCATGACTCGGTTTTGCACGGCGGCTTGGTTGAGCAAAAGTCGGGGTTCGGTCGCAGCGGCGGCGATGATGATCATCGTCTGGGGA
>DASVRR010000133.1:0-17552 GCA_036388515.1 Chthoniobacteraceae bacterium | reverse complement strand
GCTTCGCCGCGCGCTTCGACAGAGGATCCTGGAAAGACTCGTCGTAAACCGTATCGGTCGCAGTCACTCGATCAAAGTCTGCCAGGAAATTGTTGTAATCCGCGCGTGCTTGCAGCTCGGTCGTCCGCGCTTGCGTCAGCGCCACCCGCGCGTCCAGCACATCGAGCTGCGTGCCAGCTCCGGCGCCCAGCCGATCTCCCGCGAGGCGCAAAGCTTCCAGCGCTTGCTCCACATTTTTCTGCTGGCTCTTGATCGTCTCCCGAGCGGCCTGGAGGTTGGCGTAAGCTTGCTGGACTTCGAGTTCCACCTGCTGCACCGAATCGTCGTAGTTGATTCGCGCCGACTCCAGCTGCGCGCGCGCCTGCTTCACTCGACCGTAAGTTTCGAGCCCGTCGAAAATGTTCCAGGTGCCGGTGATTCCGTAGAACCAACCGTCCACCGTGCGATCCAGATCATCCGTGAGCCGCGAGTTCCGGAGCTCGTATCCGGCGTTTGCATCCAGCCGCGGTTTATAGCCAGCGAGCGCCACTTTGATCTGCTCTTTCTGGATGAGAATGTTCTGCCGCTGGACTTTCAGGAACGCGCGCCGTTCGCGGGCGACTTCCAGCGCATTTGCCAGGCCCAGCGAACGCTGCGCCACGCCCAGGTCGCCGACCGCGGTAAAGGTCACGTTTCCTCCGGGTCCAGGCGCGAGTCCGAGCGTCTTCGCAAGCTGAAGCTGCGCCACGAGATAGTTGTTCCGGGAGCGGATGAGCTCGGGTCGGGCGTTGGAAAGTTCCACCTCGGCGCGCAGCACGTTGAAGCGCGGGACCGTGCCGGCTTCGAACCGGTTTTGCTGATCCTTCAGCTGATCGGTGAGCAAGCGGATCGACTCTTCCTGCACGGTGATCAGCGCACGCGTGAGCAGGATATTGTTAAATTGCTGCCTGGTTCGGGCGACGACTTGATCCACCACATCCCGCAACTGGAAGTAGGTGCTGTCTTCCGTGAATCTCGCGATGTTGATCGCCGCGCGAACTTGTCCTCCAGCGTAAAGCACCTGCTTCACCTCCAGGGCGACGCGGTAGGATTTATCGCCAGGGCCGCTGCTTCCCCCGCCCTGCTGGCTTCCGCCACCTAAAACATCGGACAGGTCGCCGAAGTCTGGAGTCGTCCCTGTTCCTCCAGTGCCGGTCTGTCCCGGCGCGATGATGATCACCGACGGAGCCGTTCCACCAGCTCCGCCATCGCCGCTCTCCAGCAACCGGCGATCCTGCTGATCAAACGTCCCGGTCACGCCGACGCGCGGCAATGCTTGAGACCGGATCTCGATCACCTGTCCGCGTGTGCGCTGGATTTCCTGAAGTTGTTTGAGGATGTCCGGGTTTCGGACCAGGGCGATCTGCACCGCTTCATCCAGCGTAAGCTTCCCCGTCAAAGAACGAACGGAACCGGTGCGCTCACCCGCCACTGCGGAGACGCAAGTCGCCAGGAACAAGATGGCCACGGACAGGAGAGACAGACGTCGGATCATTTGGTTAGGCAGTAGCTGAAAATCTTCTCGTAGATCTGCACCCAGGCTTTTTGCTCAGAAGAACTCAGATGAGTCATCATTTTCAGCAGGTTGCCTATCATGTCGTCCCGGACTTCAGCAACCAGGTCGGTCCCGGAAGAAGTGATTTTTACCTGGATCTTCCGCCGGTCCTCCTTGGCGTGGGTGCGTTTGACGTGACCTAACTTTTCCAGCCGATCCACCAGCCCGGTCGCCGCGGCGGTGGTGTGTCCCATGCGCTGCGCGACCTCCGTCATGGTGAGATGAGGCTGCTGGGAAAGAAAGCCGAGGAGACAATACTGGGGGAATGAGACATTGCCGCGCCCGAGGTCCTTGGAGAGACGTAAAATGAAGCACCGCTGGAGCGCGGTGAAGATATCGGCCAGGCGCTCGGCGTCGGCTCGCAAACGGGAATCTTCGGGGGCGCTGGACATGTATTAAACGAGGTTGACCTTATGGCTGGCGAAGCTTTCGTCAACGCGAGTTTTGCTCCAGCTGTCGCTTGTCAGCCGCGCACCTGCTCGCTAGCCTCCGCGCCACATGGATAACGATCAGCTCCGCACCGTTCCCTTTCTGCGAAGCCTCACCGATGATGAGCTTGCCGCCTTTTATCCCCTGCTCACGGTCCGCCATTGCCGTCCACGCGAACGGATTCTGGAGGAAGGCACGCCGGTGACCGGTCTTTACCTGATCTGCGATGGCGCGGTGCACATCCGCCGGCTGGCTCAGAAGCGGGAGATGCTGCTCGGCCGCCTCGGAGTCGGCGGTTTCTTCGGCGAGATCAACCTCTTCGATCCGGGAGTGGCGACCGCCAGCATCTATGCCATGAAGCCGACCACGATGGCCTTTGCGGAATACGAGGCGGTGCGCGCCTTCATGTCGGACAATCCGGCGACGGGATACAAAATGGTTTCCGCGATGATGACGGAAATGGCGCGCCGCCTTCGCCAAACCAGCGCCCGGCTGGTCAATGCGGCCTACTGGTCCAGCGCGGAAGCGTCACTTGCGGAACGGCAGCAGGCGCAGCCATAACGAGCGCCGCTTGGGCGCGGGGGTCGGCGTGGGAGCAGTGACCGCCACCGCGAGCGGCTCTGAGGGTTCCAAGGATCCAGATCGGACGACCGTGTCGCCGCGCTTCGGTTCTCCCTGGGTGATATCCGCAATCAGGAACGGCCGCCGTTGAACCTTGGTGGCGCGGAGTTCTCCCGTGAGTTCGGTTCCAGCGTAAGCCCGCAGGATGGTTTCCGCTGCGGGAGCGTGAGTGCCGGCGGCATCGATGAGGACAAACTTTTCCTCCGCATTCACCAGGGTGATTCGCCCGATCAAGAGCGGGCGTTTCCCCGCTTCGGTTTGTTCCTTTTGCGCGGCTGCCCGGCGTTTGGCCGGAGAGTTCGGCAGCAACGCACATCCGGTGAAGCCAGCGGCGGCCAGCAACGAAAGCAGGGCGGGTGCGCCCCTTCTTCCGGAGCAGCACCTCACCCGACGCAAACAAATTTCCCGCAGAACGGAGAAAGCGCCGGGGAAAACGAGAATGACTTTACCGAATCGCGAAAAAAGAAGTCGCAACTCTGTGAAAAGTCTTCCTTCAGCGAGTCACTTTTAACGTTTCTGGTTCCTCGTGCGGAGTCACCTGGATGACGGCACGGACGGAGCCCAAAAGGCTAAGCGAGAGGATGATGAATCCGCCCGAGAAGAGCAGGATACCGGATGTTATGGAGGAGAACATAGTGCTTGATCCGCAATACCCGGCTACTTAGCAAGAGATCATTTCAGGGAATTACCTGACTGAACTCTTCGGGCGGAAAGCACCCAGTCGAACACCGAACCTACGGCACAGATGATCCAGATGCGGCTGGCAGCGCGGAAGTCGTTCCAGCCATTGTCTTCCGCACAGTCCAGAGCCGCAGCACCAGCCAAATCGTGAGCAGCACGCCGACGAAAAGCCAAAAGTGGAAGGCACGCGGAATCGCGCGCGCGGTTTGCAGCGGAAGGTCGGCGATCGAGAGCAAACTCGCCGAACCATAAAACGGCATGCTCAACGGCGAGATGCCGATGATCCACGAAGCCACCGGAATGAGCCGATCGTTGATCGGACCGATCACGGTCCCAACCATTAGCGGCACGACCCCGATGAAGATGCTGGCCAATCCGACGGCCCGCCCGCCGCTGGCCTCCAGCAAAGCCTGAAATCCAACGCCGCCGGTGACCAGCACCGCAGCAAAAAACCCGAGCGTTCGCAGCGGCACGATGTGGCCGGGGAACCACCGGGATTCCACCAGAGCACGGGTAAAGAGAAACCAACCGACCGCACCGATCAACGCCATCACCAGGACAAACCAAAACGCCGTGGAAGCATCCGCGAACGACGGCAACGACGACGCGCCTTGCTTGCGCGCGCGCCGCCAGCCGCGGATCTGATGTTCCGCCGACGGCGTGACGATTCCACCCAAAACAAAGATCAGCAGGAGCGTGGTCAGCCCGTAAATTCCCGACATCGCCACGGCTTCCATGGGATTGGGATGCCAGTCCGGAATCACGCGCATCAGCCGGTTGAAGGCACGCGAGGGGAAAAGATTTCCCGGTTCAATGAGCGGCAGCGCATTCCCCAGCAGCAGGATTTGGATCCAGAGGAGAAAGCCAGTCGCCCAGAGTTTACCGAGCAGATGCGATTCGCTGCGCCGCCATTTCCGGCAAAGCATCACGATGAACGTCAGGATCAAACCGCCTTGGGAAAAGAAGGTGAAGACCGACTCCGAGAAGTTCAGGTTGAAGAACTTCACCGTCGGAACAAGCCGCTGCGCCAGACGGACGAGGCTGCCAGAAGTCGTGGGCAAAATTCCCGGAAGGCTCTCCTCAAAGACCGGCGTGATCGTCAGATACTTGAAGAAGACGAGGCCGAACTTCGCGACCTGCGGAATCACCGTGTAGAGGCAAAACACCAGCCCGATGGACGCGAGGAAAGCCCAGCGGCGATTGCGCGCGACCGTTCCAGTCACCAGGCCGGTGAAGTGGTAGAGCAATCCCGAAGTAAAAACGGCGCCGTAGAGCGGCAGCCACACTTCCAGCGCGACCTGGCCGCGCCAAAGCGACCAGGCGGTAAACGGCAGCGTGGCGAGGAACATGAGATACTCGCGCACCGGCAGACCGAAGAGGTAACCGAGCACTTTCGAGAGCGGCGACATCGGGATGAGACGCTGGTAATCGATCACGCCTTCGTCGCGTTCGGCGGTCATTCCGCCCGCGACTTGCGCGGTCCCGAGGACGAACAGGATGATTCCCTGGACCACGAGCAACGGGATGATTCCCGACCGCGCGGCATCGGCGGGCGTCGCGTGAGTTCGAACTCCGACGGAATTTGCCATCGCCACAATGAAACCGGCCACGAGCACCGTGATCAGCAGCGCAACTCCGAGCCCGCGCATCCGCAAACGAGATCGGCAGTACCGGGCGAAGATGGGGTTTTCCCAGACTCGCCAGCGGCGTCGGTAAACTTGGGGAACAAAAGCCGGATCGGATCTCATAAGCGGCGATTGGTTTCTGCGACTTCGACCAGAATGTCTTCGAACGAAGAGCGTTTTTCTTCCAGCGCCCGGACTCGGATTCCGATCCGGATCAACCCTTCCGTCAGGTCCGCTTGAGCATCGTCGGAACCCTTGAACCCGAAGATCACCTGCTGTCCGGAAGTGCGCAGTTCATGCACGCCGGCTTGTGCGCTGAGCCACTCCGCAGCTTCTTCCACCCGGCCGAGCAGGATCGCCGTGAGCACGCGCTCCGTGCTGCCGAGTTGGTTCCGGACTTCGTCCACGGTGCCGGAAGCGAGCAGACGCCCGCGATTCATCACGCAAAGTGAAGTGCACATTTCCGCCAGCTCGCTGAGGATGTGTGAGCTGACAAAAACCGTGGCGCCAGTCGCGGCGAGCTTCCGGAGCGTGCCGCGGAGATCCCGTCTCGCGAGCGGATCGAGACCGCTCGCCGGTTCATCCAGAATCAAAACACGCGGGCGATGCAGCAAAGTTTTGGCGAGCACCACGCGCTGCGTCTGGCCTCGGGAAAGCGCTTTGCACCAGTTGTTCCGCTGCTCCGTGAGCGCGACTTCTTCCAGGCATTCCGCCACTCGTTCGCGACGCTGCGAACGCCGGCCGAGTCCGTACGCGGCAGCGTGGAAATCCAGGAACTCCCAGACCTTCAGATCCGTCGGCACCGGCGCCAGATCCGGCATGTAGCCGACGATCCTCCGCGCGGCTTCGATGTCTTCAAAAGCATCCACACCGTCGAGCAGGACTTCCCCGTAAGTCGGCTCCATGAGCGTGGTCAGCACGCGGAAGGTGCTGGTTTTCCCCGCGCCATTTGGCCCGACCAAACCGAAGACTTCACCCGGCGGAACGGTCAGCGTGAGATCATCCACGGCGACAAAGTTTCCGTAGTCCACCCGCAGAAATCGGATGTCGATCGCTGGAGTCATCCCGGCTTTCCCCGCGGTCGCGAGGCCGTTCAACAGCTCGAATTCAGAAGCCATCTTCCAGCATTTCCCAGCCCGGCGGCAGCGTGAGACCAATGGTTTCCGCCTCTTTCATCGCGGTCTCGCGACGTCGTTGCAGCTCGGCGTCAAAGGCCGTGCGTTGCTCCGGCTTTAAGATGGAGAGCATCGCGGCTTGCGGGTTTCCGCTGGGCGTCAAACCGATCTCGCCTTGCGAACCTTCCAGCACCATCGCCGGATCATACTCGCGCGAGCTGCGCGCCATCACGGCGAAGATTTGATCCCGCTGAGTTTCATCCAGACCGACGATCGAATCCAGCCGTTGCACCTTCCGGTCCGCCTCTTGCTGGACCCGCTGAGCGCGCTCCGCCATGCGTTCGGACTGAAACGCAGCCAGCTTCTCCGGCGGCAAGATTCCCGACATAAAAGCGTCCAATCCCGTGTCTGGCCGAACCTCGCGCGAGGCCCGCATGAGATCCTCCAGCCGGGTGCCATCGGCGGAGATCAATTCGCTCCAGCGCTTTGCTTCCTCCTGAGACTTGCGCTGAAACCATTCCTTCAGCGCGGTCTGGTTTTCCGGAGAAAGGTCATACTTCCGCGCGAGTTCGCCCGTCATCCGCTGGATGGCGTGCTGCTCCTGCTTCACGCGCATGCGATCGAAGATCGGCGCGAGATCCCGCAAGAGCGGCTTGCTGCTGCGGTAGATATCTTCCGGACTGACCGGCCGGCCTTCACGCAGATCTTCCGCAATGTTCCGGGCACCATCGGCAAAGGTCTTCCCCGGCTTGCCATCTCCGGAGCGTCCGCCGGATTTTCCTCCGGAGCCGGATTCTGCCTCCAGCGCGGCGACTCGGTTGCGCGACTTCTTCAGTTCGGCTTCCAGCTTGGCGGCTCGTTCTTCCGCAGATCCGGCCGCGCCCGGCATGCTCTCCGCAAACATCACCGCGCCGACAATCCCGACCGCGAGACCGATGATCAACGGAAGAATCGAACGGAGAGATTGGGCGATGTTCATTGGGGAGAAAGAAGGCGCGCCAGATGCGGAAATGGGGAACAACAGGATCCGCGCAGCAGCTTCTTAGATTACGAGGAGCATTCGCCGCAATGGGAACGTTGCTTTGCCTTGCAGCGAGCTTTTCCGCCGGGAAGAAATGCGGCCTCTAATCAATGAGCGCAAAGGCTCGGGTGAGCTGATGAAAATCCACCGGCTTAATGAGATGCGTGATGAAGCCGGCTTCGCGAGACCGCACCAAATCTTCCTCCATTCCATAGCCGCTCAGGGCAATCCCGCGCAAACCGTGCTTCGCGCGCAGCTTCTCCATGAGCTCGATTCCAGTGCCGTCAGGAAGCCCCAGATCGGAGACGACCAGATCAAATCGGTGCGCGTCCGCCGCGGCGAGCGCATCGGCGACATTGCCGGCGGTGACGACCTGATGACCCGCGCGGATGAGCAGCCGCGAGAGCACGTGGAGCGTCGGCTCGTGATCTTCCACCAGGAGCAAACGTCGGGACAAAACTGCATTCGCGGGAACGTCCGAGCCGGCATTTGCTCCGGACAAGTCGTGGCTGTTCTCAGCGAATCCATGCGGCGGATCGATGGCGCCGGGAAGCTCAACGATGAAGGTCGCGCCTTGCCCTTTGCCTTCGCTCTCGGCGGAAATCGTGCCGCCATGCAGATCGACGATCGCGCGGGCAATCGCCAGGCCGAGTCCCATTCCGCCGAAGCGATGATCGCCCGAAGCGGCGCCCTGCTCGAACGGCATGAAGATCTTGTCGAGTTCCGCCGGAGCAATCCCGATTCCGGAGTCGCTGATCTCGATCCGCAGCCGATCGCCGGCGTCGTCTTTCGTCCGAATGATGATGCGCCCGCCTCGCGGCGTAAATTTCACTGCGTTGCGGAGGAGATTCCAGATGACCTGCTGAAATCTCGCCGGATCAGCCACCAGCCCGCTGCGATCGGCAGCGAACTCCCGTTCCAGCGCAATTCCCTTGGAGGAAGCATCGTCCCGCACGATTTCCAAAGCCAGGCCGATCAAGGAATGCGCGTCGCAAGGTTGAGCCCGCAAGTGCAGCTTGCCGCGGGCGATGCTGGTGAGATCCAGCAAGTCGTCAATCAAGCGCGCTTCGAGGCCGATGTTGCGTTCCATCATCCCGAGCTGTTCGCGCACGTCAGCCGGGAGCCGCGCATCTTCGCGCAAGGCCGCGGCCGCCATGAGGACCGGCGTAAGCGGCGTGCGGAGCTCGTGGGAAAGTGTGGCGAGGAACGCATCTTTCGCGCGGCTGGCGCGCTCCGCATCGCTTTGCGCCAGCTTGAGCGCGTGGATGTCCGTGTTCGTTCCAAACCATTTCACCCGGCGGCCTTCCGCATCATGCATCGCTTCGGCGCGCGCCAGAAACCACCGATATTCCCCATCTTTCCCGCGCAAGCGAAACTCCACTTCGTAGCGTTCTCCGGAAGAAAGCGAATGCTGCCAGCGGCGGTGCGTTTCGCTGAGATCATCCGGATGCACGGCGCGCGCCCAAGCGTTTCCGAGGATGTCCCGCTCCAGATCGCCGCCGAGATAGACGACGCATTGTTGGTTCGCGAAATCCAGCTCGCCCTGGAGATTCGCGGTCCAGACTTGCAGCGAAACGACTTCCGCCAGCAGGCGAAAACGCTCGGCTGATTCCGCCGCCGCCACGGCTCCGGCACGAGCCTGATTGGTCGCGAGGAGCAGCGCCGCTTCCGCGCGTTTGCGGCGTTTATGCTGCGCGATGGCGTCCGCGATTGTCCCCAAATCCGTCTGCACCGGCGAGGACAGCGCCTTGCGGGAAAAGACCGCGAGCACGCCCAGAACTTCGCTTTCAATCAAAAGCGGATAGCCCGCAAAGGCGGTCACCGGTGCGGTTTCACTCAAGGGCCAGGCATCCGCGCCGGCAATCCGCGCAAAGTCGTTCGTGAGAAAAGGTTCCCGTGTTTCGACGACCCGCCGCATCCCGGATTCGCTCAGCGGAATACGCGCCGCTGCTTCGTTGTTCCGGAGATTCTCGCCAGCAGCCGCGCTGAGCTGGAGCATCCCCTCGCCGGGAGGAAGCACCCAGATTCCCACGAGTTCGGCATCGAGATGCCGCCGCACCAGCTCGCAGCAGCTTTGCAACGTGCGCTCCAGCGTCTCGCCGAAGTGGAACTGCTCGACGATTTCCGCCCGCAATGCGGAAAGCCCGGCGCGCTCATGCGCTTCTGCCTCGACGCGGGCACGCTCGATGGTCGCCCAGCAGCGCTCGACGACTTCCTCCACGAGCGCGACTTCAGCTTCCGTCCACTGGCGCGGCGTGGTCTGGTGCACGGCCATCATGGCTTTCAGCGCGCCTTCTTTCACCAAAGGACAGCAGATGATCGCCTTGACCTGGATCGCGTTAAACATCGCCGCGCCTTCGTCTGGCGCGAGTTCCGCGTCCACGTCTCGCACCAGCAAAGTTTTGCCACCTCGCATCTGCTGCACGGCGAGCGGCCCAAAAAGCGAAAGGTGATAATCACCGACCGTGCTGGCGCAATCCACCGTGTAATCGTGCTGAATCCGGAACTGCTCTCCATCCGGTGCGACATCGGCGTAAGCGCATCGGGAAACCCGCAAGTGTTCGCCGAGCAACCGGGCAGAAGTCGTCATGATCTCTTGCGGATTGGCATGAGCGCGAGTCGCGTCGCCCAGCTCATTGAGGAAGCGAAACCGATGTTCGCTGGCTTCCAGCCGTCGCTGACTTTCGCGTTTTTCGCTGACGTCGTGGAAGACCAGGATGACTCCGACGGCTTCCCCGCTTTCATTCCGGATGGGTGCGGCGGAATCTTCGATCGGCCGCTCGCGGCCCGATCGCGACCGGAGCACGGTGTGGTTGGCGAGGCCGACCACGCGATTCTCCCGGAGGACTCGCTCCACGGGGTTTGAGGCGACCTGGCCGGTTTGCTCGTTGAAGATGGGAAAAACCTCGTTGAGGTCCCGGCCTTGAGCATCCGCAGCCGACCAGCCGGTCAGTGCTTCCGCCGCTGCATTGACGAACTCGACCCGGCTGGCTGCGTCCGTCGCAATCACCGCATCGCCGATCGAGCTCAGGGTCACCCGCAATTCCGCCGCGCGACGGTTCGCCGTCTGCAGACTAAGTTCATATGAATGACTGACGCGACGGAGAAGACGGAGCAGCCAAAACGCCAGCAGCGGAATCCCGACCAGCATCGCCAGCGCGAGCGCGGCAAACAGCGCGCCGATCACCCGGCCGAGGGTCTTCGCCCGGGAATCACGGAGCCGGCCTTCCTCTGCCACAAAGGCTTCCGCCCGGCTCAGCGTGGTGGCGAAAAGCGGCGCTCCCCGCACCAGGAACGCCGGATCCTGCAGCTGGGCTGCTCCGCTGCGGACTCGTTCCATTTCCTCCGCAACATAGGCCAGCCACCTTTCGCTTTCGGCAGCCAACTGGCCGGCCCGCTCCCTTTGTCCGGCGTTGTCCGCCGTCATCTCGACGAGTCGGTTTAAACGTCCGGGCAACTCCGCACGACCTGCCTCGATTTGCTCCGCATAGCTCGTCTCTCCGGAGAGCCGGTAGCCGCGGAAATTTGTTTGCAGGGTCAGGAGCACGAGCCTCACCTGCTGAGCTTCCGCGATCACCCGGTCCGTGTGATCGACAAACTCCGCCGAGCGCAGGAGGAAGAAGATCAGCACCAGCAAAGCGAGGCCGGGCAAGGCGAGCGCTGCGGTCAAAGCCGAACTCGCGCGGTAAAGCAAAGCGCGAAAGCGATGCTCATCCAGAAGCAAAGGGTCAGCCGCCGGCTTCGACGAAGGAACGGTGAAAGGAGGCATCGCGCGCAGCGGTTTTACGCGGTTTTTCCGCAGGGTAAACCTATTCGTTCAGCCAGCGCGCGAGTCCGGAAGATGATTGTCTCAGCGCGGGGAAAAGGCTGCGCCCCAGCAAAGGTCCGGGCTTCGTGCACCCGAACCGCCGTCCATTCCTCGACTCAGAAAACCACCACCGAAAGCACCTTTGTCTCCGGAGGAATGGCCTTCAACTCCTGCTCGGTCAGCTCTTCCTTCCAGAGATTCACATCGATGAGGAAGCTCAGCTTTGCCGCTGCTGAGCTGGCGCTGGTGCGTCCCTCGTTTTCGGAGCCCTGGATCTTCAGATCGGGATAAGCGGTCTTCAGTTGCTCGAGGCTGGAACCAACGCCGACTCCTTTGGCGGTCTTGACCTTCGGACTGACGACCTCCGCTCGATGGACCATTCCTTCCAGCAAATAAAACCGCACGAGCTCCTCTCCCGACGCGTCGCGCAATCCATAATACTCAAACTGCCCGTCACCGGTTTCCTCCACCTCCTTCTTCAGCTTCTTCCCGAACTTGGTTTGCAGGTTTTTGAGCGGCGTCTTCGCCTTCACTCCCGCCACCGTTCCCGGCCCGATGATCAACGCCGGTTCTTTCGGTGCTCCGGAAACAATCGGCGATGCAGCCAGCAGCAGGAAGATCAGGAGGAAAGGCAGCGATTTCATCCGGACATCATGAGCACTCTGCGCGACGGTTCAATCGTCGGCTTTTGCTGCAGCCACAGCCGCCGGGAACATTGGGGCAGGCCCGGCTTGCGTGACTCTTGCTCCCGCCTTATCTCTTTAGCCCCTCTCGCCTAAATCATGCTCAATTGGCTCATCAAAAAGGTCGTCGGTTCGAAGAACCAGCGGATGCTCAAGTCGCTCCAGCCGATCGTCGCGCGGATCAATGCGCTGGAGGAAGAGTTCCAGCAGATCTCCGAAGATGAGCTGCGGAAGAAAGTAGCGGAGTGGAAAGCGCGGATCTCGGCGATCGAAGATCTGGACGAACAACAGCAAGCGCTGCTGGATGTCTTGCCGGAAGCTTTTGCCGCGGTGAAGAACGCGGCGCGCCGGCTTTGCGGGCGGACGTTCGACGTGTGCGATCAGCCTTACACCTGGAATATGGTGCACTTCGATGTGCAGCTGCTCGGCGGGATGTGTCTGCATCGCGGGATGATTTCGGAAATGGCCACGGGCGAAGGCAAGACGCTGGTCGCGACCTTGCCGCTCTTTCTCAATGCGCTGACCGGACGCGGCGCTCATCTCGTGACTACGAACGATTACCTCGCCCGACGAGATGGTGAAACGATGGGGCAAGTGTATGGATTGCTCGGGCTGACCACGGGCATCTTGCAGCACGATCAGTATCCCGCGGAACGCCGGGAGCAATACGCGCGCGACATCACCTACGGGATGAATTCGGAGTTTGGCTTCGATTACCTGCGCGACAACGGCATGGCGACGTCGAAGGATCAGCAGGTCCAGCGCGGCTACTACTTCGCGATCGTCGATGAGGTGGATTCGATCCTGATCGATGAAGCGCGCACGCCTTTGATCATCAGCGGTCCCGCGACGGTCTCGACGCATCAGTACGACAAATTCAAGCCGCTGGTGGATCAGCTGGTGAAGAAGCAGACGATGCTCTGCAATCGGCTGGTCTCCGAGGCCGAAGAGCTTTGGGCCGCGGGCAAGCACGACCAATATGGAGTGGCCATGTTCAAGGTGAAGCTCGGGCAGCCGCGGAACAAAGGTTACATGCGCGCGATGGAAGATCCGGAGAAACGCCGCGCGATCGACAAGTCGGAGCTTTCCTTTTACGGCGACACGCGGAAGGAAGAACTCTTCGCGCTCAAGGAAGAGCTGTTTTTCATCATCGACGAAAAGGCACACGAAGCGGACCTGAGCGAGCAAGGCCGGCTCTTCATGAATCCGGACGATCCGGATACTTTTGTGCTTCCGGATCTGATCACGCAGTTTGCGGAGATCGACCAAAGCGTGACGCTCACCGATGCGGAGAAGATCGAGGAGAAGGGGAAGCGCTCCGCCTTCTGCGATCACCAGAGCGAGCGGATCCACAACATTTCGCAGCTCCTGCGGGCCTACTGTCTGTTCGAGCGCGACGTGCAGTATGTCGTGGAAGAAGGCAAGGTCGTGATCGTGGATGAATTCACCGGGCGCAAGATGACGGGCCGGCGCTGGAGCGATGGCCTGCATCAGGCGGTCGAGGCAAAAGAAGGCGTCCAGATCGATCGGGAAACTCAGACGCTGGCGACGATCACCATTCAGAACTACTTCCGGCTTTACCAAAAGCTGGCGGGGATGACCGGAACCGCGGAGACCGAAGCGAACGAGTTCCACGACGTTTACAAACTGGACGTCGCCGTCATCCCGACGAACCAGCCGTGCATCCGGAAGGATCTGAACGACTTCATCTACAAAACGCGGCGGGAAAAATTCAACGCGGTGGTGAAGGAAATCGCCGGAGCCCACGCCAAGAGCCAGCCGGTGCTCGTCGGCACGGTCAGCGTGGAGGCGAGTGAAGTGCTGAGCCGGATGCTCAAGCGGGAGAAAATTCCGCACGCCGTGCTGAACGCGAAGTATCACATGCAGGAAGCGGAAATCATCGCCCGCGCCGGACAACCGGGAAGCGTGACCATTTCCACCAACATGGCCGGCCGCGGTACGGACATTAAGCTGGGTCCTGGCGTGACCGACGTCGGCGGACTTTATGTCATCGCCACGGAACGCCACGAGGCGCGGCGCATCGACCGGCAGCTCCGCGGACGTTGCGCGCGACAAGGCGATCCGGGCTTGTCGCGGTTTTACGTGAGCTTTGAAGACGATCTGATGCGCAACTTCGGCGCGGCCGATCGGATGACGAAAATGATGGAACGCTTCGGTCTGGAAGAAGGCCAGGAGCTCGAACATCCGTGGCTGAACAAGTCCGTCGAGACGGCGCAGAAACGCGTGGAGCAGCGGAACTACATGATCCGCAAACGTTCGCTGGATTTCGACGATGTGATGAACAAGCAGCGCGAGGTCGTTTATGGCTGGCGCAACGAGTCGATCAACACGGACGATCCGCGAGCGATGCTCTGGGAAGTCATCGATGAGGCAATCCCGACGAAGGTGGCGGAATATTATCCGGAAGGAGAAGAGCGGAATCCGCAGGGCCTGCTGAACTGGGTGAACGTGACCTTCCCGCTGGGACTGACGGAAGAAGTCGCGGCCTTCGAGACGAAGAACGCGCAAGAGGCGGGTGATTTCCTGATCGAGCGGATCAAGAAGAGCTACTCGCTCAAGTGCGAGCACGAGCTGCCGGAAGCTGTGGAACATCTGGAGCGCTACATCATCCTCAACGCGATCGACCGGCTCTGGCAGGAGCACCTTTACGCCATGGACAGCTTGCGCGAAGCGGTTTACCTGCGCGCTTACGGCCAGAAAGATCCGCTCGTGGAATACAAGAACGAGGCCTACGAGATGTTCACCGAGCTGATGGGGAACATCAAAGGCGAGGTCCTGCACAATCTCTTCCGCTCCACCTCAAACCTCGAAGCTTTCGGTGAATTCCTGCAGAGTCTTCCGCAGTTTCTCATCCGCGCCGACGAGACTGGCGCGCAGCAGAGCGAGGCCAGCGGAGGCACGGCCGACCGGCCGGCTGGAGTTCGCCTAAATCCACGACCGCCCGCCACGAGGGGACTCGAACCTTGGATGTCGCAGGAGGAGTCCGAGCCATCGATCGACATTGCGCTCGAGGAGCGGCAGCCGGTGCGCGACCTGAGCAAGGTCGGGCGCAATACGCCTTGTCCCTGCGGCAGCGGAAAGAAACATAAGAACTGCTGCGGCCGGCTGGCCTAAAGGTCCGGTTCGGCTTCCTTACGCGCAACTCGCCACGGCGGCGGCGCCGGCGGCGGCAACTCAAAGCCGGGCTTCCAGAAGAGCGAGCGCCTTATCGTAGCTGCATCGTTGCAGGTAATGGCTGAGCTGCGGATCCATCGGTTCGGGCAAAAGTGCCTGCAGCTTCAGCATTCGGCTGGAGACAAGTTTCAGGCGTTCCAAATGCCCCACGGGATCCTTCTGGTAGAACTCCCGGTCTCCGATCACCGCCAAACGTTCACGGAGAACTGCAGCCAGATCATGGTAGATGGAATTGGCTTCAGCCACGGACCGCTACGATGGCTCGAAGAGCTGAATTTGTCCATCCGGGCAAAAGATTAGCTTTGCCTGAGATTTGCAGCCTTCTTCCTGGCGGGAATCCTCGCTTTTGCCCGCGGCGGCGGTCCGGAAGATGCCTCCGCCATGAGTTGGCGCTCCGCCTCGAGCCAGTCTTGATGCGTGTCGCCCGGCAAGCCATTGGCGTTCCGCTTTTCCGCAATGAAATACGCCCTCAGTGCGACATCGTCATTGGTGAACGCTGCTACTTTGGTTTGACGCCGAGCCGCCACGGTTCGCTTCGCCGGCACCAGTTTTCGCTTCGGCCGAGGCTTCACCTCGGCAGGTGCAGGAGCGACCTTGGCTTTCGGAGTGATCTTGGCCGTCCGCTTCTGAGGAACGGATGCTTTGACAGGCGGTTGAATCTTTTTTCCCATGATTAGATTTGAGGTGGCTGCCCCGGGGAGGAAACGGCGCCGCGCGCCAGATTTGAACGGTCGGAGGTTAAAGCAGGTGACGATGCCGGCGTAAATAGCGATCTGCCGAAAATCGGAGAAGCCTGGTGTCGGATTCCGGCCGAAAGCGAACCTCACAAGGCTGATGAGCGGCTTTGTGTTGCCATCGCCTGCTCGCTGGTTTAGCTAGCGTGCGGATGCAGGGTTAAGCCAAGGGCGAGTGCGCTTGTTTCCACTCAGCAAAAACCGTCGATGAGCAGATTGATTCTCTTCCTCCTCCCCGTCGGTGGGACGCTCCTTCCCGCAGTGCTTCCCTGCATTCTCCGGCTAAGTCGCCGCTCGCCTCGTGGTCTTTTGGTTCTCGATTCTTCCAGAACCTCGCGTCGATGGGTGCGCGCATCGCAGGTGCACTTTCCGGATATTTCAAACCCAAACCATTCGATCATCCATGAGACCAAAAAATCAGGGTTCCAGCCGCCGCGGTCGCGGCTCGCGCCGTCCCGACAGCCGTTCCCGCAGCGAATCACGCGCTCCGCAAGTTCTCGCCCCAAAGTCGCTCTGGCAGCGAATTATCGGCTTTTTCGCGCCCAAGACCTCCAAGCCGGCCACCCGACAGTCTGCTCGCCCGGTTTACAACAGCAAAACCGCCGGTGCTGCTCCGGTAAAGTCCACGCGGAAGCCTCAGGACATGGACGTCACTTCACCGAAGCTCTACATCGGTAATCTGAGCTATGAAGCCACGGAAAATGATCTCCAGGAGCTGTTTAACGGTGTCGGTTCTGTCCGAGCCGCGGAAGTGGTGACTCACAAACAAAGTGAGAAGTCGAAGGGCTTCGGCTTCGTCACGCTGAGCACCGTGGAGGAAGCAAAGCGCGCCGTTCTTGAGTTGCATGACAAAGATTTCATGGGGAGAAAACTCGTCGTGAGCGGCGCCAAAAGCGCCGAACGTGAGCCGGACTATCGCGGATAACGGTTCTCTTCAGCGCGACGAGAGGAATCCTTTCCGGAACACCGGGCTTCAGTTTGTCCGGCCGATGCGGGAGAATTTCCCAGCCAGGATAGGACTGGCTCCATTCCGGTGATCGAACACCTCGGTTTCTTCGTCATTGCCGGCTCCACCGCCACGGGGAAATCTGAGTTCGCCGTCGAGGTGGCGGAGCGTTGCGGCGGCGAAATTGTTGGGGCGGATGCCTTCCAGATCTATGAAGGCCTGCAGATCCTCACCGCACAACCATCCGCTGCCCTCCGGGCACGCGCGCCGCATCATCTTGTAGGCAACGTTCCGGTCAGAGACTCCTTTGACGTAGCGCAGTATCTCCAGTCGGCGATCAGGACGATTCGCGACGTGATCAGCCGTGGAAGGCTGCCGATCGTCTGTGGAGGCACTGGCCTCTATCTCCGTGCGCTGCTTCGCGGTTTGGCGGACCTTCCGGCGGCTGATCCGGAACTTAGAACCACTTTGGAGGCTCGTCCGCTCGACGAGCTTCAACGGCAACTTATTGAGCTTGATCCGATCAGCGCCTGCTCGGTCGATCTTCAGAATCCCCGGCGAGTCATCCGAGCTCTGGAAGTCTGCCTGATCTCCGGAAAACCTTTCTCGAGCTTTCGTAGAGAGTGGAATCAAACGGCAGACGAAAAGGCGGCTGGAGTGCTGCTGACAAGAGCGCGCCCAGAGCTACTTCAGCGCATTTCGGAGAGAACAAGAGCGATGTTTTATTCCGGGGTGGAAGACGAAGTCCGCACTCTGGCTCAGATTGGTCCCACCGCAGAAAAGACCATTGGCTACCGTCAAGTCCGCGCCCTTCTTGCGGGTGAGATTTCCCGGGATGAATGTATCGCCTCGATCGATCTCGCCACCCGGCAGTATGCCAAGCGCCAGGCGACCTGGTTCCGCCGGGAGCGTTCTTTAGCCTGCGTGAATCTGTCGGCCGCAGATGATCGCCGAAGGCAAATCGCCGCTGCCGCCGAACAGGCGAAACGTCTCACCGGATAAAACGAGATTAGCCCCGACCCGAATCGGTCCGGCCGAAACGTAAAACGGCGCAGGCCACACGAAGTAGCCTGCGCCGGATTGAAGGTTTGCTCGTTAGCGCGAGTAGAGCTCGACGATCA
>DASVRR010000132.1:0-6841 GCA_036388515.1 Chthoniobacteraceae bacterium | reverse complement strand
CTAATAAACTCTACGTCGGGAATCTTTCTTTCGACGCCACTGAAATGGATCTCCAGGACCTCTTCGCCGAGGCCGGAACCGTCACCGAGACCGCACTGATGCAGGACAAGTTCACGGGCAAATCCCGCGGCTTTGCTTTCGTCACAATGTCCAGCGACGAAGAAGCCAAAAAGGCTGTCGATCTTTTCCACGGCAAGAACCTTCAGGGTCGTCCTTTGACCGTCAACGAAGCTCGCCCACGCGAAGACTTCGGCAGCGGCGGCGGCGGCGGCGGTGGTCCTCGCAAGTCCTTCGGCGGCGGCGCCGGCGGCAAGCGCCAGCGCTACTAGTCGTCCGTCTCCGGATGACCCCAGCCGGCGCTAAATCGCCCGGCAGATAAATCTGAAAAGCGCTCCATCGAAAGGCGGGGCGCTTTTTTTATGTCCGGATCAATGGTCTGTTGAGACTTCCCGGAGCTTCGTCCCTTTTCTTCATCCTCACCTTTTTCCTCCGTGGGGAAGAAAGATGAAGAAAAAGACGATGGGGCGACTTCGATTCCGAGGGAGGTCCCGGGGAGCACAGGCCGTCGGCCTGTTGCGTTCGGCGGCCCGCCGAACGCTGCGATGCGTCCCTGAGCCGCCGATTTGCAAAAATGACGCGTGATCTCGTGCGGTGTTTCCGGCGGGCCGCCGGAAACGACAGGCCAGCGGCCTGTGCTCCCCAGTTCTGCGGGCGCGTTCTCGTTTCATCCGCATCTTCTCATCCGGGCGAGAGGAAGATGAGGAGGAAGAAAAGGACGAAGCGCGGGACCTTAAAACCGCTCAGTCCGTCTCGATCATCGCCTCGTCCTGTTGCGTCACGCGGACGACTTCCTCGACCGTCGTCTGCCCGGCCAGCACCCGGCGCCAGCCGTCATTCCGCAAGCTGTCCATGCCATCGGCGATTGCCCGTTGCTTCATCGCCGTCCCGGTTTCCTTCCGGATCACCATCCGGCGCAAACCTTCCGTGACCATGCAGATCTCGTAAATCGCGGATCTTCCCCGGTAGCCGGTTTGCCGGCAATGTTCGCAGCCTTTTCCGTGGTAAAACTTCATGTCCGCGGGCAGCGGAGCTTCGATCTCGCGGAGATAATCCACCGGATAGCCAGTCTCTTCCCGGCAATCCGGACAAATGGTGCGCACCAGCCGCTGGGCGAGAAAACAGCGCACCACGGAAGCGAGCAGGAACGGCTCGATCCCCATATCGAGCAACCGCGTGATTCCGCTGACGGCATCGTTTGTGTGGAGTGTGGAGAAGACCAGATGGCCGGTCATTGCCGCGCGGATCGCGATCTCCGCGGTCTCGAAATCGCGGATTTCTCCCACCATGACGATGTTCGGATCCTGGCGCAGAATGGCCCGCAGCCCGTTGGCGAAGGTTAGCCCGATTTCGCCTTTCACATCGATCTGCGAAACGCCGGGCAGACGATATTCGACGGGCTCTTCGATCGTGATGATGCGCCGGCTCACCGCGTTGATCGAGGTGAGGAAAGAATACAGGCTCGTCGATTTTCCGGAGCCAGTCGGGCCGGTCACGAGGATGATTCCGTTGGGCTGCTGGAGAAGTTTTTTCACCGTGGCGACCTGCTTTTCGCTCATGTCCAGCCGATCAATCCCGAACTGCAGCGTCTCGGATCGGGAGAGCAAACGCAGCGAGATCGACTCGCCATTCACGGTCGGGATGGTGGAAACACGAACGTCGATCGCGCCGGAGTTCGTGGTGAGATTGATCCGCCCATCCTGCGGCAAACGGCGCTCCGCGATGTCCATGTGCGCCATCACTTTCAACCGCGAAATGATCGCGCTCTGGAGCACGCGGAGCTGCGGCGGCACGGCGACTTCGTGCAGGATGCCGTCGATCCGATAGCGAATCCGCAGATCGTTATCCAGCGGCTCGACGTGGATGTCCGTGGCGCGTTCGTAGATCGCTTCGCGGATCACCTGGTTGACAAACTTCACCACGCTCGCCTCCGGATCGTCGCCGGTGATGTCCTGCGTATCGTCCTGCTTGTCGTCGTAGGTCCGGGTCGAAGCGAGGATCTCGTCGAAAGTTTCCGCACCGACGCCATACACGGCCTTGATCGTCCGGATGAGCTGTCCGCGCGGCACGATCACCCATTCGATTTTCTTCCCCGCGAGTTGTTGCTGGGCAAGTCGGCGCGCCACTTGATTGAAGACGTCGTAAGTCGCGAGCCGCACGTTGTTTTCCTCCAGCCGGATCGGGAGAATGTGATGCTTAAAGACAAAACGGCTCGGCAAGAGTTGGAGCGAACTGCGCTCCACGCGGGTGGCTTCGATGTTGTCAAACGTGGAGCGGAAAAGCTTGGCCAGTTCGGCCGCGAGCTTGAATTCGTCCACCTTTCCGGAGTTCAGCACTTCCACCGTCCAGGACTGTCCGGAAGAAGGCTGCAGAGCCGCGAGTTGCGCGGCGTCTTCGTCCGACACGCCAGCCGCGCGGAGGACATCGATCAGAGCTTTGCGGGAAGTCACGCCAGCTACTTCTTCTCGAAGCTTTGCTCCAGGTGAATGGTCTTCGAGTAAGGCTTCACCTTGACTGGAATGGCTTTGCGAATTTCCACGCCGGGTTTTCCGTCGGTGCGCGTGCGCTGGAGCTGCGGAATCACAGTCGCCTCGAGGTCCGGCGGCATATTGAAAAACTCCTGGTGCTTCTCCCGTGTCCGCACGTCTTCGGAAGGCGTCCAGCTGACTTCCGGGCGAATGAGGATGACGAGTTCCTGCCGCACGCGTTCCTTGGTGGTGTTGCTGAAAAGATAGCCGAGCAGCGGGATATTGCTGAGCAGCGGAATGCCGGAACGCGCGCGGTTGTTACTGACTTTGATCAGCCCGCCGAGCACCAGCGTGGCTTGATTTGGCACGGTCACGTGAGTGCGAACGTAGCGCGTGGCGATCGTGGGAATGTCGTTGTTGTCGATCCGCGTGGAGCCGGCCACTTCGTCGTTCTTCTGCAAGATATCGAGGTCCACTTCACCATCGGAGTTGATCAGCGGCACCACCTCCAGTTGCAGCGCGACCCGCTTAAACTGCACGCTGGAATTCGTCACCACGCCGTTGCTCCCGGGCGAAACCGAGTTGATCGAGCTCTGGATATTTTGCGGCACTGCAATCTCCTGCCCCGAGGCGATGATCGCCTTCTTCAGGTTGCTGGTGAAAACGCTCGGGCGAGAAACCACGCGGAAACGATTCGTGTTTTCCAGCGCGGTGACGATCACGTTCAGTGAGTTGCCCGCGGTAAAGAATCCGCTCAGTCCGGAGCCGCCGGCCGCGGCAATCTGCGTCACGTTCCTTTGGTCCAGCAAGTTGTTCAGGTTGAGCGTCGGTTGAGTTCCGTTGAATCCCACGAGGCTGGTGGGCGCGCCGGTGTTCCCGGTGGTGCCAGTGCCTGTTCCCGTCCCCGGGGTGGTCCCCGGATCAGTTCCGGTTCCGGTTCCGGGAGTATTGCCGCCATTCAGCACAATCGGACCCGTGCCGAGTCCAGCATTCCGGATGATGTAATCCACGCCAAACTGCTCGCGATCGGTCAGGTTCAGCTCGCCGATGACGACGTGAAACATGACCTGCGGCGCGCGTTTATCCAGTTCGTCGATCACCCGGAAGAGCTTCTGCTTCACGTCTTCGTTGCCGATCACGATGATCGCGTTCTGGCGTTTGTCCGCAATGATCCGGGTGTTCCCGATGGTCACCGATTTCGGCGTCGTATCGATCGGCTCGGTGGAAAGTCCCTCGGAGACGTTGAACTCGCTGCCGCCGTTTCCTCCGCCACTGGCGCCGTCGTTGAAGACGCTGCCGTTATTTCCCTGGCCTTGATTGTTCTGCCGGTTGCCGCCACCCGGTGTGCTCGGCGTCGCCGGTCCGCCCGCCGCGTCCTTCGCGCCTGGATCGGCGATTGCAGTCTTGACGATCTCGAAGACGTCATCCGCGGAAACGTAGTTCAGCTTCCGCGTCGTCGGATTCCCGAACTTCACATTCGCGTCGAATTGCGCGATCAGCTCCGCAATAAACCGCATGTTTGCTGGACGCGTAACGACGTGAATGCGGTTGGTGCGCGCATCAGCGGTGATCTTGATCTTCCCCACGATGATGTTTTCCTCGTTCGGCCCGGCGTTCACTTCGATCGTGGTGGAAGCCACTTCTCCCGTGGCTCCGGCGGGAAGCGGCTGGCCGTCCGGAGTCGTCGTCAACCGCGTCACCGGACGCGCAATGCCCGGTCCGCCAGCTGGCCCCGAGGCTGGCTGATTTTGCTTGGTGAGGATGTCTTCCAGCTTTTTCTGCACGTCTTCCGCATCGGCGCGCTGCAGATCAAAGAAGCGGCTGAGAACTTCCGCCGGCGGAATATCGATCTCCCGGATCACCCGCAAAACCTGCCGCACCGTGGCGGTGTTTTCCGTGATCAACAACGCCCCGGCTTTCGGCAAAGCCGTGATGTTGGTGAAGCCGCCTGGTGCTCCCACCACGAATCTGGCCAAAGTTGCCTCAAGTTCCGTTGGGTCGGCGTATTTCAGTTTGATTAGGAAAGTGACGACTTGTTCCCCATCGGGAAGTAACAGTTCGTCCGCGATCAGCGGGATCGCCGCGGTGCGCGGATTCTTCCCGATCCCGATGACCTTGACGATCTTCCCCTCGCCGGGAACCAGCGTGAAGCCGTTCAGGAGCAAACTGACCTCGATGATCTTGATGGCTTCGTCCCGCGTCACCGGAACGCTGGGTTGAATGGTCAGGTTTCCCATGACCGCATTATCGATCACGAGCGTGACTCCTCTCAGGCGTTCGTAGAAAGCCAGCACGTCCCGCACGTCCAGGTTTGGAAACTGCAGCGAGACGAGATCGCTCTGGCCAGCGAGCGGAGTCGCGACCGTGCGTGGCGGCGGCGTCGCTTGGCCAGGTGCGCCGGGGAGCGGGACTTGCGCGAAAGCGGAGTGGCCGAGCAGCAGACCGCAGAGAACCGGGGTGAGACGCGACATAAAGAGAGGAGGCTAGTAGCAGGGCTCCCGGGTGGGGTCAATGTCCGCACCGGACAAGAAGACGAGGAGTGGGTCTTGAACTTCGGGCGCGTGAGTTGGTTGCAGATCTCTGCCGGATTCGAGCTGGGTGATCGAAGTTGCGACCCGTCCGCGCCTGGCTCGGGAGCATGCGAAGCTTGGGAGCGAGCGAGAGCGTCCGGTCGATCCTCCGCACGCTGGACGGGCCTATCGCGCTCGTTCCCAAGCTTGGCTTGGGAACGCATCCGGGAGCGAAGTTCCACTTCGCACGGAGGGAGTGGCTGCGGGCGAGCGCATGATTGACGCCCGAACGCCGAACCCTGCAGACCCTCCCGCCTGCGAAGCACAGCTTCGCTCCTTCGCGCATTCCCAAGCAAAGCTGGGGAACGAGCGGTCGCGCCTTTCATATGCCGCGCAGAGTCGTAGGTCGCGCGCTTGCTCGCAATGGCGCCGTTGAGTCCTTTGCTGATGCGATGCGCAGTTTCTCCCAGCCGAAAGAGCAGGCGAGCGGCAGTGTCAGCTGGTTCTCCGGAGGCACCCGACGCGCGTTTCCTCCGCAGGGTGAATTGCTGCGCGCCGCGAGCTTTGCTCCGGAGAAATCCGAGTCGCGAGTTGCGGATGACGTTGCTCCGGAAGAAACCGCGCCCTGTTCCTGCTCGCAGCCTGAGGAGATGGGGAATACAACGTTCCGGACCACAGTGATGCCCATTCGTTATCAGTTCCCGTCATGGATCTTCGACATCTCCGCTACTTTCAGGCCGTCGCGGAAGAACTAAGCTACTCGCGCGCGGCGGAGCGGTTGCGAGTCGCGCAGCCGGCGCTCAGCCGGGCGGTGCAGGAGCTGGAGGAAGAACTCGGCGGGCCGGTGCTGGATCGGAATCGCCGGCGCGTGATTCTCACTCCGGCGGGCGCGGTTCTGTTGCGCGAGACGGCGATCCTCTTCGAGCGCTGGGATGAAGCGATGCGCCGGGTGAAACGCACCGCGGCTGGGGAAGAAGGCGAACTGCGGCTCGGCTACATCGGGCCGCCGACGCAGCCATTTCTCGGGCGGCTTTTGGCGGAATACCGGGAACGTTTTCCCCGCGTCGCCGTTCATCTGGAAGAACGAACTCCGGAGCGCGTCTGGGAAATGCTCGCGAAAGGACGGCTTTCCGCAGCGCTCACCCGGCCGGTTTCGACTGCTCCCGCGTCGGGCTTGCAGACTCTCGTCGTGCGCCACGAGCGCTTCGGCGCGGTCGTGCCGCTTTCCCATCCACTCGCCGCGCGCAAGTCGCTGGCGTGGCGTTCCCTGCTGGGAGAACCGCTGGTCGTGCTCGCACGGAGAGAAGGCGTCGGTTCTCACGATGGAATCCTCGCCGCTTGTCGCCAGGCGGGAGTCGCGCCGCGGCTGGCTTACACGCCGAGTCTCATCGGGACGGTGCTCAGCTACGTCGAAGCCGGCGCCGGGATTGGCATCGTCCCCGAGTCGGTGGTGACTCCGGAGCTGCCGCTGCGCTTTGTTCCGCTTCGGCCCGTGGTGACCATTCCGCTGGTGCTGGCGTGGCCGGAAGGAGACGACACTCCGGCGGTGAAAAGGTTCCGCGAGCTCGTGATCGACTGGAAGACCACCGGAAAGCTGTGGAAGACGCGCTGAGTTCGCCGGATGGGGAGCAGACCGAATGGTCTATAGCGCAGATCCCGTCCGCGCGGATACTGAGGCATTCACACCGGGCGCGCTTTTGTTCCCGGTGCCGTGCCGCTTTCTCCTCCATGTTCTCCCAACGATCGACTCCTTGTTCCGCCTCAGCGCAGCCGGCAGCTAAAGCCCGGAGAAGCTTCCGCCTCGCG
>DASVRR010000131.1:0-15960 GCA_036388515.1 Chthoniobacteraceae bacterium | reverse complement strand
AGGTCCGCGTGGACGCCAGCTACAAGGTCGCGATCGAAGTCCTCGCGCGGCCGCATTCGGATGAGTACTACCTCGACAGTGTGCCGGAGCTTCCTTGGGAAAAGGTCGGTGGACAGCAGGAGGCACTGCAGGCAATCCGCGACGCCATCGAGCTGCCTTTGCTGCATCCGGAGCTCTTCCGGAAGTTTCAGCATGCGACTCCGAAAGGTTTCCTGCTGCATGGGCCGCCCGGCTGCGGCAAAACGCTGATCGGCAAAGCGACCGCGTACAATCTCACGCAGCAACTTCAGTCTCAGACTGGCGCGCCGATGCGGGAGTATTTCATGCACATCAAGGGACCGGAAATCCTGAATATGTGGGTCGGCGAAAGCGAACGCATCGTCCGGGAGATCTTTTCCACTGCGCGTGAAAAGCGGCAGGAAGGTTATCTTCCGTTTCTCTTTATCGACGAAGCCGAGAGCATCCTCGGCACGCGCCGAGCGTCGCGTTTCTCCAATATTCTTTCCACGCTGGTGCCGATGTTCTGCACGGAGATGGACGGCATCGAGTCACTGAGCGAAGTCGTCATCATCCTGGCTTCCAACCGGGCCGATCTCATCGACCCTGCAATCCTGCGACCGGGCCGAATCGACCGGAAGATCAAGGTCGCCCGCCCGACGCGAGAAGGCGCCGGGGAAATCTACGGCATCTATCTTCACGAAAACCTTCCGTATGATCCTGCGCTGCTCCGGGAAACTGGCAGCGTGCGAGGAGCAATCGACTCCTTGATCGCCGGGCTGCTGGAGCGGCAATTCGCGCGGCGCGACGAGAATCGATTTCTCGGGATCACACTGCGTAGCGGGAAGAAAGAGGTGCTCTATCGGGGAGATTTGGTCAGCGGCGCGATCATCGCCAGCATCGTCGAGCGCGCGAAGAGCACCGCGATCAAGCGTGCGATCGCCAGCGGAGATGAGGAAGGAATCAGTGCCGATGATCTCCAAGGCGCGCTGGATGCCGAGTACCTCGAGAACGACATCTTTCCGCCGAGCGACATCACGGAAGATTGGCTGCAACTCCTGGATTACGACGTGGAAAACGTCGTCAAAGTCGCGCCGATTCGCGCTGGGGAAAAGACACGCACACCGACGCTCGGAACGGTGATTTAAGCCGGGTCTAGTGCCCGTCTTTTGGTTGCGGCTACTCGGGTGAGTTCTTCCCGGATGAAGCGACCGGATCTCGTCCGCTGTGCCTCAGCCGATCGCCTTATCCCGCGAGGTTTGCCTCCGCGAGACGCGTCTCCATGTCGGCTCGCTGGAGCGCCTCGATCATTTCGGTGATGTTGCCTTCCAGATAACTGTCGAGGTTGTAGAGGGTGAGGTTGATCCGATGATCCGTGACCCGGTTTTGCGCGAAGTTGTAGGTCCGGACCTTTTCGCTGCGATCCCCGCTGCCGATCTGGCTTTTGCGGTGCGCGGCGTATTTCTCCGCTTCTTCCCGCTGCTTTTGTTCCAGCAAACGCGACCGCAAAATGTTCAGCGCCTTTTCCTTGTTCTTCTGCTGGCTGCGCCCGTCCTGACAGCGGACAATCATCCCCGTCGGGATATGCATGACCTGAACGGCGGAGTCGGTGGTATTCACGCCCTGGCCGCCTGGGCCGCCCGCGCGGCAAACTTCGATCCGGATCTCGTCGGCTTTGAGTTCGAGATCGACTTCCTCCGCTTCCGGAAGAACGGCGACGGTCGCCGCTGAAGTGTGAATTCTTCCCTGTGTTTCCGTGGCGGGAACGCGCTGCACCCGATGCACGCCGCTTTCATACCGCAGCGTGCGGAACACCTGATCGCCGGTGACTTTGAAGATGACTTCCTTCATTCCACCGAGGCCGCCGGCGCTGGATTCGAGCGGCTCGATCTTAAACCCATTCGCATCGGCGAAGCGGGTGTACATCCGGTAAAGATCGCCGGCAAAGAGCGCGGCTTCGTCTCCGCCGGTGCCCGCGCGGATTTCCACGATCGCGTCCCGATCTTCGTTCGGATCGGGAGGAAGCAGCGCGTATTGCACCGCGCGTTCGGTCTCGGTGATTCGTTGTTCCAGCGCAGGGATTTCCGCGGCGGCCATTTCCGCCATCTCCCGGTCTTCGCCTTTGCTCAACTCCTGATTCTCACCGATCTCCGCGCGCGATTTCTGGAGCAACTCCCAGTTCCCGAGCAAGACTTTGAGCCGCATGTGTTCCCGCAGCAGCTCGCGGGCTTTGCGCGGATCATCGTAGAGTCGTCCGGACGCGATCTCGGCTTCGAGTTCACGGAAGCGATCGGCCTTGCGGCTCAGGAGTGGAGCAAAGTCCATGGGAGAAAAGAAAACGGTGAAGACGCGCAGGGCATCTTCACCGTCGGGAAAGCTTTGGGAAGTAAACTAGGCGCTCTTCTTGCGGGTCTGCGCGCCTGCGTACCGGCGGGAAAATTTCTCGATCCGGCCGGCGGTATCAACGAACTTTTGTTCCCCAGTGAAAAACGGGTGGCAGGCTGCGCAAATGCCCAGCCGAATGTCCTTCCGGGTGGAGCGGGTGTGATAGACAGTGCCACACGCACAGGCGATGGTCGTCTCGTTATAGTCGGGGTGAATATCTGCTTTCATGGCTCGAAAAAGGAGTTAGGAGGCTAGCAGTCAAACCGACCCCCGCAATCGAAAACTCCCGATATTTTCCGTGACCGATCCCGACCTGCAGAACGCCTTGCTGATTGCCTGGCGCGAGACTTTGCAGCGGCGCGCAGCAGACCCCGCGATCTGGTCTTCCGGAGGCAAAGTGCTGCGGACCTTCGCGCAGATCGAAGACGAAGCGCGCGCAATCCGGAGCGCTTTCGATGGCTTGCCGCCTCACTCGGTAGTTGGCGTACAGATCGGGAACAGTGAGCGCTGGCCTGCTTTGCTGCTGGCTGTGCTGCGGCAGCGTCTAGTGGTGTTGCCGATCGGGAGGCATGTGGAGCATCGTGAACTCGAACTTGCGCTGCAAACCTGCGCCGCCAGCGCATGCGTCACGCTCGCTGGGGAAGAAATGGAGATCAGCCGCTGCGAGCGCGCGAGTTCGTTGCCGCCAGACTGGACCGGGTCCGCGCCGGATTTGCTGAAGCTGACTTCCGGAACAACGAGCCAACCCCGAGCGGTTCGGTTTCGGGCGGAGCAACTGGTCGCCGATTGTGAAAATATCTGCGCCACGATGGGACTTCGGGAGGATGACCTGAACTTCGGCGTGATTCCATTTTCGCACTCGTATGGCTTCAGCAATTTGGTGACGCCGCTCATTTGCCGAGGGATCGCGCTGGTCGCCAGCGAGGATCGGATGCCGCGCGCCATCCTGAACGATCTTGCTTCCAGCAAGGCCACGGTTTTTCCCGGAATGCCGGTTTTCTTCCAGAAATTTGTGGAGCTGCAAAATACTCCGGAGCTACCGGAGCTGCGGCTCTGTCTTTCGGCCGGAGCGCCTTTGTCCGCGGCGGTTGCCGAGCGATTCACCGCGCGCTTCGGGATGAAGATTCATGCCTTCTACGGATCATCCGAATGCGGAGGCGTGGCTTACGATGCGACGCCTGAAACGCAATATGAGGATGGGTTTGTCGGCCGGCCTCTGGAAGGTGTGGAAATCGCCGCTGGAAATCAGCCCGGCCCGATCGTTGTCCGCAGCAACGCGGTTGGGGACGGCTACTTCCCCGCTGCGGACGAAGCGACATTGAGGGAAGGGCAATTTGTTCCAGGCGATTTGGTCCAGCAAACCGAACGGGGACTTTACCTGGTCGGGCGGGTGTCGGACGTGATCAACATCGCGGGGCGCAAACTGAACCCGCTCGAAGTCGAGGCGCGTCTTGCGGAATATCCCGGAGTCCGACAGGCGGTCGTCTTCGGCGTGCCGTCGGCTTTGCGCGGGGAAGAAGCCGTCGCTTGCGTCGCGGGGGAGGGGATCGATGCCGGATCGGTGATGCGGTTTTGCAAAGGCGCGCTGAGCCAGTGGCAGATGCCGCGCGCAGTTTGGGTTGTTCCCGAAATCCCCGCCAATGAACGCGGGAAGATCAATCGGCGGGAACTTGCGGCAGAGTACTTGCGTTCCCGCTAATCCGAGTTCAGCGACATTCCATGGCTACTGCCCTGATCGCTGACTCCAGATGCAAGACGCATGAGACGGGCCGCGGGCATCCTGAATCCGCCGCCCGTTTCGACGCGGTCCTGGACGGACTTTCCGCCGCAGGATTGCTGCCTGCCATGAAGCGACTGCAGGCGCGTCCGGTCACTCGCGAGGATTTGGTCCTGGTGCATACGCCCGAATATCTCGCCGTGGCGGAAGGGGAAATTCGCTCCGGCGAGACCCAGCTGAGCACCGGCGATACGGTGATCGGGCGGCATTCCTGGGACGCTGCGGAAGCAGCCGCGGGGAGCGCCCTGGCGGCGGTCGATGCGGTCATCGCGGGAGACGTGGCGAACGCTTTCTGCGTCGTCCGGCCGCCGGGACACCACGCCAGTGCAGATCGCGGGATGGGTTTCTGCATCCTGAATCACGTCGCGCTGGCGGCTCGACACGCGCAGCGCCGCCACGGCTTGAAACGCGTGCTGATCGTGGACTGGGACGTGCACCATGGAAACGGCACGCAGGACATTTTCTATGCGGATGGATCGGTTTACTTTTTCAGCACGCACCAGTCGCCCTGGTATCCTGGGACTGGCCGCGCGGATGAGACGGGAACAGGCTCGGGAAAAGGAACAACCTTGAACTGTCCTCTGCCTGCCGGAGCCGGGCGCGCGGAAATCTTTGCTGCGTTCCAGGAGAAATTGCTGCCGGCAGCCGATGCGTTCCGCCCCGAGTTGGTGCTGATCTCCGCAGGATTCGACTCGAGACTCGGCGACCCGCTCGGGGGTTTCCGGCTGCTCGATCCGGACTTCACGGAGCTGACGCGGATTGTCCGGCAGATTGCGGATCGGCATGCCGGAGGTCGCGTGGTGAGCGTGCTGGAAGGTGGATATCACCTCGAAGGACTGGCGAGCGCCGCGTGTGCTCATGTGCGCGGGCTGCTCGCTTAGCAGGAATTAGTTCACGGATTGCACCCGATTTTGTTGTTGGACTCCGGAGGAATGTTTATTTCTCCTAGCTCCACTTTCCCCCTTGGACTTCCTTCTTCACCGTCCCCCCGGACCGATTAAGCGCCAGGCGCCGCAGTGCCGCAGTGTAGCTGCAGCTTTTTGCCACATGCTTTCTCCCCGCAACGCCAGCCGACCGTTGCTTCCCCATCTCTTCGCCTGCCTGCTTGCCTTTCAGATGCTGGCGCCGATCTCCGGAGCACAGGCACCGAACACGGAGGCAAACAAGATTGCCGGCGCTTACAATGCGGCGATGCAGGCTTTCGGTGCGCAAAACTGGGCGGCCGCGATCAGTGGGCTGGAGGAAGTTCTGGCGGTTGCCGTCGAAGACAAGGCCGGGCAGTTCCAGAGCATCTATTTCACTTTGGGCGCGGCTTACTTCAACAGCTCCAATCATCCCAAGGCGATCGAGGTTTTCACCAAGTACCTCGCCAAGTATCCGAAGGCTGAAAAGGCCACCGAAGTGAAGTGGGCTCTGGCTCAGGCTTCGTTTGCCAACAAGAGTTATGAAGCTGCGGCACCGCTTTTTGAAGCGCTCGCCGCGGTTCCTGCGTATCGCGAACAGGCGATCAGTTTGCAGGCGCGCTGTTACAAGGAACTGCAGCAGCCGGAGAAGGCGATTGCGGTTCTGGAAAAGCTGATTGCTCCGGAGATCAAGACCACCGCGCAGGCAAACGGCGCACTGGAGCTGGCCGGGTTTTATGCGGAGGCAAACAAGCCGGAAGCAGCGGTCGCGCTGCTCAGCCAGCTCCAGGCGAAAGCGGCGATCGTGGAAAACCTCGTCTCCTTGAATGCTGTTGCCATCAAGCTTGGGGATGAATTCGTGGAGAAGAAGGCCTTCAAGGAAGCGATCGATGCCTATCGCGCGGTTCGCCCGCGGGAGGAGGTGCTGCGCATGCAAAACCTCCGGATTCAGATGATGGATCGGCGAGCGGAATTCAACCTGCGTTCCGCGGGGGGAAACCCGAATGCGATGGCTCAGGCGCAGATGGCGAATCAACAACTCCGCACGCTGCAAGCGGAACAAAAAGAACTACTCGCCGCGTTTGAGAAGCTGCCCGATTTCGCCTCCGCGCTGCTTCTGCGCCAGGCGAGATCCTGGTATGAATGGGATCGGAAATGGGAGGCGCTGGTGGTTTACGATCGCATCCTCAATACGCACGCGGAAGGAGCGGAACGGGAAGCTGCGCTCTATGGCATGATCGTCGCCTATGCGGAACTCAGTCAGGCGCAAAGGTGCCAGCAAGTCTGTGAGGCTTATCTAAAAGAGTTTCCGCAGGGAGCAAACGTGGGCGCAGTGGGTTATGTCAGTGGCGCCGTCGCCTTGCAGGCACAGGATTATGCAGGCGCGGAAACGTTCTTCGGCCGGATGATGGATAAGGTGCCGGATTCCGCCCAAAAGGAAGACATGCGCTACCTGCTGGCGAATGCACGTTTCGCTCAGGGAAAGTATGAGGAGGCGACGAAAGACTACCAAAAATATATCGCGGATTATCCCACCGGTCGGAATGTCGAGGAGGCAAACTATCGGCTCGCTTTGGTGAAGGTGTTTGCCGGGGAATACGAGAAGGCTATGGCTGCGCTGGGAGCCTATCTTCAGCAGTATCCGACTGGCGTTTACGTGTCCGATGCCCGTTACCGCCTGGCGGTCTGTAAGTATGCAGCTTCGCTCTATGAAGAAGTGCAAAAGGACTGTGAAGCGTGGCTGAAAGCTTTCGAAAAGGATCCGATCACGGGGGAAGTGCTGGCCTTGCTTGCCGACTCGCTGGCCGCGCAAAACAAGGTGGAGGAAGCAATCCCGATCTATCGCAATTCCTTTCAGGTCGCCGCGACGGATGAAGTGATTAACTACTCGCTTTTCGAGGCGAGCAAACATCTCCAGAAGCTCGGCAAATGGGCGGACGTGGCGGCGCTCTTTGAAGGATTCGTCAAAGAACGCCCGGAACATTCCGCCGTGGTGGCGGCGATGTATTGGATCGGCAAGGCGCGAGCCCGGCAGGGCCAAACCGAAGAAGCCAAGGCCTTCATGGTGGAAAACCTGAAAAGGTATATCGCTGAACCGCGGCGGGAGGCGGTGGAACAATTACTGACTCAGCTCGCGCAACTTTGTGCGCGTCGTCCAAAGCCGGCGGCTCCGGCGATCGAAGCAGTTCTGACGACCGCCCCCTCGGGAACGCCAACTGCAACTCCAGCCATGGCTGCGGCCACGCCGGCCCCGCTGCCGCCGCACGACGCGGTGGGCGAACTCGACCGTCAGCTCAAGCCGCTGGAAGAAAGCGCGAACGGCACCACCAAAGCGCGGCTGCTTTTTGCCCGAGCCGAGCTCGCCAGGGCGCTGAAGAAACCGGCCGATGCGGAGCAATTCGATCGAGAAATCGCCGAGCGCTTCAAGCCCGAGGACCTCAGCCCCGTGTTGCTGGCGCAGGCCGGAGATTATCTGCGGGAGCGGGGAAATGCGGATCGTGCCAGCGAGTTTTATCACCGGCTGATGGATGATTACGTGAAGAGCGATTACCTCGATTTTGCCTACGTCGGCTTGGGCGAGATTGCGTTTGCGAAGAAGGACTTCCCGAAGGCGCTGAGCTTTTTCACCGATGCCACGGAGAAGATCGCCAGTTCCATGAAGACGAAGGAAGCGACCTTGGGTCAGGCGAAAACCTTGCTGGAACTTCAACGTTATCCCGAAGCGAAGAAGCTCTTCGAACAAGTCGCCTCGATGCGTGAATGGCGCGGCGAATCCACGGCTTTCGCAGTCTTTTCCCTGGGTGAAATCGAGGCGCGGCAAGCGCGCTTTCCGGAAGCAATCGCGCATTATCGGCGGGTGTTCGTCGCCTACCAAAAATATCTTCCGTGGGTCGCGCGATCGTACCTTCGGGCTGCGGAGAGTTTCGAGAAGATGGGGAAACGGCAGGACGCAATCGAAAATCTCCGCGAAATGTTGCGCAACGAGAAACTCGAAAAGCTTCCGGAGACTCAGGAAGCACGGCGGAAACTGCAGGAATGGGGGGCCCCGGCATGAAGGCGGCGATTCTGGTCAGTCTCAGCGTTTTCGTGGGAGGCCTGGCTCTCGGGCAGAACATTGTTTTGACAGACGGGAGCATCATTGCCACAAAAGGAATCGTCCGCCGCAGCGGAGATCTGATCATGGCGCGGGTCGAACGTCAGATGCCGGCCAGCGCGGCGGGGACGGTCGCCGCTGCGGCTCCAGTGGATGAGGTCGGCTATCCGGTGCAGAAAATCGCGAAGATTGAATTTCCGGAACCGCCTCAACTGAAGGCGGCATCCGCGCTGATCGCGCAGGGGAAGTTCGCCGAGGCGAATGTCCAGCTGGATCCAGTGTTCCGCTATTACGAAGGATTCCGCGATGCGCCGGGAAGCTGGTGGAGCGACGCCAGCGTGCTCCGGGTGAGCGCCTTCCTCAGCCAGGGAAAAGATCAGGAGGCGGCTTCCCTGGTCGATCAACTGACGCGCTTTGCGACCGAGCCGAAAACCACACTGGCGGCGCGGGCTCTTTCCGCAGCTCTCCTCACTCGGCGCGGAGAATACGCGCGGGCGGTTCAACTCTTCGAGGGAGTCATGAAGGAATCTGCCGCTCCGGAAGTCCTCGCTGTTGCGGCGATTTACAAGGGTCAGAGTCATCTCGGCCTCAAGCAATACGACCCCGCGGTGCTCGCCTTTTTGCAAATCCCGGTTTTCTTTCCGGAGGAAAAACATCTCCTGCCAGCTTCGACGCTCGGAGCCGCTCGCGGATACATCGGCCTGGAAGATCGCGCGCGTGCTCGGGAGACGCTGGAGCGACTGATCAAAGATTTCCCCGCTTCGCCGGAGGCAGCGCAGGCCAAGCAGGAACTCGTGCGCATCGACCGGATCGAGAGCGGTAGTCCGCCGCCGAAATAGTTCCCCATCCTCTCACTCATCTCCATTCCCCATGAAACTCAAACACGCTTATCTCCTCTCGCTTACGGCGGCAGCGCTCTTCTGCGGATTCGCCGGGATGCCCGCGCAAGCTGCCGAACCTGCAGCGGCCGGAGCACCCGCAGCCGGTCACTCAAAAACGCTGTGGGAACAAATCAAGGAAGGCGGCTGGGTGATGGTGCCGATTGGCGCCTGCTCGATCCTGACCATGTATTTGATCGGCGATGGCGTCATCCGCACCGGGCGGAATAAGGTTCTTCCCCAGCGGCAAGTCGAAGCGGTGAAAGACTATTTTCGGCAAGGCGATTACGTGGGCGCTTACAACTACTGCAAAGCGAATCCGTCGCCCTTTAGTAATGTTTGCCGGGTGACGATCAGTCTGCTCGGGGAAGGCAAAGCTGCAGCGGAGGAAGGGATGTTCTCCGAGATGTCCAAGGAGAATTCCCACATGCAGACTTACATCAGTTATCTGTCGGTGATCGGGGTTTGCACCCCGATGATCGGCCTGCTCGGCACCGTCACGGGGATGATCAAGGCGTTTGAAACTCTGGGGAGTGCCGGCATCGGCGATCCTTCGAGTCTTTCGGCGGCCATCGGCGAAGTGCTGGTCGCCACCGCGTCCGGTCTCTTCATCGCGATTCCAGCGTTCAGCGCTTATTATTTCCTCCGGAACCGCGCGGCCAAAATCCTGCACGACGTGCAGGACACGATGGCCGGCTTGCTCCGGAAGATGCCGTATGAGCAACTCGCCGGGGCGCACCTTGGAGACGAGGAAATCTACGCGGCAGCTCCAAACTGGACGGGTTCTCCCGATCTCGGTGCTGCGGAAGGCGCCGCTGTTTGAATCCTGGGGAGCAAAATGAACCGGAGGATTTCCTAACATGGCCGGCGGCGGAGGCGGCGGCGAGGGCGAGCCGGAATTTCAGATCGCGCCCATGGTGGACGTGTTGCTGGTGCTCCTGATTTTCTTTATGAGCATCACCACGGCGCAGGTTTTGAAGGTGGATCAAACGATTGAGTTGCCGCTCTCGCCGAACGCTCTGAAGAAGGACAACACGCGTTCGGAAGCGGTCGTGAACGTGCGTTGGGATGCCGCAAAAAATCGTGCGGAATATGTGATGGACGACCGGCTTTATCCGGAAACGCCGGAACTGGTGAAGGCCCTGGCGATTGCGAAAAAAGTCGGCGAAACGAAGGCAACGCAGAGCGCGAATCCAACATTCCGCTGCGTGATTCGCGGTGACCGAAACGCCAGCGCGCTGAGCGTTTCCATTGCCATGAACGCAGCGGCGGAAGCGGGCATCGCCGACATCTCGTTCTCCGCGGCAAACAAGAACTGACCGATGACTCGCCGCCGCCGTTTTGAGATCAGCGCGTCCGATGGCAACGTCGGATTTCAGATTGCTCCGATGATCGACGTCGTCTTCGTGATCATGCTCTTTTTCATGGTCATGGCCGGCGCGGTGAAGGTGGAAAAGGAACTGAACACGCAGTTGCCGGGAAGTGCGGAGACCAGCACGTCCACAGATTTTGTCGATGAGCAGGTGATCAATATCACGGAAGCCGGTGAGGTTTCGCTGAATGACGAGCCGATGGATACTCCGACCAGCCGCGACTTGGGTCTGCTGCAATCCACCTTAATCCGACTGAAGAAAGCGAGCGACGAGTCGAAGTCGCCCTGCATGGTAACGGTCGTGAGCGAACCCGCGGCCAAATACAGCCGAACGGTGGATGTGCTGGATGCACTCAGCGTCGCCGGGATCAGCAATGTGACTTTCACCGTGAGCGAGGAGGAATAGCCATGTCTTCTCCCGCGCTTCTTCCGGAGAACGTGCCAGCTGCGAATCCGGCAGGTCCGCGGCGAAGCACGCTGTGGACGAAAATCCTCGCGAGCAAGTTTCTCTTCATCTCCATCTTTGTGCACTTGCTGCTCGGGATCGGCGCGACCGTCCTCGTCGTGCACCGGATGCAGGCGAAGCGGAAACTCACCTTCGCCGGCGGACCGCCGACGACCAGCGTGAGCAAGCGGGCGCTCGAGCATAAAGTCTCGATGGCCAGGAAGAAGAACACCATGAGCGCGCCGGCTCAGGCAAAGCGGATCACGACTTCCGGTCTGAGCAAAGTGGCGCTTCCGGCGATGATCTCCATGCCGACCGCGACGGAGATCACGCCGAACAAAATGGGCGGAATGGGAGGCGCTGGTTTTGGCGCCGGATCGCCGGGTGGCGGTGGAATGGGCGGCGGCGGCGGTGGCGGAGGATTGTCGCTCTTCGGTCTGCGTCCGCGCTCCGGCGAGTCCAGCGGCTTGGAGGGAACCTTTTACGACTTCAAGAAAACGCAGGAGGGCAAGGCGATCGCTGGCTTTGACCCCGGTGCCTACAGCAAAACTGTCACGCGCTTCACCAAATCCTGGCCGGTCCCGAGTCCGAACCAGGCTTTCACCTCCGCGACAAAACTCGTCTCCCGCTACTTTCTTTTTCCGGCAATTCAGGACAGTGAAGCTGGCCGCGCGTTTCAGTCGCCGGAGAGCGGTCCAGGTGGTTGGATCGCGCATTACAAAGGCAGCGTCGCGGCGCCCGAGGCAGGCAGCTACCGGTTCGTCGGCTTTGGCGATAACGTGATGATCGTGCGCCTCGGCGGACGCGTGGTGCTGGACGCCTCGGATCATGGCTACACCGGGGATAAACGCGAGAAGGCTGGAACGGTGAAGTTTCCATCCAAGGAGAACACGCTGAGCTTCTTTGGCGATTGGTTTGAGATGCAGCAGGGCGCGGCCAAGCAAATCGACGTGGCGGTCGGGGACGAAGGTGGAATCTTTTGTGCGGGGCTTTTCATCCAGAAGCGCGGAACCGATTTCAAAGAAGGGCGGAATGGCATTCCGGAGCTGCCGCTATTCGTGGTCGGGCAACTCGGAGATGCAGACAAAAAGTTGCTCGGGCAGCATGTCCCGGAGTCGTGTTTGACCGGTCCTTTCTGGAAGGCTCAGACTGGCAATGCGTCGCTGCTCGAGGGCTTGAAAGCTTCGATGCCCCCAGCGGCTCCGCGATAAGTTTCGATTCGATTTCAACTGCCTTCGCTCACTCAAACGGACCATCATCTAAACCCACCATGTTTGCCTTACGCCTGTCGGTTCTCTCCTTGTTCTTCCTCAGTTCACTTTCTGCTGCGGAACCGGCGCTGAATACCTTGTCCGACGCGGAAAAGGCTGCGGGATGGACGCTGCTTTTTGACGGGAAAGACGCCGGGGTGTCCTGGCGAGGTTACAAGAAGGAGAAGCTTCCGGAGCAATGGGTCGCGGAGAACGGAGCACTGGTGCGCAAAGGCGGCGGAGACATCGTCACGCGGGAGCAATACGAAAGTTTCGAGCTATCGCTGGAATGGAAGATCAGCGAAGGCGGCAACTCCGGGCTGATGTTCAAAGTGCTCGAAACCGGCGCCAAGCCGTATCACACGGGCCCGGAGATCCAGATTCAGGATGATGTGAAAGGGAAGGATCCGCAGAAGTCCGGCTGGATGTACGGGCTTTATCCAGCAACTGTTGAGACGACCAAACCCGTCGGCGAATGGAACCATTTCGTCCTGAAATGTCAGAAGACCGCCGCAGGAACTTTCCAGTGCGAGCACTGGATGAACGGAACGAAGTACGTCGAATACGAAATCGGCTCGGAAGATTGGAACAAGAAGGTCGCGGCGTCGAAGTTCGCCGCCATGGCAGGATTTGCCAAAGCACCGAAAGGGCACATCTGCCTCCAGGATCATGGGAATGAAGTCGCCTTCCGGAACCTTAAAATCCGAGTGCTGAAGTAGGGTCGGAAGCAACCCGCCTCCCTCGTCGGACAGCCGTGTTCGCTCTGCGCCGGACCGGTTCGCCGTGATCTTCGCCCGATCGGAACGCTATTTCGCCGGTGTATCCTGCCGGGCGGCGGCGAGGAAGGGATCGAGCTCGCGGACGAGTTGGGCGAAGCCTTCGAGATCCAGCTGCTGCTGTCCGTCGCTCAGGGCTTCGGCGGGATTGGGATGCACTTCGACGAGCAATCCATTTGCGCCCATCGCGGTGGCTCCTTTGCAAAGCTGGCGCACCAAGTCGGCACGGCCGCAGCCTTGCGACGGGTCGATGATCACTGGCAAATGCGACTCATTTTTCAAGATCGCGATCGCCGCGAGGTCGAGCGTGTTGCGCGTGTAAGTCTCGAAGGTGCGGATGCCGCGTTCGCAGAAAAAAACGTTCGGATTTCCGTGCGCCAGGATGTATTCCGCCGCTAGCAACCACTCGTCAATCCGTTCGCTCAATCCGCGTTTGAGCAGGATCGGTTTGCCAGAACGGGCGGCCGCGATCAGAAGCTGGTAGTTCTGCGAATTGCGCGCGCCGATCTGGAGAATGTCCGCGTGTTCCGCGACGGAATCGACGTGGTTTTCGCTGAGCAGCTCGGTGATGATCTTCAGCCCGGTTTCGGCTTTTGCTTTGGAAAGCAGGCGCAGTCCTTCCTTCCCGAGTCCTTGAAATTCGTAGGGAGAAGTCCGTGGTTTGTAGGCGCCGCCGCGGAGCACCGTGGCGCCGGCGGCTTTTACCGCGTGCGCGGTCTGGAGCAGTTGCTCTTCGGTTTCCACCGAGCACGGACCGGCCATCAGGGCAAAGTGCGGGCCGCCAATTTTCAGCCCGTCCACATCGATGATCGAATCCGCCGGATGCGACTCGCGGCTGACCAGTTTGAAGCGTTTCTGCACGCGCATGACTTGTTGGACCTGCGGAAGCGCGGTGAGGCTTTCGAGCGTGTGATGCGTCCGCTCGTCGCCGATTGCCGCGATGACTGTTTGCTCCGTGCCAAAGATCGGACGTGGATCGTAGCCGAGTTTCTGGACCTCAGCGATGACGGCATCGACGAGCGGGCGGGGCGTGTGAGGTTTGAGGACGACGATCATGGCGGAAGGCGGGGAAGATGGGGGTTGTGAGACGCGGGTCGCGAGCTAAAATGGCCGCCGCTTCTAGTGCGGGGAATTCCTTCGCTCAACTCTCAATCTTCACCACCACGAAATGCAGGACTTTACGGCCGGCGGGATCGCCGGCACGCCGAACAAAACCCAAACCACCGGAAGCGAAAGGCTCGATGAACGGGTGAAGCAACTCGTGGCGGATTACGGGTGCGAAAAGAGCAATGATCTCGTGGAGGAAATGATCATCACCGCGTTGAAGCTCGGCCGGGATCAAACCACCACGGCGGATCTGAAGCTCTTCAATCGCTCGCTGAAAGAGCTGCGGTATGCCGCGCGGATGTTTGCGCCGTATCGGGGGAAGAAGAAGATCGTCGTCTTCGGTTCCGCGCGGACCGCGGACACCGAGCCGGAGGCGCTGGCGGCGGAAGCTTTCTCCCGGAAGATGGTGGAGCACGGCTACATGATCATCACCGGCGGCGGCGACGGAATCATGGGCGCGGCGCAGCGCGGCGCCGGGCGTGAGCAGAGCTTCGGCTTGAACATCCGGCTGCCCTTTGAGCAGCGGGCAAATGAGACGATTCACGGCGATACGAAGCTGGTGAACTTCAACTACTTTTTCACCCGCAAACTGAACTTCGTGAAGGAGACGCACGGCATCGCGCTCTTTCCCGGCGGCTTCGGGACGATGGATGAAGGCTTCGAGGTGTTGACGCTGATGCAGACCGGGAAGGCGCGGATCTTCCCCGTGGTTTTGGTGGATAAGCCGGGCGGTCGCTATTGGGAAACCTGGTTTGCTTTCCTCAGCGAGCATTTGCTGAAGCTCGGGTTGGTTTCTGAGGAAGACTTCAACTTCTTCGAGTCCACGCACGATGTGGATGAAGCCGTGGAAATGATCACGCGCTTCTACAAAAACTTCCGCAGCTATCGTTGGGTCGGCCCGCGCATGGTGGTGCGGCTGACGACCAGACTCACGGCAGACGCGGTGACGAAGCTCAACGCGGAGTTCACCGATATTCTCCAGACCGGCGAGATCGTGCAGACGACGGCTTTGCCTCAGGAAGCCAACGAACCGGAACTTGCGCAGTATCCGCGGCTAGTGTTCCAGCCGCATCAGCGGAACTTTGGGCGGCTGCGGATCCTGGTCAACGCAATCAACGCCGCGGAGACGGAGTAGCGGACCGCGGCGGAGTTCCCGCAGGTTTTCGTCCCGAGTGTGGAGGGAAGCGCGCCGTCGCTTCCGTGGCCTGCTCCCGCCGCGGCATCGACGGCGCGATGCCCTCCAGCGCCGATCTTCACTGCAGTCCACGGAGCGAAACAAAAGCATCCCCGGAAGATGCGCTACTCTTCCTCCGGAGCGCTGGCGTCGTGATCGGCGGTTCGCTCCCGGTGACTGCTGCGCCGGTGGAAGTAGAGGAGCAATCCGCCGCCAATGCCGTAGCAGATCGCCGCGGTCGCCATCGCGGCGCGCAATCCGGCGAGGTCGGCGAAACTCGCGACCAACAAGCCGGAGAAAGGCAGCACGCCGAAGAAACTCAATCCGACGATCGCCGAAATGCGCCCGCGGATCGGATCCGGCGCGCGTTCCTGGACGATGGTGTTGGCGAGGCCGAACACGGTGGAGGTGCCGAGCGTGAGGACGATCATCGAGCCGATCGAAACCGCGAGATGCCGCGACAGTGAAAGCACGAGCATCGCCCCGGAAATCGCACCGATGGCCAGACGCAGGTAGCTCGATCGCCGGACCTGCGGGATCGAAAGCAAGAAGAGCGAGCCGACGAAGGCGCCGACTCCGGAAGAAGCCATGAGCAGGCCGTGTTCGTACGGACCGACCTGGAGAATGTTCCGGGAATAAAGCGGCATCATCACCATGAAAAATGGCGAGATGCAGAGGGTCGAAATCGCCAGGAGCAGCAGCATCGTCTGTGTCGGTCGATCGGCACGCACCCAGGCGATGCCGTCTTTCATCCCCGTCTGGCGGAGCGCTTCTTCTTCCGCAGTACCGATGGCGCGCGGCTG
>DASVRR010000130.1:0-1994 GCA_036388515.1 Chthoniobacteraceae bacterium | reverse complement strand
TTCATTAACAACTTTAGTTCCAGAGAAAGGATTGCGTCAGCCCGACGATCCGGCCGTTTTCGATCAGCAACGCCCGCCACGCGGTCACTTTGCCGTCGTCCGCGTAGTCGTCGCCGATAACCTTGAACTCGGATTTCACCGAACCTTTTACGCCGGAGTAATGAAGTTCTTTTGCCTGGACGTAAGAACCGAGGCTTTGCTGCCGATACTCCAGACGCAGCGTGAGGTCGGCCTTCCGGGCGGACTTCCAGAAGAAGGTGTAATAATGTCCGTAGCGTTGCTGCCGGTCATACTGAGTCACGGCGCCGAAGTTCACGCGCTGCCGTTCAAACGAAATCATGCTGTCGGTAGTCGGCTTGAGGAGCGCCGGCTCATTCAGGAAGATTTTCGTCTTCCGAAACTGAAACGCATCGTCCATCGCCAGCGGTAGCACGGGCGCTTTGTCGAGCTGTCGGGCGGGCTCGGCGGCAAGGCCGGACGCGGTGAGCGCCAGGAGAGCCAGCATCGAGAAGGATCGTTTCATGCGGGGTCGAACTTAGACGGCGTGTTCCCAGAGTGTCAACGACTCCGGGGCAGACCAGATGAGGTAAGCTGCGTACCGCGCGCTCCGACGTCGTGCTCCTACTCGGCCTCGATCACCGCGTGCTTCTGATTCCGGCGGCGGGTTAAAGTTTGAAGCGAATTCATTTCAAATCACCCTCGAGCGACTCGCGAAGGACGAGGACGATTAGGAGCAGCCCAGATCTTTTCCTCATCTGCTCCCGGCTCCGGAGACGAACTCAGAGCAATGATTGACGTGCGTTATCAGCGCGGGCTCGAACTTCCCGCGCACGACCTTTGGCTCGATCCTTGGGACGCGCGGGCCTTTGCCTTTGTCTCGCACGCGCACAGCGATCACATTGCCGGCCACGAGGAAGTCATCACCAGCGCCGGAACCGCGCGGCTGATGCAGGAGCGACTCGGCGGCACCCGGCACGAACATGTGCTGGAGTTCGGCGAGCGCCGTGAGTTCCGCGACTTCGCGATCACGCTGCTGCCCGCCGGACACATCTTTGGTTCAGCACAATCCTTCATCGAATCCGCAGCCGGCACGCTGCTCTACACCGGCGACTTTAAGCTGCGGTCCGGTCTTTCCGCAGAGCGCACGGAGTGGCGGCCAGCCGAGACGCTGATCATGGAGACGACCTACGGGCTGCCGCGCTATTGCATGCCGCCCACCGAGCAGGTGATCGCGGAGATGGTGTCCTTTTGCCGCGAGGCTCTGGAAGAAGACGCGGTGCCGGTCCTGCTCGGTTATTCTCTCGGCAAAGCGCAGGAAATCCTCTGCGCGCTCGTGGCTGCGGGACTCACGCCGATGCTCCACGGTTCGGTCTTCCGGATGACCGAAATCTATCGCGCACTCCGCCCAGAATTCCCGTGCGGATACGAACGCTATTCCGCCGGCGACGTCGCGGGGAAAGTCCTGATCTGTCCGCCCAGCGCGAACCGATCGGTGATGATCACGCGGATCAAAAATCGCCGCACCGCCGTCCTCACCGGCTGGGCTTTGGATCCGGGTGCCGTGTTCCGCTATCAATGCGACGCGGCGTTTCCGCTCACCGATCACGCCGACTATCCGGACTTGCTCCGTTACGTCGAATTGGTGCAGCCGAAGCGCGTGCTGACGCTGCACGGATTCGCGGCCGCCTTTGCCCGCGATCTTCGCGACCGCGGCGTGGAAGCCTGGGCGCTCAGCGAAGAAAACCAGCTCGAGCTTTCGCTCCTCGGCGCGCAGCGCACCAGCGTCGCCGCGCCACGCCCGACCGCCGGCGAACCGCCGGAGCAGTCAGCATCCGAGTTCCATCAGTTTGCCCTGCTCGGGCAACAAATCGCCGGCACCACCAGCAAGCTGAAGAAGATTCAACGGCTGAGCGAATACCTGCGCGCCCTTGATTCCGTGCAGCTTCCCCTTGCCGCGCGCTACCTCACCGGTCGTGCTTTCGGGCAAAGCGATC
>DASVRR010000129.1:0-11873 GCA_036388515.1 Chthoniobacteraceae bacterium | reverse complement strand
TGGCCGGCAGTCAACTTCACCGCGGAGACGGCTCCACCGGTTGCTCCGCCGCCCGTCCCGGAATTCCCCGCGCGAAAAGCGACCGCACCTTCCACATGCTGCCCGAGGCCAAACGTGATGGTTTCGACTTTTCCGCCCGCGCCTCCTCCAGCCACGGTGCCGTCGCCACCGTCGCCGCCCTGGACCAAAGCCGAACCGAGCACCAAGGCGGAAGCTTTGAGGCCGAAAACTGCGCCGCCTGCGCCGCCAGTTCCGCCCGTGCCGGTGGCCGATCCGCCCAAGCCGCCGAGGAAGGAAATCTCGGAATTGGCGAGCCGCGAGATGGCAATTGAGGACGCCGAGACGCTCCCGCCCGCTCCCGCCACACCGCCGTTGTTTGCGTCTCCGCCTTCACCACCCCGGGCGATGACCGGATCCAGAACGCTCCCGACGGTGAGCTTTGCCTGGGCGATGCTGCCGCCCAGGCCGCCGCTGGTTTCGCCAGCGCCTCCGATGCCGCCTTCCAGCGTGACCGCCCCAGTCGCTTCGGCCACGCCCAGCGTGAGCGCGAGCAAGCTGCCGCCAGCTCCGCCGTCAGCGTCAACCGACGCGCCGCCTTGACCGCCGGTGAAAGTGATCGCGCTGGAGCCGTTGAGCTTCAGAGAAACGCCGCTGATTCCTCCACCTGCACCGCCGTCGGCGGCTCCCGGTCCATCGCCGCCGGCGCCTGCGACGAATCTCGCTCCAGCAGAAGCAAAACCGGTGGAAGCAAGCGTGATCTTGGAAAGTGCTCCACCCGCTCCCCCGGTGGCGTTTGCTCCACTGCCGGCGGCTCCGCCTTCACCTCCAGTAAAAATCACCGCGCCATCGAAGGTCGTTCCTTTGACCGAAATCGCCGAAAGACTTCCGCCAGCGCCACCGCTCGCGCCGCCAGTTCCGCCCGCGCCTCCAGCAAAACCGACCGGATTATCCGTGAAGCCCGCGAAGGAAACCGACGTGGTTGAAATCGAGCCGCCCGCACCGCCGGCAGCCGCTGCGCCGCTGCTGTTCCCGCCGAGACCCGCGTCAAAGCTGATCGTTCCATCCGCATCGCCCATCTTCAGAGTGATGCCGGAAAAGCTGCCTCCAGCACCGCCTGCATTGAGCGCGGAAGCGCCAGCGCTCTCGCCTCCGACGCCTGTCGTGAAGAGCATCGGGCCGTCCTGGAACTTCGAGGTGATGCTGACCTTGCTGACGTTTCCACCCGCTCCGCCGAGTCCATCTGAGGAAAAAGCTCCGTTGCCGGTGACCAGGGTCAGTGGAGCGAACGAGTCAAGAATCGTGAGTCCAGTGATCGAGCCGCCAGAGCCTCCGATCACTCCGGTGCCTCCGTTGCCGGTCAGGATCGACCGCGCTCCTCGCGCCAGGCTAACATTGGTGATATCCCCGCCATTTTCCCCACCTGGCACGAGGACGCTGGTCGAGGAGAAAACCACATCGCCAAACGAGTATCCTGGAGATCCGGCGGCGGTGCCGGTGCGAAGACTGGCGGCACTCGGCGTGGTGTCAGCCGGTTCGTAGATGGGCCGGCCGAGCTTCACATTCGAGATGTTTTTCCCCGCGGCAACGTCTCCCACAGATCCCGTGGAAGTCAGACCGATGATGGCCGAGTTCTGGAGATTCACTTGCGTTGCCGTCGCGGTGAATTGATCCGCCGGATCCAACGCCGTCACAATATCGCCCGCGACATCGGTCTTGAGAGCGGCGGAAAAGCCGTCGCTGACCGCGAGCCCAGTCAGTTCGAACGGATCAAAGGCGCCGTCCGCGTCGCGATCGGTCAGGAAGACCATGGCGCGACCCGCGAGGATCTGGAGGAGCACCGTCTCGCCGCCATCGGCTTTCCGATCGTGATCCACGTCGAAGATCAGCTTGTCGCCCGAGCCCATCAGGAAAGCGACGTCAGAACCGGCGGTGGTTTGTGCGGCATCTTCATTCACCGCGTCCTGGGCCGAAGATCCGTCGGCCTCAAACACCCCGAGACTTGCGGAAGAAACAAAAAAAGTGGCCGGAGCGATTCGAGTTTCGAGGACTTCGGGCGAGGAGGAATGAGCGTGCATGGAGGGGTGGAGCAGGGTGAAGAACTGAAGCAACGCGCCAGGAAAGCGCGCTCGGGGCGGGCATTGTGACCGCGCCCGGAACAATGTCGAGCCCGCCTGCGCTCGCCGCGCCGAGCGACAGATCGCGGGGTGCAAAGTCTCTCCACTTCCCAGCCCGTCACTGCGCACCGTGCGCCGCGAGCCCACCGGCTCGGCTGGACCTACAGCGGCTCGATCGAAGCGAGCCCGGTCGTGATCGTCCAGGCGTCGTCCATCGGCATCCGCTTTTCCTCGTGCCCGGCACCCCACGAATCGCTGAAGATCAGCTCCTTCTTCTCCGTGTTGTAGCCGATGATCAGACGCATGTGGCCGCCGGCATTTTGCGGGATCCCCGGCTCCTTCACGATCCCGAGCTGCACGCTCCAGAGCAGCGGAACACCTCCATCAATCTGCGCCTGAATCTGGCGCTGAAACTTCCCCGCATCCGCACGGCTGCTCATGCGCGCCGCCTTCAAGACGTCGAGCTGCATCAGCCGGTAAATCCCCGCGACGTCGATCATTCTTCCCGGATCATCGATCTCCGTCGCATCCATTTTTTTGGCGACACGATTGTAGTCCTTGATCAGCGCCAAAACGCCGCGCACATCGGTTTCTTCGAGCTGCTTCACCCGGACCTTGAGGCGCGGCGCCACCTTCTTCAGCGCGGTGAACATCCCGGTCGTGCTCGTTCCACCTTCCGCAGTCGAGTTTCCGATTTGCGCCAGTTCATTTGCGTCCACCTGACCACCGAAATAGCGCACGACTCGCTCCGTGCTCGCGACCACGCAGTAGCCTTTGTCGCCCTGATCCACCATCGGCACATTTTCCAGCAAAACGTCGCCGTTTGGGCGCTTCTTCACACGATCTTGAAGCGGCGACGAGCGACTCCCCAGCGCAGCCGCGGGCTGCGGCGTTCGCGCTTGCTCGAAGAGCGTCCTCTTCTTCTCCGGAGGCGTGATTTCCATCCGGACAAACTCGGCGCGGAAGGGAATGCTGCGCGATTTCACTTCCTTCACCGAACTGTATTCGAGGAGATACCGCGCCTGCGCCGTCTGCCAGAAAACGCCATCCGCGCGGACCAAATTCGTGGCATCCTTGCCTCGCGGAGTGAAGGTCAGGCCCGTCGCGCTATCCACGGCTTTGATCGTGCCGGAGATTAACGCGGCGTATTGATCCTTACCCAAATCCCCCGCGTCTCCGCGCGCATAAATCGCGACCGTGATCTCTTTCAGCTTCTCGCTTTCGAAGCGCGCCACCGCCTCTACCACGGGCTGCCCGAAGATCTTCAAAGCTGGTCCGGTCGAGCGGGCGGAATCACGGCTGGCGGAAACCCACTCGAAGCCGAGCCCTTTTGCCGCGGCCTCAAATTCTGTGGGGCTCCACGTCCAGAGCTTCGGATCGCCGAGCATCGGATCGAGCGGGGCAGCCGGAGCGCACAAGGCGATCTGGGTGATAAAAGCAATGAGCAGGAAGCAACGAATCATACGGTGCGGGGGCTGACCTCCAGGTCCAGCGGGCCGTAAAGAGAGCGCAAGAATTGCCCGGCGCAAGTGAGAGCTCAGGCCGCAGGAAGATCGGCGTGCTTTACAGCAAATGCCCCATCTTCACGCGCTTGGTTTCGAGGTATTTGGCGTTGTGGGGATTGGTCGGAGACTTGATGGGGACGACTTCCACGATCTTCAGGCCGTAGCCTTCCAGGCCGATGACCTTCTTCGGGTTGTTGGTGAGGAAACGCATCTTCCGCACGCCGAGTTCCACCAGGATCTGCGCGCCGAGTCCGTAGTCGCGGAGCTCCGCCGGGAAGCCCAGCTTGAGGTTTGCTTCCACGGTATCGAGGCCTTCTTCCTGAAGTTTGTAAGCGTGGATTTTTGCTGGAAGGCCGATCCCGCGTCCTTCCTGGCGCATGTAGAGCAGCACGCCATGTCCGGCCGCTTCGATCTGAGCGAGCGCGGTGTGCAGCTGATCCCCGCAATCGCAGCGCAACGAGCCGAAAACGTCGCCGGTGAGGCATTCGCTGTGCACGCGGACGAGCGTCGCGCGGTCCGGCGAGATCTCGCCTTTGACCAGCGCCAGATGATGCCCGCCATCGATCACCGAGCGAAACATGTGCAGCGTGAATTCGCCGTAATCGGTCGGGAGCTGGATGATCTGCTCGCGTTCCACCAACCGCTCCCGGCTGCGCCGATAGGCGATCAGATCGTGGATGCTACAGAGCTTGAGCCGATGTTTCTTCCGGTACTTCAGCAGCTGCGGCAGACGCGCCATGGTGCCGTCGGTTTGCAAGATTTCGCAGAGCACTCCGGCGGGCTGGAGCCCGGCGAGACGCGCCAGATCCACGCTGGCTTCGGTGTGGCCGGCGCGCCGCAAGACTCCGCCCGGTTTTGCCCGCAGCGGGAAGACGTGTCCGGGTTGCACGAGATCCTGCGGAGTGGCCGCGGGGTCCACGAGCAGCTGGATGGTGCGGGCGCGGTCGTGCGCGCTGATGCCGGTGCTGACGCCTTTTGATTTTGCGCCATCGACGGAGACGGTGAAGTCGGTGCGATAACTTTCGCGGTTTTCCAGCACCATGCGCTGCAGGCCGAGTTGCTCGGCGCGCTCTTCGGTGATCGGCGCGCAGATCAGCCCGCGGCCATGCGTGATCATGAAGTTCACCGCTTCGGGCGTGACCTTTTCCGCAGCCATCACGAGGTCGCCTTCGTTTTCCCGATCTGCGTCGTCGGTCACCACCACCATGCGCCCGGCGCGGATCTCCTGGAGGACATCTTCGATGGAATCGAACAGCGGAGCGGCGGCCATGAGTGAGGAAGATTCAAACACGCGGAACGTCGCGGAAGAAAGGAAAGATGCGCCTGGTCTGGCCTGGTCCGCTGGAGGGAAAGCTGGAGGGGAAGGCTGGAGGGAAGGCTGGAGGGAAGGCTGGAGGGAGGCTGGAGGGAAGGCTGGAGGGAAGGCTGGAGGGAAAGCTGGAGGGAAAGCTGGAGGGAAGCGCGCCGTCGCTTCCGTGGCGGGCCTCGGCATCGACGGCGCGATGCCCTCCAGTCGAGCTTTTGCTGGCGCGGCGCGCGAGGGGCGAGTGCGGCGCGAATGATGGGGCGGAACAATGAACACGGTTCGCTTCTCCCAAGTGGTCGCGCAGAGCGGCGCGCCCGAGCCATACACGCTTTGGACGGCTCCGGAGGAGGACGGCGACTTTCAGCGCGCGCTGAAGCAGCAGCGAGTGCTCAGCGTTCACCAGGAAACCACCGGCGGGCAGAAGGATTTCGGCACGGTGGGTTACGGCGGAGAGAAAGGCGTGGAGTTGCTGATCTTCCCGAAATCAGTCGCGCAATTCGACGGCCGCCGGGTGATCGGGATCAAGTATGAGCTCTTGAAAACCGCGGAACCCGCGGAGCCAAAACCGAAACCCAAAGCGGCGCCCGCCGAACTGAAGAAGAAAACCGCCGAGCCGAAGCCAGCCGCTGGAACAAAGCAACCCAGCCAACCTAAGCAACCGGACGAAGCCAAACAAAAGGCCGCTGAACCAAAGAAGGAGCGCACCGAACCGAAACAAGATCCCGGCGAGCTGAAGAAAAAATCCACGGAGCCACGGAAGGAAACCGCCACGCCGACGCGCTCGACCAACATCCTGGCTTTTGCTCCGGAAGAAACCACGCGCGCTGCGGAGAAAACGCCGCCTGTTGCAGCAAAGACCGATGCAGCCGCGCTCACGGAGCTGCGCAAGGCGATGAAAGCGCTGGAGCAGGGGAAAGCCGTGGCCGCTTACCAATTGCTCCAGAAGCTGGAGTCGCGATTGAGCTGAGCGATGTCTTTGCCGCCGACCGAGCTGCCGAAACCGTGGCGGCCGAAATTCTTCCGCGACTACGGCTGGGCCGACGAACCGCGGCTCGAGGATCGCTGGACCGAAGTGCAAGGTCGCCCGCTTTTCAGCCGCAGCTCGCGACGCCCGGGGACGACGCCTTTCGTGTTGGTGCACGGCTTGATCATCTCGAGTCTCGCGATGATCCCGCTCGCGGAAGTGCTCGCGGAAGAGCACGAAGTCCACGCGCTGGATCTTCCCGGATTCGGTCGGAGCCAGGGACCGAGCCACGCCTTGAGCATGCCGGAACTTGCTGGAGCCATGGTCGATTGGATGTCCGCGGCGGGGCTGGAGCGATGTCATCTCGTGGGCCATTCGCTCGGTTGCCAGATCGCGGCGCATGTCGGCGCCAATTCTCCGGAACGTCTCGCCTCGCTGACTTTGATTGCGCCCACGATCGATGCGGACGCTCACGACATTGTCCTCCAGGCGCTCCGGCTGCTGGCCGATCTTCCCCACGAATCGCTCGGACTTTGGCCAGACATGCTCGTGGACATCATCCGCGCCGGACCGCGCCGCATCGTGGAGACAATCCGGCTGATGTTCGCCGATTTTATCGAACGCCAGCTTCCCCGGATCACCACGCCGACCTTGATCATCACCGCGGGCGGCGATCCGATTTCGGTCGCGACTTGGGCGGAGCGCATCGCGCGCTCTCTTCCGGATCCGGAGCTCTGCACACTCCCGGGGACAAGGCATTGCGTCCACTACTCGCAGCCGGAGCAAGTCGCCGAACGGCTCGCGGCTTTCCTCCGGCATCTGGAAGATCGGCGCACTCCCGCCAGCTTCTGATCCGGATCGCGACCGCTACTTCGGTCCGCTGCCGACGATTGCTTCCGGCCGGTAAAGGTCCGCGTTGCTCCCCTCAAACTCCGCCTTCAAGCGCACGCGGAAACTGCTCAGATCCACCAATTCCCAGCGGGCAAAACGCACCGTGCCGTCCGGCATCCGTTCGTGGGCGATGCCGATGATGAGATGACGCGCGTCTTCGGTGACCTTGTTGGTCTGTTGCTTCGGCTCAAAGTAGAACGTCCGCAGACTGCTCGCGCGGCTCTCTTGCGCGAAGAGCTTCGGGTCCAGGTAGAAGATGCGTCCGGTCTTCTCGTCGAGCAGCCGGAGATCCGGGTAACCTGAGCGCTGGAGTTTGCCGGCGGTTGTCTTCGGGACGCTGCACTTCAAGCCGGAAACCGCGTTCAGTTGCTTCGGCAGCGCGTTCTCAAAGTGGCTGCTCATTTCATTCACGCGCCGGGCGCTGCGGGTCTTGCTGGAAGGCGCATTCATTTCGAGCAGGACGGCGTCGAGCGCCTTGCCGACCGCGGCGAGCACGCGTTGATCTTCCGGATCGGCGCGGTCCACCGGGAGCACGCGCTTGCCGGAAGTCGCGGAAATCACTTCGGCAAAGGAGATGCCTTTCAGCGATTCAGCTTCCTGCAAAAGCCACGGGATCAGCGTTCTCACCGCACTGACCGGTTCTTCCCCGGAAGCAGTCGCGATCAGCAAAACCGCATGGATCCAGACAAGGCGGGAGAACATGCGCGGTTATATGGTTTCCACGGCTTGCTGGAACAGCGGAAGTCTCACGAGCAATGACGGCTCGCTGCGGCGAAAGCGCGGGCTAAGCTTTCGAACAGATAGCCCGAGCGTGTCGCGCCGCTAGATCCGGCGAGGTCCGCTACCAGCAGCAGCGCGAGCCTTTTAGTCGGAGTCTCCTGCATCGCCACCGCCATCATCGGATGAGCCGCCGACGTTCCCGTGTCCCGATCCGGTGGCTCCCGAAAACCAAAACGAGCGCCGGAGATCGTCGGATATGACGTTCTTGCCCTCAGCTTCGTGAGCGGCCTTTCGAGTCTCCCGCCGATTCTTCACCAGCCAAAAGGTGGCGGCGATGATCAAAAGGAAAATCCCGAGGACGGCAACGGTGATCATGAGGTTAAGCGGGAGAACGAGTTTCGAAGTCGATCGTCTGGATCACGCGGAGGAAAATACTCGCGGTTGGATTGGCGACAAGCCTGGAAGCCGGTTTCGGCGGGCAACAAGGCTGCAAAGCCCTGTCGAGAAAACCACGCGGAGGCACGTTCGGTCTTTCCCGGAGGCGCGCCCGTGCTAGCTTCGGCGCCCATGACAAAAAGCGACACGATTTTCGTGGCCGGCCATCGCGGGCTGGCGGGCAGCGCCATTCTGCGGGAACTGCAGCGGCAGGGTTACACGAATCTTCTCACCCGCACGCGCACCGAACTGGATCTAAAAGAAGGCGCAGCAGTCCGGAAGTTTTTTGCGGAAAACCGGCCGCAGATCGTGGTGGTCGCGGCGGCGAAGGTCGGCGGGATCAAGGCGAACAACGATTATCCCGTGGAGTTTTTGCTGGAGAATCTGACCATCCAAAACAACCTGATCGAGGCCGCGTACGATCATGGAACCGGCAAGCTGCTCTTCCTCGGCAGCTCGTGCATTTACCCGAAATTTGCTCCGCAACCGATCCCCGAATCGGCGCTGCTGACCGGTGCGCTGGAGCCGACCAACGACGCGTATGCGCTCGCGAAGATTGTGGGGATCAAGCTTTGCCAGTCGTACGCTCGGGAATACGGGCGGAACTTCATCAGCGCAATGCCGACCAACCTTTACGGCCCGGGAGATAACTTCGACTTGAACCACTCGCATGTGCTCCCGGCGCTGCTGCGCAAAGTGCACGAGGCGAAGCTGGCGGGCGCGCGTGAAGTGACGGTCTGGGGCAGCGGCACTCCGCGACGCGAGTTCCTGCATGTGGATGATCTCGCTGCCGGTTGCCGGTTCCTTCTGGAAAACTACGACTCGCCCGAGATCATCAATGTGGGCTGCGGCGAAGACGTTTCCATCCGCGAACTGGCCGAGCTGATCTGCGACGTGATCGGCTTCACCGGCGAACTGGTTTTTGATTCCTCAAAGCCCGACGGAACTCCGCGGAAACTGCTGGATACCTCGAAGATCAACGCGCTGGGCTGGAAGCCGAGCATTCCGCTGCGCGAGGGGATCACGCAGACTTACGATTGGTATCTGCAGGAACGCAGCGCGTAACTTTTCCCCGGTGATGGCGAGAGGTCCGGAGGAAACGACGTTGACGACGAGCGGACGGAGCCGCGCTCGCGATTACGACGCCGCGCGAATGCTCAAGGAATATGAGTGGCTGCGGACGCTGGCGCACATCTCGGCGGTCGGAATTTACCGCGCCGATCGCGAGGGACGTTGCATTTACGCCAATGAACGGTGGTGCGAGCTGGCGGGGAAGGAGAGCGCCGAGGTGCTTGGCTCCAGCTGGCAGGAGGTGGTGCATGAGGAAGATCGCGCGCGGATCACTGAGGAATGGCGCAGCTTCAGCGGAAAGCGCGGAACTTTCCGCACGGAGTTTCGCTATGCGCACCGCAATGGGAGAACGGTTTGGGTGCTCGGCGAAGTCGCGGCGGAACTCGACGGGCAGGGGAAACCGCTGGGCTACGTCACCACTTGCACGGACATCAGCGAACTGCGCGCGCTGCGTGAGGAGCTGGAGCGATCCAATGCCGAACTCGAGGAACGGATGCGCTACCGAATGTCGGAGTTGCGCCGCGCGGCGTTGATCGTCCAGGCAAGCGACGACGCGATCATCAGCTCTTCCGTGGAGGGGAAGATCGTGTCCTGGAACCAAGGCGCAGAGATGATCTTCGGCTACACTGCGGCGGAGATGATCGGGCAAACGACACTCGTTTTGACGCCTCCGGATTGGCTGGAAGAAGCTCGAGATCTAAAGGTGCGAGTGCGCCGTGGGGAAGAAGTGCACCACCAGGAAACCGTGCGAGTGGCGAAAAGCGGGCAATTGCTGGAGGTGTCGCTCTCGATCTTTCCCTTGCGCGATCAGACCGGCGCGATCACCGGCACCTGCGCGATCGTGCGGGATGTGACGGAGCGAAAACGTTCCGAGCGCCGGCTGCGACAGCTTTCCTGGCGTTTGCTCCGCTTGCAGGATGAAGAGCGGCGGCGGCTCGCGCGGGAGTTGCACGATTCCACCGCGCAGACGCTGGCGGCGTTGTGCATGAATCTCGCGGTGCTCGCTCGGGAAGATCCGCCGCCGTCGGATTTGCGCCGGCGGCAGATTCTCGCGGACAGTCAGGAGCTGGCGGAACGAGCCACCACCGAGCTGCGGAGCACGTCGTATCTTTTGCACCCGCCTTTGCTGGATGAACGAGGTTTGGCCGCGGCGTTGCGCTGGTATGTGGAAGGTTTTGCGGATCGCAGCAAAATCGACGTGCAACTCGAAGTCTCCGCGAACCTCGGCCGCTTGCAGCCGCAGGTGGAGATGACGCTCTTTCGAGTCGTGCAGGAGAGCTTCCTCAATGTCCTGCGGCATTCCGGCAGCTCGACGGTGAGCATTGTGCTGAAGGAAGAAGACGCCCTGATCGTGCTGGAAATCCGCGACCGGGGACGAGGTTTGCCGCCGCCGCAGGAAAGCGAAGCGCTGGGCGTCGGAATCGCGGGGATGAAAGAGCGGCTGCTGCAACTCGGTGGACGGCTCGTCATCCAGCCGAATCATCCCGGCACCGCGGTGATCGCTTTGCTGCCGCGCGCGGGATGAGTTCCACGCTCAAGATCCTGCTGGTGGACGATCACGAAGTCGTCCGGCGCGGCGTGGCGACCTTGCTCGCGGATCAGCCAGGCTGGACCGTGGTAGCGGAAGCCGCGGACGGACGGGTCGCGATTCGGCTGGCGAAACGGCATCAGCCGGATGTCGTGGTGATGGACATCGGGATGGCGGAGCTGAACGGCTTCGAAGCCACGCGGCAGATCCGCCGGAAGGTTCCGACCGCGGAAGTGTTGATCCTCTCGATGCATGACAGCGACGAACTGGTGCGCGAGGTCATTTCTGCTGGGGCGCGCGGCTATGTTTTGAAAAGCGACGCCGGAAGACAGTTGATCGCCGCCGTGGAGGCCGTGGCGAAACACGAGCCGTTCTTCACTTCCAAGCTCGCGGCCAAAGCGTACGCCGACTCGCTCAAACCAAAGCGCCGCCGAGGTCGTCCGGCGCTGACTTCGCTCACCGCGCGGGAACGTGAGGTCTTGCAGCTCATGTGCGAAGGCCACGTCAGCCGCGAAGTCGGGGAGCGGCTGGCGATCAGCTCGCGCACCGTGGAAACTCACCGGAAACGGCTGATGAAAAAAGTCGGCGTGAGCACTTTGCTCGGGCTGATCCGCTACGCGCTGCGCACGCGGATCGTGGAGCCGTGAGCCGCCTTTTCAGGCGGTGCGCCGCGCCTCAAACTCGTGGTAGATGACGCGCTGATCCACCGGCAGGGCGAGCACTTCGGCGACCTTCCGGCCGAGCGCGTCGATCTCGTAGGGTTTCGCAATCATTCCGCAAAAGCCGAACTCTTCAAACCGGCTCATCACCGGATCATTCGCGTAACCGCTGCTGACAATGGCGCGCACATTGGGATCAATGCCCCGGAGCTTCTGGATGGCTTCCTGCCCGCCCATGCCGCCGGGAATCGTGAGATCGCTGATCACCAAATCGTATTTGTTCCCGTCGCGCATCGCTTGCTCATACTTGCCGATCGCAGTGAGAGCATCCTGAGTTTCCGTCACTTCGTAGCCGAGTGGTTCGAGCGCGCAGGTGACGAGCATGCAGATGGCCTCCTCGTCATCGAGCACCAGGATGCGGCCGTTGCCGGCGGGGACTTGCACCAGCGGTGCCGCCGTGGTCAGGGCGGTCAGCTTTTTGTCGCTCGCTGGCAGGTACACGGTGAAAGTGCTGCCTGCATTCGGTTTGCTCTCCACGTTGATGTGCCCGCTGTGGTTTTTGACGATCGAGTAGGCGGTGGCGAGTCCGAGACCGGAGCCCTTCGGCTTCGTGGTGAAGTACGGATCGAAGATCTTTTTGAGATATTGTTCCGGAATCCCGACGCCTTCGTCCTGACAGG
>DASVRR010000128.1:0-35920 GCA_036388515.1 Chthoniobacteraceae bacterium | reverse complement strand
AAACACCGCACGAGGAACCGCGTGTTTTCGAAAGTGGCGCGTCCGCAACGTTCGGGCGTTCGGCGAGCCGCCGAACGCGACAGGCCGGCGGCCTGTGCTCCCCAAACCGAAGCGCGACCTTCCCCGCGGAACCACGGTCGGCAGCCGCGGCGCTTGAGAATGCCCGGCGCAAGCGGCAGGCTCGCTTTCCCGCGATGCCGCACTTTCACCCGAACACCGCGCCGCAAATCATCCGGGTGATTGACGAATCGGCGGATTGGATCGTCGTGGATAAGCCGCCGTTTCTGGAAGTGCACCCGAGCAAACCCACCGGCCGCCTGACGCTCTGGCATGGTCTGCGCGAGTTGCTGGCCTTTGAAATCGCGAATGGCGGCCAGGTTTCGTTGATCAACCGGCTGGATCGGGAAACCAGCGGCCTCACGCTGGTCGCGAAATCGCACGATGCAGCGCGAACTTTGCACCAGCAAATGGAGGCGCGGCGGATCGAAAAAGAATATCTGGCACTGGTCTGGGGCTGGCCGTCGCGGAAGGAGTTCACGGTGGAAGCGCCCATCCTGCGGCAAGGCGATCGCGGGGATTCGCGGATTTATCTGAAGCAAGCCGTGCATCCGGAAGGAGCGGCGGCTGTCACGAGGTTTCGGGTGGAGCAGCGGTTCACTGGCGATCGGGACGAACCGTTCGCTTTGATCCGAGCCTTCCCGAAGACGGGGCGCATGCATCAGATCCGGGTGCACCTCGCGCACGCCGGTCACGCGGTGGTGGGCGACAAGATCTATGGTCCGGACGAAGGCTGCTATCTGGAGTTCATCCAGACCGGCTGGACGCCGCACCTTTCAGCAAAGCTGCTGCTCCCGCGGCATGCGCTGCATTCCGCCGCGCTCCATCTGCCGGACCTCGCTTTAAGCTGGCGGTCGCCTCTTCCGGAAGATCTCACGAGGTGGGCTGGGGAAAATTTGCTCGCGGTCGCCGAAACGCCGGACCTATAAACCGGCCTATGTCTCGCTTGGGCAAATGTCACAACTACTCGGGCTGTCTCCTGGCCTATCGCGGCGAGCAAACGAACGTGCCGGAGGGAACCGCTTTTGTCTGCGCCGAATGCGGCAAGCCATTGCAGGAAGTAAAAGCTTCCCCGGCTAAATGGATCGGCATCGCAGTCGGCCTCGGAGCGCTCGCGGCGCTCGCAATCACCGCAACGGTGATCCTGCCGAAGCTCAAGCCGGGGAAAGACCAGCCGAAGCACGCGGAATCCTCTCCGGCGCCAGCGAGGGATCCAGCTCGCTCCGCCGGCGGAACCGAACCGGCTCCGATCCCGAACCCCGCGAGCAAAGGCGAAGCCGAACCGCCGGCTGCAGTCACCGCCGTGCAGAAGATCAATCTCGCCGTCGATCCAACGATCAAAGCCGAAGTGCTGAAGCGGATCGACTTGATGCCGAACGTCAGCCAGGTGAACAAAGACAAGCTCTACAACAGCGTGGAACGCGCGCGGCAAATGGGTTTGGTCCTCACTGTTCCTTTTGCCAAAGGCAAGGCTGTGCTCGGAGCGGCGGAGATCCAGGCAATTCAGGCGGAGTTGAACAAGCCGGACCTCGAAAAACTGCGGAACGATCCGACGGCGGTTTTCGTCATCCTCGGCTACGCCGATCCGAAGGGCGACGCCAAGATGAACCTCGCCTATTCGCAGACTCGAGCGGATGCGGTGGTCAATGCGATGAAGCGCGAGATCGGCATCCAAAACGTGGTGCACGCCGTGGCACTGGGCGGGTCCACTTTGCTGGATGCCTCAAACCTGGAGAAGAATCGGATAGCCGAAGTCTGGGTTGTTTTGCCGTAGCTCTCCGGAAGCTCGGCGCGCCGCCACGAATCACCGATGAAGGGAACGCGCCAATCCGGTGAGGATCAAAAAGACCAATCCCAATCCGGAAGAAACTGCTGAGTAGCGGATGAGTTCCGCGGCGGTTTCCGGATCCTGAGGTTTGCCAAAGACGCTGGTGCCGAATCCGATTGCTCCGGACAAAATGAGCAATCCAGACAGCATTCCAAAGATGAGGAGGAATTCCGCTCGGGTGGGACGTTTGTTGATGCCGAACATCGGAATCTAACTTTCGGGTTTGGGTGGAAAGCTCTGACAGTTAAAGATGGGGACCGGCAATTTCAATCCTGCCGACCTTCGTTCACTACTCCTCTGAACATTTCTCCTCCAACTGCTTATCTGGCGCTGATCGCCGGTTTGCCGCCGCGCGTTTTGCCGCTCAAAGCTGGCACCTTGATCGCCGGCCGTGCCACGGACGCCGATCTTCCGCTCGCGCACGTCGAGATTTCGCGCCAACACTGTCGCTTCACTTGGGATGGAGAGGTCTGCACTGTGGAGGATCTCGGCAGCGTCCGCGGAACGCGGGTGAACGACACGCGCATCCAGGCAGTTACCGTTTTGCGTGCTGGAGATCGGATCGGGATTGGTCCCGCGGTGCTGGAGTTTGGCCTCGGGGAACTAACTCAGCTGCCCACGCACACGGTCGCGACTTCCTCGGAGGAAAAGGCGCAGATGTTGGTGCTCGGAGTAAAAACCGAGCGGATCGAGGTCAGTCGCGAGTTGATCATCGGACGCGAACCCGGAATCGATATTTGGCTGAATGATCCCGGCGTTTCGCGACGCCATGCAAAGGTGCTGCCGGTGGAAGACGGCGGCTGCTGCGTGACCGATCTCCACAGCACCGCCGGCTCCTTTGTGAACGGGCATCGCTTTGACACCCACGAACTCACGGTCGGCGATCGCCTGCAGATCGGACCGTTTTTCTTCCAGTTCGATGGACACGCGCTGAACCGAGTGACGAACACCTCCGGCGGTTCCATCCGCGCGACCAACATTTTCCTCCGCACGCGGAATCTCACGATCCTGGATGACGTTTCGGTCCAGATTCCGGCGTCTCGCTTTATCGGGATCATCGGCCCCAGCGGTGCGGGCAAATCGACATTGCTCCGGATCATCAGCGGCATGGCGCCGCCGAGCGAAGGCTGCGTTTTAGTGGACGGGGAAGACCTTTACGCCGACCACACGGTGCGTTCCTTTGGCTTTGTTCCGCAGGAAGATATCGTCCACCTGGAGCTTACTGTTTCCGAGGCCTTGCGCTTCAGCGCGAAGCTGCGTCTTCCAGCAAATACGCCAAAGCTCGAGCTGCAGAAGCTCATCCTGCAAACCATGAGCCAGCTCGGCCTGCGCGAGCACGCGGGGAAAACCATCACCCAGCTTTCCGGAGGACAGCGCAAACGCGTGAGCGTCGGGGCGGAATTGCTGGCAAAACCGAGCATCCTCTTCCTGGATGAACCCAGCTCCGGTTTGGATCCAGCGACCGAGTTTAAGCTCATGGAAGTGTTGCGCGATCTCGCCGACACCGGCTGCACCATCGTCTGCACCACTCACGTGATGGAAAACGCCTTCCTCATGGACCAGCTGATCATCCTGGTCGGCGGCTGCCTGGCCTTCCAGGGATCCGCCGCAGAAGTGCGTAGTTACTTCGGAGTGAACAAGCTGACGGCGCTTTATGATCAGCTTCAGGAACGTCCGCCGAAGCAGTGGCAGGACGCCTTTCACCAGCGCACGGCGGCGAGTCTTCCAGCAGAAGAACCGCCCGGGTCCAGACACCTCGCCGAAGCGCGCAGTCAAGCTTTTGCCCTGCCGATTTTGCTGCATCGACAATGGGCCATTTTGCGTTCGGATTGGCGCAACTTCCTCATTCTCCTCGGGCAGCCGATCGTCATTGCGGCGCTGGTTTGCTGGGTCACGGATGAACGCCCGCGCGTGATGTTTTTTGCCTATATCGCCACGCTTTGGTTTGGCTGCAGCAATGCCGCGCAGGAGATCGTAAAAGAGATCGCAATCTATCAACGCGAGCGTCTCGTCGGCGTCGGAGCGCATGCTTATCTAACTAGTAAGTTTATCTTCCTCACGGCGGTTACTGCCTTGCAGGCGTTCATCCTGTATGCCGCGGCGCTGCTCTTCGAAGGCGGCCGTGATGGTGCGGTGGTCTGGCAACTCGCGGCGCTCTTTGGAACCACGGTCGCCGCCGTGGGAATCGGCTGCGCCATTTCCTCCCTGGCGCGCTCGGTGATGCAGGCCGTGATGATCGTCCCGCTGATGCTCATCCCGATGATCATCTTCTCCGGCTACACGGTTTCTCCCGGAGATATGATCAGCGAATACACGGATAAGCTGATCGCCGCCGGCAAAGATCCGGAAGCGCACGACACCCGGCATCCGCCCGTGCTGCGCGTCAGCCGGCTAACGCCGACATTTTCGGCGCAGACAGTTTTCGATACGAGCTTCCTCTGGCAGCGTGAATTAAACGGGAAGCTCATGGAGGATCACGCGCAGAGCTATCGCAACCTGGATCCGGAGCGTGAACTCGAGACCGGAGCCGTCTTCGAGCGAAGCCGTCCGGCGTGGCTCGCGCTGATGGGCCACGGCTTTTGGCTGCTCGGGACGTATCTGATTTCCTGGTTCGCGCTGAGAGCCCGCGAGCGGAAGTAAAAGCGGAACCAGAAGACAGAGGTCACAGGAGAGAATGAGCTTCCGCGCTCGAAGGTGATCTTCTTCTCTGTCTTCTCGATTGCGTCCTCTGTCTTCCTCCCCAGTCTTCTCACCTTGAACATCCCGGCGCTTCCGCAGTCTCATGCCTCTCCCATGTCCACGACTCAGGAACTCACGCAGCAAGTCAAAGAAACCAGCCAGTGGATCGCGCCGCTCCAGCAAGAGATCGGGCGCGTCGTCGTGGGGCAAAAATATCTCGTCGATGGCCTGCTCACCGGATTGCTGACCAATGGCCACGTGCTCCTGGAAGGCGTGCCCGGTCTGGCGAAAACCCTGACCGTCAAAACTTTGGCGCACTGCATCAACACCGGTTTCCAGCGAATTCAGTTCACGCCTGATTTGCTCCCCGCGGACTTGATCGGCACGCTCATCTACAATCCGCGCACGGGAGAATTTACGACCAAGCAAGGCCCGCTTTTTTCGAATCTGATTCTCGCGGATGAAATCAACCGCGCTCCAGCAAAAGTGCAGAGCGCCTTGCTGGAAGCAATGCAGGAACGGCAGGTCACGATCGGCGACACGACCTACCCGCTGGCCGATCCGTTCCTGGTTCTCGCCACGCAAAATCCGCTGGAGCAGGAAGGAACCTACCAACTGCCCGAGGCGCAGCTGGATCGGTTTATGTTGAAGCTGCGCGTTGGTTATCCCAGCCGTGCGGAGGAACGTAAAATCCTGGATCTGATGGCCACCAGTGCGCCGGGGATCAAGGTCCAGCCAGTCGTAGAACCCGGCGACGTGATCCGCGCCCGCGAGATCGTGAACTCCATTTACGTCGATGATCGGGTGAAGGATTACATCGTAGACGTGGTCTTCGCCACCCGCGAACCCGCTGCCTACAAGCTGAAGCTGGACGGAATGATCCGCTACGGCGCTTCGCCGCGCGCGACCATCGCCCTGACGCTCGCCGCCCGCGCGCGCGCCTTCATGAGCGGACGCGGCTACGTGACGCCGCAGGATGTTAAAAGCGTCGGTCTGGATGTGCTCCGGCATCGGATCATCGTCAGCTACGAGGCCGAAGCGGAAGAGATCACCAGTGAGGCAGTCGTGGAGAAAATCTTCGCCGGATTGGCGGTACCGTGAAGAGCCCGATCTCCTGACGTGAGAGACCGATCTGCATGGAAGCTGCCCGCAATATTCTGAAGAAAATCCGTCGGCTGGAGCTGAAGACTCGCTCCATGGTCGATGCCGCTTTCGGCGGGCAATATCGCAGCGTGTTCAAAGGACGTGGGATGAACTTCGAGGAAGTCCGCGAGTATCAGCCGGGCGACGAGGTGCGGGCGATCGACTGGAATGTGACAGCGAAATATAGCGAGGTGCATGGCGCCGCTTACGTGAAGAAGTTTACCGAGGAGCGCGAACTCACGGTGATGCTCGTGGTCGATGTGAGCGCGTCGGGCGACTTCGGCAGCGTGGAGCTGAGCAAACGGGAACTCGCGGCAGAAGTCGCCTGTCTGCTGGCTTTCAGCGCCATCCGGAACAACGACAAAGTTGGGCTGTTGTTGTTTGCGGATGAGGTGGAGCTCTTCATCGCGCCGAAGAAAGGCCGCGCGCACACGCTCCGGCTGATCCGCGAAGTGCTCTATTTTGAACCGAAAGGACGCGGAACAAATCCCGGCGGCGCGCTCGATTACGTCAATCGTTTGCTGCATCGGCGCGCAGTGATCTTCCTCATCTCCGACTTCCAGGCACCGGAGTTTTCCCGGCAACTTTCCGTCACCAGCCGGCGGCACGATCTGGTGGCGATCCCGATCGTGGATCCGCGGGAAGAGGAACTCCCGGATGTCGGTCGAGTCACCCTGGAAGATGCGGAGAGCGGGGAACAAATCGAAGTCAACACCTCCGACCGACGGGCGCGGGCTGGTTACGCGGCGGCGGTGCAGGCGCGGAATGCGGCGCGACTGCGAGACTTTCGCCGCAAGCGAATCGACACCATTTCGCTCCGGACGAACGACGATTATCTTCCGGCGCTGCGGAGTTTCTTCCGCACCCGCGAACGCCGATTGCAGATCCGATGACGATCCTCGCCGCTCTAGCGGAAGGCGCAGCCGAAACGCCGTCGCCGATCAAGGACATCGCACCGCCCGTGGATCTGCCGATTCCGCTGTGGTGGATCGTCGTCGGGACGATCGTTGCGCTGCTGGTGCTGGGAGCGCTGATCTTCCTCATTCACCGCGTGCTGAGCCGATCACCCGGAGTCGTTTTGTCGCCGCGGATGCTGGCACTCCGGGAGCTGGAGAAGCTGCGCGCGCAGGTGAATACGCTGGAACCTTACGCCTTCAGCATCGCGGTTTCCGATACGCTGCGAAGCTATATCGGGAGCGAACATCGTCTGCACGCCCTGCAACAGACTTCGCCGGAGTTTCTGTCTTCCATCGCGCAATCTAACAAGTTCACAGATTCCGACCGGCAGTTGCTCGGCGAGTTTCTGGAGCGCTGCGACATGATCAAGTTTGCGCGAGTCAGCGCGACGACGGAAGACAGTGCGCGGCTGTTGCAAAGTGCAGTTTCATTCGTCCAGGGAGTCCGCGCATGAACTCGCTTGGGGAAGGACCAATCACTTTTGCCCATCCGTGGCTGCTGCTTTTGCTGCTTCTTCTGCCGTTGCTGGCTTTGCTCAAGGGACGCCAGGGCGCGGCGCCTGCGGTCCTCTATTCTTCCGTAGCGCCGCTCCGGCAGATTGGGAAAGCGCGACGTTCCCGAGCGGGAGTTTGGCTGACGACCTTAATGCTCCTTTCTCTCGGTTTGCTCATCGTCGCTTTGGCGAGGCCGCAGCAAGGCAAAGTCTTCAGTCACGTGGAAGCCAGCGGCATCGATATCCTGCTTACGCTGGACGTTTCCAAGTCCATGCTGGCGCAGGATTTCAGCATTGGAAACGAGCGGGCAAATCGCCTGGAAGCAGTCAAACAAGTGGCGCGGCAGTTCATTGAGTCTCGGCCGAATGATCGCATCGGAATCCTTTGCTTTGCTGGAAAACCCTATCTCGTCAGCCCCTTGACGCTGGATCATAGCTGGCTTTTGCAGAACCTCGACCGCGTGGTGATCGGTCTGGTGGAAGACGGCACCGCCATCGGCTCGGCGATCGCTTCTTCCGCCAATCGAATCAAAGACAAGGAATCTAAAAGCAAGATCATCGTTTTGCTCACCGATGGGGATAACAACGCGGGGAAGATCACTCCCACCGATGCGGCCAAAGCAGCCGCGGCGATCGGGATCAAGATCTACACCATCTGTGCGGGAACTCGTGGCTATGCGCCGGTGCCGGTCTTTGATCGGGAAGGAAATCTCCGTCGTTTCGAGAATCAAAGGGTGGTCGTGGATGAAACTGCTTTGCGGCAGATTGCGGAGATCGGAAACGGACAATTCTATCGCGCCACGGATACGGCGACGCTGACGCAGATTTTCGAAGAGATCGATAAGCTGGAAAAGTCAAAGGTCGAGTTGAGCCAGTACAAGCAATATCGCGATCTCTTCCACTGGCCGCTCGCAGCCGGGCTGGCGCTGCTGGCAATACAGATGATTGTGTCGGAAACGGTCGGGAGGAGACTGCCGTGAACCAATCTAACTGGATACTTACGACACGATGAGTTTCGGCCAGCCTCAATGGTTCTGGGCGTTTGCACTGCTGCCGATCGTGGTCGGTTTGTTCCTGCGAAATGAAGTTCAGCGCGGGAAACTTTTGCGCGGTTTGGTGGCTGCACGGTTGCAGGATCGGCTGGTGGGGACGGTCAGCCCGGGCAAACGCCGGCTGCGCTTTGCCCTGCTTTTGCTGGGCGTCAGCTGTCTGATTGTCAGCCTGGCTCAGCCGCGGCTCGGCTACACTTGGGAGCAGAGCAAGCGCAAGGGGCGCGACGTGCTGATTGCGATCGATGTCTCGAAAAGCATGCTGGCAAATGATCTGAAGCCCGATCGGCTGACTCGGGCGAAGCTTGCGGCGCAGGATTTGATTGCCCAATCGCAGGGTGATCGAGTCGGTCTCGTGGCGTTTGCTGGAAGCGCTTTCCTCCAGGCGCCGCTGACCGTGGACTTTGGAGCAGTGATGGATTCGCTCAAGGAACTCGACACCGAGATCATTCCTCAGGGAGGTTCCAATCTCGCCGAAGCGCTGAAGGTTTCGGTGGAGGCGTTTGGGAAAGGGGAAAGCGATCATCGCGCGCTGATTATCTTTTCCGATGGGGAAGAACTGGATGCCGACGGTCTAAAGGTGGCGGCCAAGCTGAACGGCGCCGTCCGCATCTTCACCGTGGGCATCGGCTCGCCGGAAGGATCGCTGCTTCCGGTCCCGGGGGCGAGTGGCGGGACGGAGTTTGTAAAGGATGCGCGCGGGCAGTTTGTGAAGTCGCGCCTGGATGCGGATCGCCTGCGAAAAATTGCGGAAGCGACGGGAGGCTTCTACGTTCACCTCCAGAGCGGACTGGCTGAGATGACTCAGATCGTTCGCGATGGCCTTGGAAACATGACCGAAAAAGATATCGACGCGAAAATGTCCCGTCAGCCGATCGAGCGCTACCAATGGCCGCTCGCGGCGGGCTTGCTGCTGCTTGCTTCTTCGATGTTCGTCAGTGAACGCCGAAGACTCCGGGCTGGGAGCCGCAAGCTGGTTGCGCTGGCGGTTTTGCTGGCGGGCGTTGGCACAATGCAGGCAGCGCCTTCGCCGCGTGAGCTGTATGGGGAAGGACGGTTCGCTGAGGCGCAGAAGGGATTTGAAGAAGCGCTGAAGCAAAATCCCGACTCGGAGATTCTGGCCTTCAATTTAGGCGCCGCCGCTTACAAGAACCAGGATCTCGATACGGCGCTGAAGGCATTCAGCCAGGCGCTCACCACGGAAGAAGCAGAACTGCGCGCGAAAGCTGAATACAATCTGGGGAACACACTGTTTCAAAAGGGCAGTCCGAAGATGGAGGAGAAAACGCTCCGGGACGCGCTGGCGCATTATGAGCAAGCTTTGAAGCTGGCGCCGGCGGATGAAAACACGCGGCATAACAAAAAAGTAACCGAGGACTTGCTCGCGAAACTTAAGCAGGAGCAGCAGAAGAAAAAGGAAGAGGAGAAAAAAGAGAAGGACGACAAGAAGGAAAACCAGAAGGATCCGAAGGACGCGCAACAAGGGGAGAAAAAGGAGAAATCCAAACAACCCGGTGAGCAGAAGAAGGAGGAAGGGTCCGATGGATCGGAGAAGAAGGAGGAGTCGAACTCTTCGGGCGGAGAGAAGCCGGAGGAGAAATCGGGTGAGCCGAAAAATTTGGAGAAAGATGGGGAAGGAAAACCATCCGAGGAGAAGAAAGACGGAGAGAAGGGCGACGGGGAAAAAGACGCTGCTCCCGAGCAGGCAAAGGACGAGAGTCAGAGCAAAGACGGAAAGGCGAAGCCCGTGCCAAGCGGCGAGGCAGGCAAACGCGAGGGCGAACTGAAGGCGAACTCCGGTGCTCCGGAGGAGAATGACCCACAGCAGGAAGCAGAAGCGGAGGAAGCGGCCGCTGCTCAAGGCAAGATGACGCCGCGCCAGGCCAAGGAGCTTTTAGATTCCCTGAAAAATCAGGATGAACGCGTGCAGTTAGTTGATCCGGCGGAGCGGAAACGTTCCTCGAGAGTGCTCCGCGATTGGTGAACTGAAATCGATGAAGTCTCGCTGGATTAGTTATCTAACTTTGCTCCGCACCCTAGTTCTCGGCATGTTGCTGCTGGCAGGGGCTGCGCAGGCTCAGGAACCCAGAGCGGTGGCGACGCTGTCACCGAGTGAAACTTCGCTCGGGGAGACAGTGCAGCTTCAGATCAAGATCAATCGAGTGGGCGGTATCGCGATGCAGCCACTTCGGCTGGAAGGAGTGCAAATTCGCGGCTCGCGATCACAGACAAACATCAGCATGGGCGGGGCACGGTCCGGCCTTGAGACGACGCTGACTTTCTCCCTGCTTCCGGAGCGCGAAGGCGAGATTACCATTCCCGCACTGACTTTTCAGGTGGAAGGGCGCGCGGTCATGACGGAGCCGCTGAAGCTCACGGTCGGTCCCGCCAAGCCGGCGGGAAAAGGAGGCGCGGGCGAAGGTCCGGGGCAGGGTTTTCTGGAAGTGGTGCTCCCGAAGGAAACGGCTTATGTCGGCGAGACGATCCCCGTGGAAGTGCGGTTGCACGTCAGCGCAAACACGCCGGCGCAACCTGAGACGATGCCGCAGATTCAGGGGGAAGGTTACACCGTCCACCCGATGCGCGAACCGCGCGAAGAGCATGGGCGGCGAGGCGGCCGCGAATACAAGGTCTGGGTGTTCCGCACGGCGATCACTCCGAGTCGTGCGGGCAAAATCAAACTCGGCCCCGTCCAGAGTTCCTATATCGCGCAGGTCCCGCGCGCTCAACGCAACCGACCGCGCTCGATGCTGGATTTCTTTGACGAAGATATCCTGAGCGATCCGTTCTTTGCGGCAAATCAACGTTTTCAGGCGACTGCCGAAGCGGTGGAGTTGACCGTGAAACCATTGCCCGCAGCTGATCGGCCCCGGAGCTTCTCCGGAGCAATCGGGCAATTCAAGCTGGAGGCAAAGGGCAGCCCGGACCGGGTGAAAGTCGGGGATCCGGTCACGATGCAACTTTCCGTTTCGGGTCGCGGCAACTTCGATCGGATGGAAGCGCCGATCCTCGACGAGTCCGCCGGCTGGCGCAGCTATCCGCCGGGAGCGAAGTTCAAGGCGGACGATGATCTGGGAATCAGCGGGACGAAGACGTTCGAAGTTGCGGCGATTCCCGAACAGAAGACGAGCACGATGCCCGCGTTTGCTTTCTCTTACTTCGATCCAGCGGCGGAAAAGTACGTCGAGCTGAAAAGCCAACGCGCTCCGTTGACTGTCGAGGGCAGTGCCGCGCCGCCGGCCGTGGAGCCTTCCCGGTCTGAGAGCCCGGACGTGGCCGCGGCTTCATCGCCTGCACCGACAGATATCCTCGGGCTTCGCTATGATCTCGGCCGGAGTTCGCAGAGTCTTCATCCGCTTTACGAGCGGCCATCGTTTTGGGCGGCTCAATCCGTTCCGCTGGCGGCGCTGCTCACTTTGCTCTGGAGCAAACTCCGCCGGACGAACCAGGACGCTCCGCGACTGGCTGGCTGGCGTCGGGAAAAGGCGCAAACCCTTGCGAGACTGCGGACGGCTGATTTTTCCCGCGCAGATTTCCTGGCGCAGGCCGCGCGGGTCATTCAGCTGGAGACGGCGGAAATCACGGGATCGTTGCCCGAAAGCGTGGATGCCTCGACTGCCTGCAACGCTCGTCCGCTGGACGAAGAAACGGCGGCTGGAATCGATGAAATTTTCGATTCGCGAGCGGAGTTGCTCTATGCCGGAGCGGCGCCGACGGATCAGCAACTTTCCGCTGCCGACCGATCCCGCGTTCTGGAGACCATCGACGCTTTCAGGAGAACCCATGCGCGGCATTAGCTGGGCTTTGTTTTGGATGCTCCAGATCGCCGGAGTGCAGGCCATCGGTGCAGGATTCGAAAGTGCAAACCAACTCTACGAGGCGGGCAAGTTCGTGGAAGCGCGCGAGGAGTATCGGCAGTTGCTGGACGGTGGCCAACGCACGGCGAACCTCTACTACAACTTGGGCAACACCGAATATCGGTTGGGTGCTCCGGGTCTGGCGATCCTCGAGTATGAGCGCGCGCTGGAAGCGGATCCGTCGCACCCGGAAGCGCAAGCAAACCTGAAGCTCCTCCGCGGCCAAACCGGTGCGAGAGTCCGTGCAGAAGACTGGGGCGACCGGCATTTTCCACGCTGGGGAAACTCGGTCTATGTCGTGGCTTTGACGGTGTCGGTTTGGGCGGGGCTGTTTGCGCTGGCGGCGTTGGTCGGGCGAAGTGCAAGAGGAGCCCCGTTGGTTTTCGCTGCGGTGGCGTTTGGGATTGCCATCTATTTTGCCGCCGGAATCTGGCGCCATGAAAGGCGGCAGCCACGCGCGATTATCACTGCAGAAGTCGAGGCGCGGCTGGCGCCGGCGGAAAGTGCCGGACCAGCTGGAAGTTTGCCGGTCGGGAGTGAAGTCTGGATCTTGAGTGAACGCGGCGATTGGGCTTACTGCGAGTTGCCGGATGCAACCAACCGCGGATGGATCAACTTGAAAGCGCTCGAGCGCGTCCGACCAAAAGCTGCATGAAAATCCGCCTCCTCATTGCGATCGCGTTTTGGACCTCCGTGGCAGCTGCGGCGGACTGGCAGGCGGAGCTTTCTCCTCCCACGCCCGGGAAGTTTCCGATGTTGAAGCCGCTGCAAGCGAGCTACCGCTTTGGTTGGGGCGGACTTTCTGCCGCTGAGGGAACCTTCGAATTCTCCCGGCCGAAGCCCGGATTGCTTCAGCTTCAGGTAAACGCCCGGAGTCTCGGCGCGGCTCGCGCTCTGTGGCGGATGGATTCGCAGCATACCGCGACTTGCGTGGAAGCGACGCTGCGCCCGGTTTCACTCCAGCAAATCGAGGCTTACAAAAAGCGGACTTTGACGATCACAGCGGACTTCTCTCCGGAAGGAGTGACGCGTTTGCAGAAGGTCCACCCTGCGGAGAAAGCCGAAGCAAAAGCCAAGCGCTTCAAGGCTCCCAATCTGTTCGATTTGCACACCGCGCTGCTTTTTGTCCGGAGCCAATCTTTGCAGCCGGGAGAGCGGCATCACCTGATTGTTTATCCCGGCAAAGCTCCGTTTCTAGCGAAGGTGACAGTGCTCGCTCGGGAAAAGTTAAAGCTCGGCGGAAAAGTTCACGATGCGATCAAGATGGAAGTTGCGCTCCAGCGAGTGACCAAGGATCTGCAACTCGAGAAACACGAGAAGTTCAAGCGAGCCTCCGCCTGGCTTTCCGATGATCAGGACCGTCTGCTGCTGAAGATCGAGTCCGAGATCTTCGTGGGAAGCGTCTGGGCGGAACTGCAGAGCGTGAAGTTTGCGGAGTAGAGCTCCGCGACGACCGCATCGGTTCCCTAAAGGAAGAGCAGCTCGCTTTCCAGGACCGAACGGCTCCAGCATCGGCACCATGATCGATACGTATTCCGATCGCGGAAGTCAGGGCATCCGCCTTTCGAGATGATCCGGACTGCTCCAGTCCATCAGGCAGTGTTGGCACTCCCGGGTCCGAGAACTCCATAAATCCTTCCCGCACAACGGACATTGTGCCGTTTCACCGAGATCCCGAACTCTCCAATAGATCGCCTCGGAGAATACATCGACCCGCTCGCGCATAGTGAATGTTGGCAGAGCGCCGCTGTAAAAGTAGATGGCACCCTTGCGGATCGTGTATTTCATGCCTGAAGCACCGGAAACATAGCGGAGCGCATGCCGGACGGGGATATTCCGCAAATCCATCGTGACTGACCGGTTCGCCAGAGGATTCGACCCGACCAACTGACCAGACGTAGCGTCTCGATGGGATTGTACGATATGAACCTGTCCCAACTCGGGATGATCGTGGAAAAGACGGGCCAGGACGAAGGAGAGCGCATCCTCCGCGACGGCCCCGCGGAAGGACAGTCTCTCGATGATCGTGGAGTCAAGAGCGGCCGTAATTTCCTGAGCGCTTGGACGCGGTGAAAACAACAGCCGCGTCGGCAGCGCACTCGGTGGAGCGGCGGACGCTTCGTGAATCGTTGCAGTCTCAGCTTTGATCGGATGGTCAGAGATCGAAGCATTGGTGAACGAGGAGAGAGCGACGTGCTCTGGTCCCTCCTCGAAATGGAGATAAGCAAAGAACCCAGCAGCCAGGATCAAAACGGCTACGGCGAGCTTCGGTAGAACTTTTCGCATCACACCATGCGGCTGACGCACAGTGGCTCCGGCTGTTTGGGCGTCGGTCATTTGTCCACCATTGTCTTAATGATGAACGCAAGGTTGCCCGTGCTACTCCTATCCTCGGTCCCGAGCAGCCCTATGGATTTGCCCGCAACAATCAGGCGCGCCTTCTTGCCTGCACGTCGGGTCAGGACGTGTCGGACACCGACGCTCGCGTCGCGGAGCAAAGAGGGGGTCAATGCGAACTCTCGCTCACTCATTGGAATAATTACTGTTTGCCGCTCTGAACAAAAATTGCACGGTTGCGATCAGGGCTTGTTTCTAACCCGTTCGTCCGCGTTTCGGTAAAAGTAACTTCAACCAGCAGATGGGGAGTTGCGAAAGCTGAAATAGATGTCACCAGCATCACGAGCAGTTCCTTTCCTCGCTTTCAGCGAACGCGAGCGACGCCTAACGGACGATGGTTCCGCGATACAGTCGAGAGGGCGGAAGTGAACTCCGGGTGGCGGGGCGGCCGGGAAGAAGCCGGAGCAGGCTGAGGGTTTCAAGATCCAGGCGACCGGAGAGTGGAAGATCGTTTTTTCGCTGGAAGGAAAGGAGCGCCTCCTCGGTGGCTGCTCCAGCCGAGCCGTCGATGGGATCCCGGTAAAAGCCGCGCGCCGCGAGAATCGTCTGCGCTCGGCGCACGGTGGATTCCTGGACCACTCGCGGCGCGGTGGCATAGGGCGTTTCGTCGAAGAGCACCGCAAAGTCGGGCGAGGGAAGATCCATCGCGACCGGAGGCGCTTTGCTGGTGCCGGCTGGAGCTTGGGCTGGAGCACGCTGCTGCGGCGGCAGAGTGCGGGCGGTTCCGGTTCCGGCGGTCTCCTCGCGGCGGAGGAATTCCTTATCCTGCTGCTGGGTCGCAGGTGGAGGAGAAATGGACTTCGGCCGTGGCTGAACTGGGGCTGGACGGGTCGCCTGGGTTGAGGCGCCACTTGGGCTGCCGCCGAGACTGTTTAGAGTTTCCTTGGTCAGCGTGCCGGTGACTTCCAGGCCATGGCGAATCTGATAGCGCCGGACAGCGGCTGAGGTCTCGGTGCTGGCTTGCCCGGTGATTTCGCCGTAATAAAACCCCTGCGCCTTTAGTTCGGTCTGCGCCTGACGGACTTGTTCATCCGCGAACGCTGTGAGGCTGCACAGGAAAACGCTGGAGAGGAGAACGATTCGTTTCATGGCGAGTGGCGCATGAGACGCAGCAGCGAAGACGGAAATTCAATACCGCTCCGCCTGCGCAAGCCTCGGCGCCGTGCCGGAGCGCGGGCGGGATTTCGTATAACTCATCACGCCTTCCGCGATCGATTTGGCCAACCGGCCGCGGTACTCGCTATTGGCAATCATCCTGGCTTCGAAAGGGTTTGTGATGAATCCGCATTCGACCAGGACAGCCGGACTCCGCGTGTGACGCACCACATAGAGCGGACGCCCCTTGATTCCCCGGTTGGTCGCTTCCGTGCGCATCACGAGCGAAGCCTGGATGAACCCGGCGAGCGTTTCTCCGCTATCGATGCTCGGAGATTCTTCCGGCTTGTTGAAGAAACCGACCCAATTCCAGGCGGCTTCCGGAGCCACCTTTTCCGACGCGTAGAAGGTCTCGACTCCAGTGGATGACCCTCCGTTGGCGTGGTTGAAATGGATGCTGATGAAAACCGAGTTTTCGGTCTGGTTCGCCACTGCCGTTCGTTCCGGAAGCGACTGGAAAGAATCGTCTGCGCGGGTCATCACAGTGCGGAAGCCATACTGCTGGAGGAGCTTTTCCGCGCGCTGCGCCACGTCGAGGGTCAGCTCTTTCTCGACCAATCCATTGGCTCGGGCTCCGTCGTCTTTTCCGCCGTGACCGGCGTCGAGAATCACGATGGGGAAAGCAGACGAAGCGGCGGCAAGCTGACTTTCAATCGAGGATTGCTCATCCGGAGCCAGGATGAAGCTAAGCGAGCCCCCGAGAACCATCAGCCCGACGCAGGGCATCGCATTTTTCATGTGCAAAGCCTTGCACAGAAACGTCCGGATGCCAAAAGGCCATTTGCTGGATGATCGCGGCGTCACAAGGATGAATCGGATGGTAAGAGCGGACGGACTTCCGCATCGCTCAATGCTCTCCAAGCAATCGGCGAGCCGCTGACCGCCTCCAGCACCGCGGCTTCGACCGAACCGGCGGCGAGTTGCTCCTCCCGGTGCGCGCGGATCTGCTCCGCGGACGGAAGATCGGCCGGCAAGTCTTCCGCAAGCGCCAGGTGACCGACACTCCAGCAATTCAGCGCCGTCGAGAGCGCCTCCTGAAGCGTCTGTCGCCCGATCTTTTCCCCACGGAGGAACTGCTCCATTTTCCCCGTGGAGACGGCCGTCCCCGAGATGACGCCAAACTCCTCGATGGCACGACCGAAGGCGCCGCCGTTGGTGTGCAGAGTTCCGTCGTATTCCAGCCGAACAAACAGGTTCGCCGCGCCATTCCGACCGAGCTCAGCAAAGAGAAGCCGCGCTAGATAAGGCGCTCCATAGATTTGCTCGAATGCGGCTTTCAACGCGGGACTCAGCGAGTAGCTCGCCAGGCGTCGAAGCGACACATCGTCGGCGGAACGGGCGAATCCTTCGGTGCTCGTGACCTCGATGGCGGCCATCCGCAGCCGCTCGATATCCCCAGGATGTCCAATGGCGCCCAAACCGATGCGATCGTAGATCTCGAAGATTTTCTGCCGCTCCCGACCGAGCGTGAAAAGCAGAATGCCATCGCGATACGTCAAAGCTGCAATCGGGCTTCCGCCGGCCAGCTGATGCTCGATGTATTCCCGGCGGTTGGCGATGGCTTCGACCCAGCGAAACGGCTCCTCGATCATGCGACGTGTTTCTTAAACAACCGGGCGAGCTGCTTCTCGGCGAGCGTGGTGATCCCGTTGCCGGAGATGATCTTCACGATGGGATAGACGCGGCCCCGACGGTCCACGCCTCCAGTCGCCGTATCAGCTTCAGCCGCAGTATCCAGCGCGCGCAGGGCCAGCAAGACCGCTTCTTCCTCTTTCCGCTTCACCAGTGGCTTTGTTCCCCAGGTATTTTCGTAGTGGAGAACGCTGCGCACCGCTGGCGATCCCGAGCCGGTCGCGGTGAAATCGGCCGCTTCAAACTGCGCGCCCATGGCGTCGTAGAAGTAAAGCCGCGCGGCCGCCGCGTGGGTGTCGTAAGTGGCGAAAATGGGGACCACCACTCCCACGCCTTGCAGCACAAATCCCAGATTGTCCCGGAGCAATTTCGAAAGCGCGCGCACTTTCCCCTCGAGACTCATCTCCTGGAGCTGGCTGCGCCGGTAAAACTGGAATGAATGCTCCAGCACACGAGCCATTTCCCACGCGGTCGCCGGAACCCCGGCGATCGCCATCAGCGAGAACTTGTCGATCTCCAGGACTTTGTCCGCGCGATCATAAACCACCAGGTTGCCTGCCGTCGCCCGACGATCGCCCGCGACCAAAACGCCGTCAGCAAACTTAAACGCCAGGATCGTCGTCGCGTGAGTCGGCGTGAGTTGCTGCACGCCGGAAACATTGCCGGTCCCGGATCCAGCGGTCGCTACTTGCGGATAAAGCCCCCGTTGCCGGAGCACGCTCGCAAAGTCCTCCGGAGTCGCCGCCGCTCCGCCCGGTTGAGCGAGGTCCATCACTCGCCGGTGCGTTGCCGGTAGCGCTGGGACTGGTTGGGATCGACCTTGCGCATGCGCTGCAGCAAATCCTTGGTATCCGGCTTGGAGACGTCGGGCGCTTTCGGTCCATCGCCGCCGCCACCTTGCTGAGGACCCCACGGTGCGGGGCCGACTGGGCGTTGCGTCCTGTCAGGCATGGGGATGACTTTACTGCGGGAGCTCTGAAACGCAAGCGGCGCGGCTTGGTTCTGGCGTCTCCGGAGCGAAAAAAACCTCCTGCTTTTGGCGGGGCTTGCCTTGCTCCAGCGAACATGCGAACCCTTTCGGCATGCGTCGTTTTTTCGTTTTGCTGAGCTGGATGCTGGTAGTTTGCGGTGCCACGCAAAATGTGGCGGCACAGGATTCCATCACGACTCCGACAGGGGACGCTTCGCGGACGAGAATTCCTACGGTGCAATCGCACGATCCCGTCACCTCGCGCGAGGTGCGCGATCTTCGGGCGCTGGTGGAAAAGCAGTCCAAGCAGATCGAGGCGCTGAGCGAGCAACTTGGAAAATTGAACCAAAGTCTGGAAGCGAAGGGCCTCGCGCCGGCTGCCCCGGCCACCAATCACTCTCCTGCGATCCCCGCGGCGCCCACTGCAGCGGCAGAGTTTTCTCCCGATGTTCCCAAGGCGGAAGCCGCTGATGGCAAGCGCCATGTCGTCGTCAAGGGCGAGACGTTGACCTCCATCGCCAAGCACTACAATATGCCGCTCGCCGAGCTGCAAAAAGCGAACAAAGAAGTCGATGAGCGAAAGCTTCAGATCGGCCATACTTTGACCATTCCCACTGCCAAGCCGACAGAAACTGCCACCGACAAAAAAGAGACCCCTTGAACATGGACGATTCGCAAAACTGGTTCCTGATGAAGAACGACGACAGCAGTGTCTTCGGTCCGATTAGCTTCGATCAGCTCAAGCAATGGTCGCTGGATGCGCAAGTTTCGCCGCTCGATAAGGTTTCGAACGACGGGACCAACTGGCGGAAAGCGCCGATGGTTCCGGAACTCGAGATGGACTATCTCATCGAAGTCAGTCCGGATCAGTTTTACGGCCCGACTACGATCGGCGCGGTGCGGGAGTTTCTCCAGATGGGCGAGATCGGGATGGAGACGCCGGTCACCAACTGCAAGGACGGAACGATCATGCAGGTGAGAGAGATTCCGGACCTGCTGCCGCCGAAGCAAGAAGCAGCGGCGATCGAACCGGTCCGCACGAGCATCCGCTTCAATCTGCAGCAGCGCATCCGTGAGCTCGAGGAAGCTTTGATGGAAGAACGTCGCGCCCGTGAGATGGCGGAGCACCACGTCGAGAAGCTGGAAGCAAAACTCGGCGAGATCACGCGAGCGGCTTCGCTCTAGGCCGAGTCGGTCAGCTGACGAGTTCGCGCACTTCCGCTTCGTACGTCTCGAAGGGATCCGGCATGGGGAGCGAGGAGGAATTCTCGAGCGAGATGGAGTCCCAGTTGATCACGTAAGGCGCCGGCTTTTGCTGGAAGAGGGAAACCGCGAGCCCTCGCCCATGCGCGCGGGTGTCGGCGGGAGGAACGGAGACGGCCTCCGGTCGCCTCATTTGGTCGTTGAACTCACCAATCGCCTTGGTCGGCGTCAGGGCGAAGAACAAACCCTTGGCCGGGTTGAGGTTGTGATATTCCAGGTCGAGGCTTTGCAGCCACGGATCCTGCCAGGTCAGATCTTCCGCTTCACGGAAGGACTCGAGCAGCCACTTCTTGGAAATCCAATCGACGCCGCCGAGAAGCAACTCCGGCTTCGTCCCCAGCGCCTCCAGGGTGAACGCCCACCGATCCAGGACCCAATCCGTCTCTTCATCCCGTCCGCTGAGCACTCCTTGTGCATGAGCGAGAAAAGCTTGCTGGATCTCCAGTGCCGAGCGGGTCCGGCCATCCTCCAACTCGACTGCCGCGCGTCCGGTTCCTTCGTGGGAAATTTGCCGCGTGGCGAGCACGGCATCGCTGAGAATCACGTCCTCCGGAAGGCTGCCTTCTTCGAGCAAAGTGAGCACCAGCGCTGTGGTGCCGACCTTCAGCGCAGTGGCAAACGGGCTCATGTTGGAATCTCCGATCAACAAATGCAGCCGCCGGTATTTGCGGAAGTCGGCGAGCGGTTCGTCCCGCGCGTTGATAATCGCGCGGTTGAATTGCACCCATTGGTAAATGTCGTTGACGATGTAATCCGCCCGCTGGCTGAGCTGGAAGTCCACGGGCGCCGCCCCGTTCGGCGGATCGAAATCAAAGGCCAGCGGACTGGCTTGCCCGACTCTCCCCGCGCCGGTGAAAAGCTGGCGCGTGGCGAGGAAGGAAAGGAGCGTCCCGAGGAGCTTGGGGCTAAATTGCAGCTCCCGCTTCATCAGATAATTCTCGTGGCAGCCGAAGGTCGCGCCGGTGTGATGATCCACGTTGTTTTTGATGAACGCGACCTCCTCGCTCACACCGAGCGCATCGAGCGCAGATTGCAGCAGCTGATCTCCGGCGAGATCGTAGGCGACCGCATCTCGGACCGTGCGACTCTCCGGAGAAGAGTATTCCAGGTGGCCCATGTCGATGTAGAGCCGGCCGCCGTTGAGCAAGAATCCACCGTTGCCGGGAGGTTCCTCGTAGTCCCGATAGTGCAGGTCGATCACGCCGGCTTTGGCCTTTTTGAAAAGGTAGTTTTTGACCCGGGCCGGCCAGGCATCCGGACCTGGCACCGTGTCTCCGGAGACCAGACAGCCATATTCCGTCTCGATGCCGACGACTCGGTTCATGTGGAGGTGGCGAGGAAATTCATGCGGCGCGCTGGACGAATCCGCCCGTCAGAAAGCGGTCGTCAGGAAAGTTCGCGCGGCTGCTCGAGCTCGCGCGCAAATCCCTGCCGCGTGAGAGCCTGACTCAAACCTCGAGGTAAAGAATCCGTCCGCAGTTTTCGCAGTGCACCACGGCTTTCCGCGCCTTCACCGTGACCGCGGTCTGCGCGGTCACCTTCATGTGGCAGCCCATGCAGACTTCATGTTCCAGCGCGACGACCGCCTCGCTTTTGTTGGTAAAAAGCCGCTCGTAGGTGTCGAGCAACTCCTCATCCACCGCCGTGGCAAACTGCGCGCGCTCCGCTTCCAGCTTTGCGAGCTGTGCCTCGACGGTCTGCGTCTTCGCGGTCAAATCCGCGATCTGTCCTTCCACTTGCGTCTTCATCGCGCGTGCGGTTTGCTCCGCTTCCGTCACCACGGTTTTCGCCTTCTCGGCGCTTTCCATCAGTTCCAACTCGCGGTCTTCGAGTTTCTCCACGTCGTCCCCGTAACGCTTGATCTCATTGGTGAACGCCTGGAACTCTTCGTTCTTCCGGGTCTGAAATTTCTGGGTTTGAAACTTGGCGATCTGATCGCGCTTGGACTGAGCCTCGATCTCCAACTTCTTCCGCTCCACCTCGATTTCCTTCGCTTTGAGCTTTGCCTCTTCGAAGTGCGCGCTGGTCGCCGCCAGCTTTGCTTCTAGTTCCTTGCGTTGCATAGGAGCCACTTTCAGCTCCTGCCGCAGCGTCCGCATCTTGCGGTCGCGATCTTGCAGAATAAGGAGCCGTTCGATTTCCGGGAGCATCGCGCGATAGTGCTTGAGGCTCTCCGCAGCGTCAACTGCGAGCGGGGAAAGACCTCGGCTAAGCAGAAGGAAAGCTTCTTCCCCAGCTGCGAGACTCCCGGAAGTCCCGACGGATTCTGAACCTTTCGCCCAGACTCTTCCCGGCTTTTTTCCTCAGTAGAGCATCGACTCGTCCGGCGGACTGGTCGGCTCCACGCGACTCGCCTTGAGGAGAGAAATCCGGCGGCCATTTTCCAGCGGGAAAGTCGCCGTGCCGGTGATTTTGATCCAGCTCATCTCGCCGACTTCCAGCTTCTTGTCGCTCTCCACCAAAGTCGCGACCGGCCGGGCATCCGCAGCGCAGCAAGTCATAAACATCCGCACGGCTTTGAATCGTTTCCCGCTCGCGTTGTTCTCCGCATCCGGCATGAGCTGCGCGACGAGCTGGACCGTCTTCCCCTCGAAATCCCGGCGCAACGCGTTGTCTTGCGCCGCGTAAAGCAGGTCCATCACTTCCGCAGCGATGTGACCTTCCGGAGTGCGCTGCAGATAATCGGCGGCGGGTGCCGGCAGCGTGAAAGAAGCTCCGGCGGCGGTGCCTTCCGGTGCTGGTGGTTGAGTGGAAACAGCAGCCGAGGCACTTGGCGCCGGATCTTTGGTCGGCAGCGGAAGATCCAGAGGTTTGGGCGCGCCGCTGCTGCTCCGTCTCGGCGCACCGAGCACGCTCGCATCGGTGATCACGCCGCGGTTCCTGACGGCGTTCGCGCTGAATCCTTCCGGAGAAAACATCGCCGCCGCCGAGATCGGGAGCAGCAGGATCAGGAAGGTCAGCACCTTTCCGGAAGCCAGCCGCGAAAGGCCGTGTCCGCAATCACGCGACGAACAGCACGAAGCATCCGCGGGGAAGAGCACGAACGCGGCGGCCATCAAGCCCATGATGATCCCGGCGAGCAGCACGCCGATGCGAAACTCCGGAGCAAGGAGATCGCGCACTCGTCCGGTGAAAAACATGATCAGGAGAATCGCGCTCCACGTGGCCAGCGTGAGGCAGGGAAGCCAGCGAGAAAAAAGCTTATTCATGCGAAATCAAGGCGAGGATACTCCAACTCCGCCGGGATTCAAAAGCGACTTGAGTCCCAAATTTGCGCCACGCCAAGTCTCCAGCAGACAAAGGCGATGACAACGAAGAGGAAGATTCCCAGGGCAATCACCGCGCGGCGTTTGAAGATCACGCCGTAGAGCCAAAACAGCTTCACGTCGTACAGCGGCCCAAAGAGCATGAAGGCGAGTTTTGCCTGCGGCGGAAAGCTGGCGAAACTCGCGGCGATAAACGCGTCGGTCGTGCTGCAAAGCGCGATCAGCGCAGCGAGGCCCATCAGGACGATGATCGCGAGCGGCGGATTGGTCGCGTAGGGAAGAATGATCTCCTGGTTAATGGCGGTATTGAAGACGCTGGCGATCGCCGCGCCGATGATCAGGAAGAAGGCCACATCGAGGAAATCAGCGGTCGCAGATTGCACCGAGTAGAGCAGCTTCTGGCGGAAATTTGCTCCCGCGATCAGCGAGGAGAAATCCTGTCCGGTGGGCGCGGCGGCCACGCGCAATCCGGTCCGACCGGGGGCGCCAGTTTCGCCGACGATTCCCGGCTGGAGCAGCTTGGACGCGGGAATGGTCCGGACAATGAACGCGATTCCAACCGCGATCAGGTAGCCGAGCGTCAGGCGCAAAGCGGTCATCAATTCCGGGCTTTGTCCCTTGAAGGCGGCGAACGTGCTGAACGCCACGATCGGGCTGACGATCGGCGAGGCGAGCATGTAAGCCACCGCGGAAGGAAGCGGCAGACCCTTCTTCAAAAATCTCCGGATGACGATGACGCTTCCGCATTCGCACATGGGGAAGATCAGCCCCATCAAACCGCCGAGCAGGATCGCGCCGGCGCCGCTTTTCGGGAGAAGTTTCGCGATGCGCTCGGGAGAGACGAACACATCGACGACACCGGAGATCAGCGAGCCGAGGAGCAGAAACGGAACGCCTTCCAGCAGGAGACTGAGGAAGGAGAAGGCGAAGTCATTGAAACTGAAGGAAAACCAGGCCATTGCGGGAAGCAGGGAAAATTGGACGGCTACGTTGCAGGCGGAGCCGCCGCGATGCAACTGCCGCGGAGCTTCCGCGCTTTGTTTACTCGAGCCGGCGCTCTGCGGAGCGGCTGATTTCCGCCGACTGGGCTTTCTTCCGGAAGAAACTCGCGTCTTGGATCCGGCGATGGGGTTTTCCTCCTCGTCCGCTGCAACGCGCGGCGGGTTTTGCTCCGGAAGACCGCGGGGCTGGGACGAAACCTACGCCGTGTAGGAGCTTTCGACTCGCTGCGCCACGTCTTTGTAACCGTAGTCCGCTTCCATGATATCCTTCATGCACTGCAGATACTCTTCGGTGCGGTTCATCTTTTCGTAAACCAAACCGAGATCGTAGAGCGTGTCCTTCTTCGTGGCGTCCATCGCCGTCATTTCGCTGGCCGCGCCTTTGAGCTGCGTGGCCGCCATGTCGAGCATTCCTTTGAGCACAAAGCAGCGCCCGAGATGGCCCATTGCCTTGAGCCGACTGTTCGGGTTTTGCCGGGCCTTCTGCAGCTCGGGAATGGCCTCATTGAATTCGCCGGCCTCCAGCAAACGTTCGCCGAGTTCGAAGCGCAACTGAAGGTCCGTGGGATTGCGCTCCACGCGCTTCCGCGCTTCGCTGATCAGCATCTCGGAACGCTGTTGCTGCAGGCCAGCCAGCGTTTGCCGGGATTGTTCCACTTGCTCCCGGTAAGGCGCCGCTTCTTCCTCCGGAACTTCGCCGGAGGAAAGCCACGCTTCCGTTTGGCTGATGTAATCTTCGTTCTCCTTGATCTGCAGCTCGAGCTGGCGCTGGCCGAGGTCGGACATCTTCCGCGCGACCGCCGGATCGCTGCTGCTGGTCAACGTGTTGGTGTGAGTGTAATACCAAATCGCGTTCCCCAGAGTTTCACTGGAAGGCTCCAGTTCGTGGAGATCCTCGTAAAGTTTCGCGATGCGCCGGGAAAGATCCACGCTCTCCTGGTTTGCCTCCCATTGCGGATAAAGTTCCGCGAGCTGCGCGTTGAGCATGTCGGCGTCCTTGAAGACGCGGTTCTTTTGCTCCAGTGAGACGGCCTCGTCTTTGTTTTTGATCAGGTCGCGGTAATCCTTTTTGCCGCCGGATTCCGCCACGGCATCCCAGCCGCCGCTCTTCATGGAAGCCGTCGCCGCAGCGTCTTTGCTCCGCTTGACCGCGACGAGATCCGTCGGATTGGCTTGGGCGATCCGGGAGTAAATATCCACCGCTTTGTCCGCCGAGCCGATGCTGAGGTAAAACTCGCCCAGCTCGTGCATGACCTTCGTGTCCTTGGGACTTCCCTGAACGATCGTCTCGAGGGCAAAGGCCGCGACTTCCGGATAACCGGCCGCTTTGGCGGCTTCCTTCAGGAGATGATTGGCCTGCGGACTGGTAGGGTCCGACTCCAGTGATTTCTCCGCAATCTCCATCGCTGCGAGCGGATCTTTTTTCACCGACCCGCCACCTTTGAAGGAGGCTCCGGAAAGCCCGGAGAGAAATCCTTTCTTCCCCTTGGTCGCGGCGATTTCCACGGCGCGCAGTTGTTTGCGCGCGTCAAGAAATCCGGGCGCTTCTTTCAGGACCTGCTGGAGAAGAGAGATGGCATAGCCGTGGTTGCGGAGCTCGATGGCGCTGCGGGCTTTCAGCCAAAGGGAACGGGCATTTTCAGACAGGTCCTTGTCAGTTTGAATGGGCATATCGGGGAGGTCAGCGAGACTAACACTCGGGATCGAAGTTTGACAATGCCGCGCTGTTGTCCCGAGCGGAAAATCGCCGCGGAATCTTCCCGCCTCAGGCGGCCAATGGTTTTCCGCTGATCCTAGCGGTAGAGCCGCTCGCTTTCGTCCGCCTTCTTCTTCGGCGCCATCCCGACCATTTGGCTCAGGTAGTCGAACTCCTTCTTTGCATTGTCGAAGTAGCGATCGGTTCCGTGTTCAAAGAGCACGGTAAAGCCGAACGCCGAGAGGAGGAACAGGGAGAACCAAAAGAGGTTGCGGATAAGGCCCATGGCAGGAGTAAAACTGCCCCGGAGTACTGCAAATAACGCGCCACGGCAACGCGCATTTTGTCAGACGGGCGGATGCTCCCGCACGGGCGCGCGTTCGACCCAGGCGTGGAGATGCGTGAAGGAATAGACGATGAGATAGCAGACCAGGGAGAAGGCGAAAAAGGTCGTGGAGAACGCCAGCGCCTGGGGATTTTGTCCCGGATTTGCGAGCCGGGCGGCATCCGCGATGGTCGCGATAGGTGAAAGCAGCGCGTCCCAGGAGTTCCAGCGCATGAAACGGCCGAGATAGATCCCGAACGAACTCAGCGCCAGCATGGCGAGCGCGAGTCCCCAGCTCGGCCACCGCCCGAAGCGACTGCGCACGACTTCCTGCACCAGATAGAGCGAGAGATAGCCGAGGAAAAGGCCGGTCTGCGCAAAGGCCATGATCATGATCACATCATACCAATACGGCACCGGCGCCCGCTCATAGAGATGCACGAGATCGGTGACGATGTAGGGCGCATTGGGGAAGAAAAGAAACCAGAGCACCGCCAGACCCGCGCTGAGCAGAGGCTTCCGCGCGCCGGCCGAACGAAGCGCGTAGAGCGGAAGCGCCGCGAGTAGAGGAAGCCAGGCGAGGAAGAGATTCCAGAAGAAGAACTGGAACGCAAACTGACGCGCATACATCGTCCGCACGCCGACAAAACCGAAGCAAAGAACGGAGGCAAGAACCAAGGCGAGCAGAGCGGCTTGAACCTGCCGGACGGGAATGGGGCGATCTTTCATAAAGGTGTGGCGGAGGAAGGAAGCGGCCGCACTTGCGACTGCGGCGTATCATAGATCTTCCAGCGGCCTTCTTCCTCACGGAGCACGTGAACGCCGCTCATTCGGGTTTCCCGGCCGTCGCTGCCGCGAGTCTGCTGGAGGAAACTCACGTGAATGGCGTCGCGGGTCCGGCGAATCACCTTCAGATCCGCCACCGAATATTTCAGGTCCGCTTGCGCAAATAGCTGGCGCGCCAAGTCGTGGGTGGCGTCGAACCCGGGGCTCTGGGAATGAATCGTCCCCATCGCGGCGTCGATGTCTTCGCGCTCCATCGCGGCAAGATGCTCGCGAATTGCCGCAAAGACCGCCGCCTCTTCCGCGGGCGTCACGGCTTGCTGCTGACAGCCGTGGAGCAGCAGCGCAAAGAGCGCGAGAAGAGGAATGGCGCTGACTCTCATGTGGAAAACCCGGCCGCTGCATAGTCGCATTGCTGCGGAGCGGAAAGGCTTTGTTCCGGAGCAGCGGGCGCTTTGTTCTCAAAAGCTTGCCTCTTCGCGAGCTCACTGCGCGCATTGTCGCCGCATGCTCGATCATTTCGCCACCTTGCAACAACCGCGCCGGCCGTGGCTCGATCCGGAAGAACTCAAGGCGAGCTTTCATCGGCTGAGCGCCACTTTGCATCCGGATGTTCGCGAAAGCGGCGATGCGGATCAGTTCACCGCCTTGAATGCCGCCTATTCCACGCTGCGCGAACCCGCCGCGCGGCTCCGGCATTTGCTGGAACTTGAGCAGCCCGAGTTGCTGCAGTCTTCCGCCGAGATTCCGGAAGAACTCGCCGATCTTTTCATGCAGATCGGCGGCGAATTGCGGAGCTTTCAGCATTGGCTTTCCCGGCAAAATGCGGCCACCACGCCGCTCGCTCGCGCGTTGCTCGCGGGTGACTCCGAGGCGCTGCGCCAGCGTTTCGAATCCATCGACGCCGCCCTTGCCTGCGCCTATCAGGATTTGCTGCAGGAGCTTCAGCGCGCGGACGAACTTTGGCCGGCGACGATCGGCGATCTGCCTCTTCTGCAAAACCGCCTCACGTATCTGGCGAAATGGCGTTCCCAAGTCCGGGAAGCTCTCTTCCGTCTCGGCTAATCCACTTCACGGCGCGGAGGGAAGCGCGCCGTCGCTTCCGTGGCTCGTCTGTCGTGGTTCCTCGCTTTCGCAGATCGTTGCTTTCACAGCTCGCCTCCCATCCCGGCATCGACGGCGCGATGCCCTCCATTTTCATCCAGGCAAAACTGAACCGAAGTCGCCGGCGCGGCTTGCAACGCCCGCACCAGCCCGCATCCTTTCCGCCTCATGTCACTCATCGTCGGAATCGATCTCGGCACCACCAACTCGCTCATCGGCGCGATGGATGCGGGTTTCCCCGTGCTCATTGCGGATGCCGACGGAGAGCGCCTCACGCCGTCGGTGGTTCACTTTCCGCCCAAGGGAGAACCGCTCGCCGGCCGCCACGCAGCCCGGATGCGAGCGCTGGATCCAGCCGCGACCATTTACTCGGTGAAACGGTTTCTCGGCCGCCGTGCTGGGGAAGAAGCCGACGACGTCAGCTACGCGCTGACTGGCGGAGAAGGAGAGTCGGTGCGCATTCAGGTCCGCGATCGTGACTTTGCTCCGGAGGAAATCTCGGCGTTGGTTTTGCGGAAGCTCAAAGCCGACGCCGAACGCGCGCTCGGCGTCGAGGTCGCTCGTGCAGTGATCACCGTGCCGGCTTACTTCCACGACGCGCAACGCCAGGCGACCAAACTGGCGGGAGAACTCGCCGGCTTCACCGTGGAGCGAATCGTCAATGAACCGACCGCGGCGGCGCTGGCTTACGGCCTGGATAAACTCGGCGACCGCTCGAAGATCGCGGTCTTCGATCTCGGCGGAGGAACGTTCGACATCTCGATCCTGGAGCTGAACCAGGGCGTCTTCCAGGTGCTCGCAACCAACGGAAACACGCGACTCGGCGGGGATGACATCGACGCCGCGCTGCTCGCCGAATGCGATCTTCCGCTCTCCGACTGGCAGAAGCGAGACGTGATCGTGGAAGCAAAGCATCGTCTTTCCAGCGCGGAAGAAGTCGAGCTGCCGCTGCCTTTTTTCGCTGGAGCAAAGAGCCAGATTTATCGCCTGACGCGCGCGGAGCTGGATCGGATCGCGCGTCCGATCATCGAGCGGACGCGCGCGCATTGTCTTCGCGCGCTGGCCGATGCGCAGCTCTCGCCCGCGGATCTGGACCAAGTCATCCTGGTCGGCGGACAAACGCGGATGCCGCTCGTCCGGGAGATCGTCGCGTCCATCTTCCAGCGGGAGCCAAACACGACGCAAAATCCGGATGAAGCCGTGGCGCTCGGCGCGACCATTCAGGCCGGGATTTTATCCGGCGCAGTGCAGAACGTCGTCTTGCTGGATGTGACGCCGCTTTCGCTCGGGATCGAGACTTTCGGCGGGCTGATGAACGTGATCATTCCGCGCAACTCGACGATCCCGATCAAGGCCGGCGAGATGTTTACCAACGCGGTCGCCGGTCAAAGCTCGATGGCGATCCAGGTGCTGCAAGGCGAACGCGAACTCGCGAGAGACAATTGGTCGCTCGGGCAGTTTGAGCTGGAGTTTGAGCGCGCGCCGAAAGGAAAAGCGCGCGTTGGGGTGCAATTTGAAATCGATGCCAACGGAATTCTCCACGTCCTCGCCCGCGACACGGTGACCGGTCGGGAGAAAATCGTGCAGGTCTCGAGCGCGGTGGACGTGAGCGATGAGGCGGTGGAAAAGATGCTGGATGATTCGCTGGAGCACGCGTTTGAAGACGTGAACGACCGCATCTTTGTGGAGGCAAAATTCAAGGCGGACGAACTTCTTCCAGCGGTGCGGAAAGCGCTGGAGCAAGTCGGCGCCGATCTTCCGGAGCAAGAACTCGGGAAGATCGCGCGGTGCGTTGAGAACGTGGAACAAGCGGTCGCCGCGGGTGCAGCGGCGCCTTTGAAGCAAGCGAACGCCGCGCTGGATGAAGCGACGCAGGGTCTCGCGACGCTGCTGATCGAGCGTGCAATGCGCAGTCGATCGAACGGGTAGCACAGGCCGCCGGCCTGTCGCGCCCGGCGGCTCGCCGGGAGCACGGAACGCCTCGTGGGGAGATCGCTCACCAGCGCCGATGAAGGAAGCTGCGGCGAGGATTGTTCGGTCGGCTGCGGAAGAAACTCGCGGCGGGTTGGGGAAGAAACTCGCAAGCGCGTTGCGGAGGAAACGCGCGGCGGAAACAAGACCCGGCCGCGGCTCCGCCACCTTGCCGCTCGCTCCGCGAGGAAGTCTCCGGCGGGCCGCCGGAGACAACAGGCCAGCGGCCTGTGCTCCCCGACCGGATCCGAGAAGGACGCTTAGCGCGCGGCGTGCGCGGCTGGGGCCGGCGCGGAACCGAGGGAGTTGAGGATCGGTTGCGGGAAGATGCCGAAGAAGAAAATGGCCGCCGTCAATGCGCCGATCGTGAATCGGGTGAGCGGCGCGAGGGTGATCACGCGGTCGTCGTTCGGTTCCTGCCAATACATCGCGGCGACGACTCGCAGGTAATAATAAAAACCAGCGGCGACGGTGACGATGCCGATGCAGACTAGAACGAATCGACCGGCGTGGATCGCGGAGGCAAAGACGAGGAATTTTCCAACAAAACCGGCGGTGAAAGGAATCCCGGCGAGCGAAAGCATGGCGGTGAGCATGCCGAAAGCGAGGAACGGCGAGCGCTTCGCGAGGCCATTGAAATGGGTGATGTCTTCCCCGCGCGAGTGATTTGCCACGACGATGAGGATGAGAAAGCTGAGCAGCGTCATCAGCAGATAGCCGGCGAGATAAAAGGCGACGGCGACTCCGGCAGAACCAAGGCTGTTGGTGCCGGAAACACTGGCGACGCCGACCAGCAGATAACCCGCGTGAGCGATGCTGGAGTAGGCGAGCAGACGCTTGAAATTGTCCTGCGGAAGCGCAGCGAGATTTCCGTAAATCAAAGTCAAGGCCGCGAGGATTGCGACGACCGCGAGCACTTTGCTGCCGACGCCCTCCAGGCCGAGGAAAGGCTGCAGCACGCGGATGAGCACGATGAAGCCGGCGGCCTTCGAACCAACGCTGAGGAAAGCGGTGATCGGCGTGGGCGCACCTTGATAGACATCCGGAACCCAGAAGTGAAACGGCGCGGCGGCGACTTTGAACCCGAGCCCGACAAGCGTCAGCATGACGCCGAAAAGCAGCGGCACCTGGACTGACTCCAGAACTCCGGGAACGTGCAGGGCTTCGCCGATCTTCAGGAGATTCGTCTGACCCGTCACCCCGAAGATCCAGGTGATGCCGTAAACCAAAAAGCCGGTGCTCAGCGCGCCTTGGATCAGGTATTTGACTCCAGCCTCGAGCGAGGTGGATTGCCGCCGCATGTAAGCGACGAGGATGTAGAAGCTGATCGTGACGAGCTCGAGCGAGACGAAGATCAGGAGGAAATCCACGGCGGAAGCCATGAACATCAGCCCCGCGCAGGTGAAAACCGGCAGACTGTAAAACTCGCCGAGGCCCGCGCCGGGCGTGATTCCGGGGATGAACTTCGTGAGCACGCTCCGATATTCCAGCGCCATGACCAGCACCACGACGGTGGTGACGAGCGCGATGCGCTTGAAGAACAGCGCGGTGCCGTCAGCCGTGTAGAACGGTGCGAGATTCCCGACCTCCGGGCTGGCGAAGAAGGAGAAACCGACCAGCGCGGACAGCACCAGGATGGCGTAATGCGCGAGCCCGCGTTTGTCGTCACTCTTGCTGAACGATTCCGCCAGCAGCATCAGAATGCCCAGGATCAGGACCGTGATTTCGAGGGAGATGGCGGGAATCATCGGAAGGAGAAGAAGGAACCACGAAAGAGGCGAAAGAAACGAAAAGACAGAGTGGCGGAGGTCGGGTCAAAATCGTGGCCAGCGTTCGTCCCGAGCGAGGTGCCTTCCGCCGCCTTCCCCATTCGTCTGTTTCGCGTATTTCGTGGTTCCAAATTCCGGGAAGTCATTTCGACAGGAGAGCCTGGACGCTGGGCTGCACGTAATTCAGGAAAACGCGGGGGGCGAAGCCGGCGATGAGCAGCACGGCGAGGAGCAGCACAATGGGCCAGCGCAGCGATTTGGCAGGATCGGTCCAGGTGGCGGAATCGTGATGCGGCGTCCCCATGAAAATGGCGCGATACGCGCGCAGCATGTAAACGGCGGAGATTACCACGCCCCAAAGCGCGAAGATCGTCGCGAGCTGGAAGTTCCAGGGCGAAAGTCCGGCGGCGGGACGAAACGCGCCGAAGAAGATGGTCATCTCGGCGGCGAAGTTGGCGAAACCGGGAAGACCAATGGAAGCGAACGCCGCCAGACCAAAAGCGAACGCCAGCCACGGCATCGGCTTGGCCAGTCCGCCGAAGGAATCGAGCGCGAGCGTCGGGTTCTTTTCCCGCAGCATTCCAGCCATCGCGAAAAGCGCGGCAATGGAAAGTCCATGCGCGAACATCAGCAACGCGGCGCCGCTCACTCCGACGAGATTCAGGGCGGCAATCCCGAGGAAAATGTAGCCCATGTGCATCACGCTCGAATAGCCGAGAAGCAGATCGAGTTTCCGCTGAGCGATGGTGACAAAACCGACGTAGATGATGTTCCCCACCAGCAGAACGAGCAGGACGTTCGCCCACTCTTTCGCGCCTTCCGGAAGAAGCGGCAGGGCGATGCGGATCAAACCATACAGGCCGAACTTTTTCAGCACACCCGCGTGCAACATCGCAGCGGGAGTCGGAGCGGAGGCGTAGGCGGTTGGAGCCCAGGTGTGAAACGGAAACAACGAAACCAGAATGCCGAACCCGATCAGGAGGAAAAGATAAGGCCGGCTTTGCGCAGCGGCGGGGATGAGGCCGTCAGCGGAAAGGCGTTGCAGCTCGATGAGGTTGAAGGTGCGGGAAGCTTCCGGGGTCGCGAGGTAAAGATCGATCAGGCCGACGAGCAGGATGAAGCTGCCGAGCCCGAGATAGATCGTGATCTTCCAGGCAGCGGTGTGGCGTTCGCCGCTGCCCCAAATGCCGATCAGCAAAAACGTCGGGATCAGCGCCAGCTCATGGAAGGCATAGAGGAAGAAGAGATCGACCGAAGCAAATGCTCCCGCTGCTCCCGCCGTGATGAAGAGCAAACAGGCGTAGTAAACATTCTCCCGCTTCTGGACTTTCGGACTCATCCAGATCGCCGCGAGCGTGACGATGCCGGTGAGGAGCAGCATCAGCAGGCTCAATCCATCGGCCCCAACGGCATAACTGAGTTTCCACTCGCGCACGATCGAGAGTGAAGAGAGAAACTGAAATCCGCCTTGTGCCTGGTCGTAGGAGAGGAACGCCAGAACCGTGAGAACAAAGTGACCGACCGCGGCGGCCACCGCCGTCTTCCGCGCGGGAGCACCGAGCAGGATCGCGAGGGCCGCGAGCAGCGGGATGAAGATGATCAGGTTAAGCACAAACTCAGAGAAGATTCAGAACCACGAAATAGGCGAAATAGACGAAAGATCAGGCGCGAAGGTCCGGCCGTTCCGGAGAGTCGTCCGGCGGCTGGTGTTGCGGGGTCCAGCCGTCATCGTGAAGATGTCGCTCCCATTCAATCTTGGGATAGTCGGCGAAGTTTACCAGCAGACCCAGGCGTTTGCCGGTGGCTTTGAGGTAATTCTTAATCTGAGCCCGATGCTCAGCCGTGAGAGTGACGACGGCTTTTAACTCGACGATGATTTCGCCGAAACAAAGCCAATCTGGTTCCAGGTGCTGGGCCAGGATCATGCCCTTGTACTCCAACTGGAGCCGCGGCTTCGAGATGGCTGGGATGCCCTTCCTCTGGAACTCGAAAGCGAGACATTCATGGTAAACATGTTCGACAAATCCGCAGCCTTTTTCCCGATAGACTTCAAAACATGCGCCCATGATTTGGTAGCTTTCATCCTTGTAGAGGAGGTCCGGCATATTCCCCTTTCGTCTATTTGGCTTTTTTCGTGGTTCCTCATCATCGGAAGACCATGAAGTAGATCATCGTGACCACGCCGAGGCCGAAGAGGAAGGCGTAGGCCTGGAGATTGCCGAATTGCAGAAAGCGCAAAGCGAAGCCGCTCGCCCAAGCAGCGCCGCTCAGGCCGCGGACGAGCAGACCGTCGATGAACCAGGTGTCGATGTAGCGCGAAATCGTCCCGAGCAAATCCTGCGTGCCGGCGATGATCGCGGCGTAGAGTTCGTCGAAGTAGAACTTGTTCCGGAAGAGCGGAATCGAGACGGGATCCTTGGTTTGGCCCTGGTAGAGCAGCCACGCGCCAGCCGTGCCGGCAGCAAAAGCCAGCGTGGCAAGCGCCATGACCATCGTCGCTCCGCCGCGGTCATGACTGAGGTGCAACGCGTGCGAGAGTTCGTGGCCGAGCGCACGATTCGCAATGAACCCGTAGCCGGCGACCACCGAAAGTACTGCGAGGATGATCAGCGGGACGGTCATCCGGCGCGGGCCGTCGTGGCCGTGTTCGGCGGCAGCGCTGCGAGGTGCGCCGAAGAAGGCAACGACGAACAGGCGCGTCATGTAAAAGGCGGTGAGCGCCGCAGTGATCAGGCCGAGGAGGAAGATCGCTTTGTTCGAATGCCAGGCCGCGAGGAGGATCGCGTCCTTGGAGAAAAAGCCGCTGAAGAAAGGAAAACCGATCAGCGCAAGGTAGCCGGCGGTGAAGGTGAGAAAGGTCCACTTCATCTTCCGGCTGAGCCCGCCCATGCGCCAGATGTCCTGCTCGTGGTGCAGCGCGTGGATGATCGCGCCCGCGCCGAGGAAGAGCAGCGCCTTGAAGAAGGCATGCGTGAAGAGGTGAAACATCGCGGCCCCCGGCGCGGCGAGGCCGATCGCGCAAATCATGTAGCCGAGCTGCGAGAGTGTGGAATAAGCGAGGATGCGCTTGATGTCGTCCTGCTGCGTCGCCATGAGCGCGGCAAGCACGGCGGTCGAAATGCCGATCCACGCGATGATTGCCTGTCCGGTGGCGGAGAGCTGAATGAGGAAAGAAACACGAGCCAGCATGTAAACCCCGGCGGCAACCATAGTCGCCGCGTGAATCAAGGCAGAAACAGGCGTGGGACCTTCCATCGCATCCGGCAACCAGACGTGGAGCGGAAACTGCGCGGACTTTCCCACGGCGCCGCAGAAGATAAAGATCACCGCAAGCGTGAGGAAACCGGCGCTCAAGGTGAGCGTCGGCAGGCTCGCTTCGATCTCGCTAAAGATCACCGTGCCGGTGGCGCTCCAGACCATCAGGATGCCCAGCATAAAACCGAAGTCGCCGAGCCGATTGGCCAGGAAGGCTTTGTTCGCCGCTTTAGCCGCGGCTTCCCGCGTAAACCAGTGGCCGATCAGCAGATAGCTGCTGACTCCGACAAGTTCCCAGAAGATGAACATCATCGCGAAGTTGTTCGCGAGGACGATCCCGAGCATCGAGAACATGAAGAGCGAAAGGTTCCCGAAGAACCGGGACTCGCTTTCATCCTCCTCCATGTAAACCAACGAGTAGATGTGCACGAGCGTGCCGACGCCCGTCACCACGAGCAGCATGACTTTGCTCAGCGCATCGATGGTGACGCCGATGGGGACATAAAACGCTGGACGGAAATCCAGCCACGGGATCTCGCTGGTGCCATCGCTCCCGGTGAAAACGAACAGACTCGCCAGCAGCGTGAAGCTGACGCTGGCGACTGAGATCGTGGCGCTGAGACCGCGCGAATGGCGGGTGATCAACTGAATCGTCGCCGCGGCGATGAGCGGCGCGAGGAGAATGAACCAGGGAAAGTGGACGTCCATGCTTGGTCTGGGAACTGAAGGAACGCGTGCGCTAAAACTTCAGCGTGGCGATGTCTTCCACGTGCGTGGTCTGGCGCGCCCGGAAGAGTGCGACGATGATCGCGAGGCCGACCGCGACTTCGGCGGCGGCGACGGTGATGATGAAGAAGACCAACACTTGCGCGTTATAGTTAGGCAGGCCGTTGACGAGGTGGAATCGGGAGAAGGCGACCAGGGAAAGATTCGCGGCGCTGAGCATCAGCTCCAGGCACATAAAGATGATGATGATATTGCGCCGAAGCATCACTCCCGAAAAACCGATGGCGAAAAGCAAACCGCTGACGAGCAGGTAATCGTTGAGCGTGACAGTCATCGCGGGAGGTCGAAGGTCGAAGGTCGAGGGTCGAAGGAAAGAGTCGAACCGAACGCACTCGGGTCGGGCGCGGGAACGCTTTCGACCTTCGACTCTCGACCTTCGACTGGTTGCGGCGGCAGGTTCATTTCAGCTCGCGCTTGGAAAGAACCACCACTCCGATCAAGGCGACGAGAATCAGCACGCCGATGACTTGAAAGGTTAGGTTGT